>VBLP01000045.1:6239-30516 GCA_005887925.1 Deltaproteobacteria bacterium | reverse complement strand
CGTCGGCCACAACGGCAAGTCGCGATCGATGGCCGCGGCGGCGGAGACCGCGGCCAGGGCGCGCTCGACGCGTCCGGCGCGCAAGGCCGCCAAGCGCGCGAGCCAGCCCGCACCGGCGCGCGCGTCGGCCACGCCCCGAGCGCCGGCCTCGGCAGCGCCAGCCCCCCGGCGCGCGTCGGCCGCCCCCGCCAAGCGCGCCAGCGTCGCGAGAAAGCCATCGAAGCGAGCCGCCGCCGCCACGGGCAAGCGCGCACCGGCCGCGACGGCGCGCCGCACGTCGACCCGGCGCGCTCCGCGGCGATGATCGGGGCCGGCGGTTTCCGCCGCGTCGACACCGTGGCATAAGCCTGCGATGAGGTCCTGGCTCCTGCTCGGTCTGTGCGCCGCGTGCGGCGGCGGGGACTGGCTGACCGACACGCACATCATCGTCGACGGCTATCACGCCGACGCCAGCGACTGCCGCACGGCGATCTGTCCGCACAACGAGAACACCGACCTCACCGTGTTCGACGGCGCGACCTACCTGGTCCACCGCACCGCGATGAGCCAGATCCTCGGGCCCAACAGCTCGCTCCGGATCTCGCGGTCCGACGATCACGGCCGGACCTGGAACCTGCTCGCCGTGCTGCCCGCGATCGACGGCCGCGACCTGCGCGACCCGTGCTTCTACCAGATCGGCGGCCGGCTCGCGCTCAAGGCGCTGACCCGGCTGCCCGTCACCTCGACGCGCGACAGCGACGTCGACACCATCGCGGTCGGCGCGGTGTCGCCCGACGGTGGCCAGACCTGGAGCCCGCTCGCGCCGATCGGCCCCGAGATGTGGAGCTACTGGCGGATCCGCGACGACGCCGCCGGCGTGCACTACAGCGCGGCCTACGAGGACGGCGACCGGAGCGTCGCGCTGTTCTCGTCGGTCGACGGCACGGCCTGGAGCCGCGGCGCGCAGATCTACGGCCGCGCCGAGGACACGCCGCTCGAGACCGAGCTCGTGTTCGTGCCGTCGGGCAAGCTGCTCGCGCTCGTGCGGATCGACGGCAACGATCAGGAGCTGCTCGGCAACGTCGGCCGGCTGCGCACCAAGGTGTGCTGGGCCGCGCCGCCGTTCTCGAGCTGGGACTGCTCGCGCGAGCTCGACGGCGTCCGGCTCGACGGCCCGGTCGCGTTCTTCCACGGCAGCCGGCTGTTCGTCGTCGCGCGCAAGCACCTGATCGAGCCCGAGGGCAGAAAGCGCACCGCGCTGTACGAGCTGACCGGCGATCTCGACGGCGGCGACCTCGCGATCGTCGAGCACGGCGAGCTGCCGTCGGCCGGCGACACCTCGTACGCCGGCGTCGCCCCGATCGACCGCGACCGCGTCCTGGTCACCTGGTACTCGAGCCAGATCGGCCCGGACGATGCCTGGGCCCGCGCGATCTTCGGGGCCAGCGACATCTGGCAGGCGACGATCGATCTATCGCATCTGTGAGGCTCCCCATGCGCACCCTCTTCCTCGTCCTCCTGACTGCCTGCACCACCGGCACAGGCGCATCGTCGCCCGTCTCGCCGGCGCCGGCCGGCGCCGCTCCAGCTGCCCCCGGCCCCGCCGCAGCCATCGCCCCGGATGCCGCCTTCGAGCCGCTGCGCGGGTTGCTCGGCCGGTGGCAGGGAGACGATCCCGACCGCCACGCCAGCGGCTGGTTCACGCTCGCGCCCGACCTCGGCGGCAAGGTGCTGATTCGCCACAGCCGCAACGACAGCCCGCAGGGCCACCACGACGATCTGATGATCGTGTTCGCGACCCCGGCGGGCCTGCGCGCCAGCTACTTCGACAACGAAGGACACGCGATCCAGTACGCGATCACCGCAACCGCCGATCGCATCGAGCTGCTCAGCGATCCGGCCGCCGGCCAGCCGCGGTTCCGGCTGCGCTACGAGCTGCACGGATCCGACGAGCTCGCGATCGACTTCGCGATCGCGATGCCGGGATCCGCTGACTTCCAGCACTACACCGGCGGCATCGTGCACCGCGTCCGCACCTGAGCCGTACTCCCACCCGGAGATTGCCTGCCCGGACTGCCTGGCGGGAACCGACAGCTTCGAGAACCTCCCCGATCTCGACCACTGGCTGCCGCCCGGCGGCGACCAGGACCAGCTGCGCCGCCAGATCGAGGAGCTGCAGCGGCGCATGCAGCAGCTCGAGCGCCGCTCGAGCATCGCCGGTCCGCCCCCCCGCGACGTCGAGCGGACCTGAGCCCGGCGGCTCGCGCGCGACGCACCTGCCACTTGCGGCCGTGTCATACATCGAGTACGCTGTATGACGTGAGGATCGTCCAGGCGCGCATCGACGCCGCGACCGCGGCCGCACTCGCGCGGCTGCGACGGCAGACCGGACTGACCGATTCGCAGCTCGTCCGGAAGGGGCTGGAGCTGGTCACCCAGGGAGCCGCGCCGGTCAAGCCACGCCGCATTCGCGGCATCGGCCGCTTTGCGTCCGGCCGCAGCGACCTCGGATCGAACAAGGCGCACCTCTCCGGCTTCGGCCGGTCATGACACCGGTTGTTCTCGACACCGGCGTCATCGTCGCCCTCCTGGACCGCAGCGAGCGCAACCACGCTCGCTGTGTCGAGGCCACCGAATCCATCGCAGCGCCTCTGGTCACGTGCGAGGCCGTGATCGCCGAGGCCTGCTACCTGCTCCGCGAGATCCACGGCGCAGCCGACGCCGTGCTCGATAACGTGGAGTCCGGCGTATTCGAGATCCCGTTCCGTCTGACCGGTGCGTCTCGCGGCATACGCCTCCTCATGAAGCGGTACGCGCGGGTTCCGATGGACTTTGCCGACGCCTGTCTCGTGCAACTTGCCGACGAGCTCGGCACCGGCCGGATCCTCACCCTCGACTCGGACTTCCGCATCTACCGCTGGCGCAAGCAGCGCGCCTTCGATCTGCTCATCAACTGACGGCCGCCGGGTCGTCGCGGTGTAGAGCCGGGAGTGGCCACCGGCACGGATGTCGCGGCCGCATGGCAACCCATCGTGAACAGGACGATCGATGCTCGCATGACCACAGGACGGCGGACCGGCCGATCCGTTGACGACGGCGTCGAAGCCGGTGACGACTGCGCCTGACCACCGCGGTCCCGTCGTCGCGGGCTGCGATGTCAGCGGGGCGTGGTATCAGGTCCACGAATGGCGGCACAACGTCCTCGACTCGCAGGCCGATCTGCGGAAGATCGCGGGCCGGTGCAGGCTCCGATCCGTCTGGCGCTGTCGATCACACCCGGCCGGCACCTGGTCGTCCGCGCGATCGACGCCGATGGCGAGGACCCGATCGCCGAGGACGCGGCGGTACGGATCGCCGCGGCGTTCGAGGCCGGCGCCGGGGCCGGCCTGCTTCAGCTCGGGGCGGCCGAAGTGACCACCCCGCTCCCGGCGGCGCTCGGTTACTGGCGCGATCTCGCCACGCGCTACGTGGCCGCGGTGTGCGCGCGGGGCGAGGACACGTCCGCGCCGGTCGCACCTCCCGACGAGGCGGCGCTCGCGGCGCTGGCCGCGGCCGTCCCGCCGATGACCGGCGGCGAGTACGTCGACACCGCGCTGCTCACCGAGCACTGGAGCGCGCTCGACGCGGCGTTCACCGCCGCCGTCGCGAGCCAGCCCGGCACCAGCATCGCCGAGTTCCTCCAGGCGCGCCACGCGGCGTGGCACCTCGTGGGACGCGTACACTTCAACCTCGCCGAGAACCGCGGCGACGACGACGCGCCGTTCGCGTTCCTGGCGACCTACACCACGCGGCTCTCGGCCCGCGCGACCGCGCAGCACGTCCCGCTCGGACAGGCGCTGCGGGAGTACGCCGGTGCGCGCGCGAAGGCGCAGCTCGCCAGCTTGCTCGCCCCGGTGCGTCGCGCCGCCGAGGCCTGTCCCTGGCTATCGGACATGGTCGAGCGCGGCGAGCTGTTTCATCCCATGCGGTGGTCGGCGAGCGACGCTGCGCGCCTGCTCGCCGATGTGCCCAGGCTCGAATCCGCCGGCGTGGTCGTGCGAATGCCCGCCGGCTGGGGCGGCAGGCGCCCGGCGCGGCCGCAGGCGACCGCCACCGTCGGAGCCAAGGCCGCCGGCGGGCTGGGCCGCGACGCCCTGCTCGACTTCTCGACCGCGGTCACGCTCGCCGGTGAACCGCTCACCGACCGCGAGATCGCCGAGCTCCTGGCGGGCACCGACGGGTTGCGCCTGCTGCGCGGGCGCTGGATCGAGCTCGATCGCAGCGAGCTGCGCGCGATGCTCGATCGCCTGAACAAGATCGAGCGTGCCGCGGCCGGCGGCATCAGCTTCACCGAGGCGATGCGCCTGGTGGCGGGAGTAGCGATCGACGAAGCCGCCGCCACTGCGACGGCGCAGCCGCGCGTGATCGCCGGTGCCTGGCTGGCCGAGCAGCTCGCCGCGCTGCGCACGCCCGCCGGCCTCGCCGCCGTCGATCCGGGCGACGCACTGCATGCCCAGCTGCGGCCGTATCAGGCCGTGGGCCTGCGCTGGCTGCACCTGCTCACCCAGCTCGGCCTCGGCGCCTGCCTCGCAGATGACATGGGCCTGGGCAAGACGATCCAGGTCATCGCGCTGCTCCTGACCTCGCGCCGTGCGCCGAACCGTACGGGCGCGCCACACCTGCTGGTCGCGCCGGCCTCGCTGATCGGCAACTGGACGAGCGAGCTCGCGCGGTTCGCACCGAGCCTGCGCCTGCTCGTCGCACATCCCTCCGTGATGCCGGCCGCAGAGCTTGCCGCCGAGACCTCGGAGCTGCGCGGGATCGATCTGGTGATCACGAGCTACGGCACACTGCCGCGCGTGCCGTGGCTGACCCGGACACGGTGGGGTCTGGCGATCGTCGACGAGGCCCAGGCGATCAAGAATCCGGGCACCCGGCAGACGCGCGCCGTGAAGGCGCTCGACGCGCGCGCTCGCATCGCGCTCACCGGCACGCCGGTCGAGAACCGCGTCGGCGATCTGTGGTCGATCTTCGATTTCCTGAACCCCGGGCTGCTCGGCGCCGCTACGGCCCGCTGCGCGAGCTGATCCGCCCCTACGTGCTGCGGCGGCTCAAGACCGATCGCGCGGTGATCGCCGACCTGCCGGACAAGACCGAGCTCACCGCGTACTGCGCGCTGTCGCGCAAGCAGGCGGCGCTCTACCAGCAGGCGGTCGACGATCTCGCCGCGAAGCTGCGCGACAGCGCGGGCATCGAGCGCCGCGGCGCAGTCCTGGCATCGCTGCTCCGGTTCAAGCAGATCTGCAACCATCCGTCGCAGTGGCTCGGCGATCACGACTGGCGCGAGGCCGACAGCGGCAAGCTCCAGCGCGTCCGCGAGCTCGCCGAGGTGATCGCCGCCAAGCAGGACAAGCTGCTCGTGTTCACGCAGTTCCGCGAGACCTGCGAGCCGCTCGCCGGCTTCCTCGCCGGCGTGTTCGGCCGCCCCGGCCTCGTCCTGCACGGCAACACGGCGGTCAAGGACCGAAGCGCGCTGGTCCGGCGGTTCCAGGACGACGAGGACGTGCCGTTCTTCGTGCTGTCGCTCAAGGCCGGCGGCACCGGCCTGAACCTGACCGCGGCGTCGCACGTCCTGCACTTCGATCGCTGGTGGAACCCCGCGGTCGAGGATCAGGCCACCGATCGCGCGTTCCGCATCGGCCAGCGCCGCAACGTGCTCGTGCACAAGCTGGTGTGCCGCGGCACCGCCGAGGAGAAGATCGACGCGCTGATCGCCGACAAGCGTGCGCTGTCGCGCCAGCTGCTCGAGGGCACCGCCGAGCTGCGGCTCACCGAGCTCAGCGACGCCGAGCTGATGTCGCTGGTCACGCTCGATCTGAAGAGCGCGATGATGGACGGCGGCGCCGCCGTCAGGGAGGACCGATGAGCTACTGGTCAGGAAGCTACTACACCTGGGCCCCGCGCAAGTCCGCCGCCGAGCGCCGCGCCGATGCCGCGCGCAGGGTCCAGAGCGCCGCGCGCCGCGGCCAGGCGCTGTCGCCGGTCTCGGCCACCGGCCGCAAGATCGCCCACACGTTCTGGGGCAGCGCATGGTGTGACAACCTCGAGCGCTACCGCGACTTCGCGTACCGCCTCGAGCGCGGCCGCAGCTATCTGCGCAGCGGCTCGGTGATCGATCTCCGGATCGAAGCCGGCAAGATCGCCGCGCAGGTCCTCGGCTCGAGCCTCTACGACGTCGCGATCGACATCGACACGGTCAAGCGCGACGCCTGGCGTGCGATCCAGCGCGATTGCTCCGGCAGCGTCGCCTCGCGCATCGATCTGCTGAGCGGCAAGCTGTCCGAGCCGGTGATGGCCCGGCTGTGCGCCGACCGGACCGGGCTGTTCCCGCACCCCTCGGCGATCCGGTTCCACTGCAGCTGCCCCGACTACGCCACCATGTGCAAGCACGTCGCGGCCGCGATGTACGGCGTCGGCGTGCGGCTCGACCATGCGCCGGAGCTGCTGTTCACGCTGCGCCAGGTATCGCTCGACGAGCTGGTCGCCTCGGCGATCACCGAGCTGCCGGCGGCACCGACGGCTGCCCGCGTCCTGGCTGCCGATGGCCTCGCCGCGCTGTTCGGGATCGAGCTCGCCGAAGCGCCGGCGCAGCCAGGCACCCCGGTGGCGCAGCGAGCTGTAGCCGAGCCGTCGCGTACCGCCGATGCGCGTCCGCGCCGGACTCCTCCGGCAGCGAGCCCCGCTCGCCGTCCCGGCGCGAGCGCAAGGCGCGCGGCGCCGGCGAAGCCGAAACCGGCCAGTGCGCCGAGCGCGAGAACGCCTGCATCGCAGGACAACGGGCTCGACGCGTTGATCACAGAGCTCGCCTCGGCCTGGGGGCTGCCCGCGCGACGCACGAAGACCACGCGCACCAGGACCGCGCCGCGCACCAGGACCGCGCCGCGCACCAGGACCGCGCCGCCGGCCAGCAAGACCGCTTCCGGCGACAAGCAGTCTGCCTCGGTGCCCAGGAGAGCCGCGCCGAGGCCGAAGCGGCTTGCATCGTCAGCCAGCCAGCTCGCCACGCCGGCAGGGAAGCCTGCGCCAGCTGCGAAGCAGCCTTCCGCCAGGGGCCGCGATCGATCGAAATAGCGGCCCGGCGTCGCGTCCCGCCACGAGGATCAGGTCGAAGCGGCAAGCGCGAATTGGCCCAGGCCCGATGGTTTCACGGTGCGAACATCAGGCCGGCTTGCTCGATGACGGCCTTCGGCAACCGCACGCCGCGAGAATTGCCGATGCGGACGATCTGTGCCTTCATGCGTGATTACTTTGTATCTACGAGGTCTCCAAGTCAAACGAGCTCTCGTGCTGTCGGTCGGAAAACACCGACAGCCGACCGCCAAGCCCGACGCCGCTAGGCGCGGCCCAGCCACCGACGCGTTTGCGCGTCGGCCAAGTTGTCGGCGATGCCGATGTCGACCTCGAGCGGCACGCTCAGCTGAACCACGCTATCCGTGCTTCAGCGCCGTGCCGACCTCGTCGGCGATGCTCGGCGGCGACTCGAACACCAGCTCGTCGTGCACCGGTGAAGTCCGCCGCCGTCGCGAGCTCCTCGCGCACTCATCGGAGCCACCGCTGAGGTGGTAGCGGCTGCGTTGGCGGCCACCGACTGGCTCCGCCGCGCGGCGGGTCGCCGATCAGCCGCTCATGCTGTGCGACCGACGTCGGCGAAGCTCACCCAAGTCGAGGCTGGATACAGCGCAGCGGGAGACGGGCGCGGTTCCGTCAGCGACCGCTCTGGCGGAGCCGTCGGTGGATCTCCGCTTCCACCTCGGGCGAGAGGGAGCGCAGGTACGTCTCCGGCAGCAGCCGCAGCACCTCAACGGGCAAGGCGAGCGCCTGGTGATCGCGGTCCAGGCCGGCGAGGCGCTGCTCGGGGGACAGGCCGGCGAGGCGCTGCTCGGGGGACAGACCGGCGAGGCGCTGCTCGGCGGGCAGCGTGTCGAGCATCTTGTCCATCAGCTCCTTGTAGCCTTCCATGTCCTGCATGTTCATCGCAGCTTCCTTTGAGCCTACCAGCTCCATCCAGAACCAGCGAGCCTCGGGTGAGCGGAGCGTCCCGTGACCGAACGAGTGTAGCAGATCGTCGCCCTCCGCGGGGCCGGCGACGTCGAGCTCGACGACGTACAGCGTGAACAGGCCGTCGTGCACCCGCAGGTAACCGCTGCCCAGGTTTTCCCATGTGAGGCCCATCGCCTCGACGTCAGCGTCGAGGCTGGTGACGCGCGCGGCGACGACCAGCACGGCGCAGAGATCTTCGCGCGCGCGCACCTCCGGACCGCCCTCAGCCGGCGTGAGCAGCGCACCATCGGCGCGGTGGCGAGGCAGGGCGCGCTGATTGGCGAAGTAGGTATGCACGTATCCCCAGAGTCGATCGAGCTGACCGGACCGATAGGGATGGCCGGGGCTCTTGTATTCGACCACCGAGACGCGCGGCAAGAGTGGCCAGAGGTGTCGCAGCGTCTGTGCGCTGTTGTCCACCGGCTCACCTTCCGGCGTGAGCTTGCGTAGCAGCAGGTAATCGAGACGGGACGGCTCTTCGGAGAGTGGCACTTCGGAGCGCACCTCGAGATCACGCGTTTGGCACCCACGGGGCGTGACCTACGCCGGATGGCGGCTGAGGGCAAGCTTCCTGCCGACCGAGGCGTTCTCAGAACGCGATTCGGCTCCGGTGCACTGCATACCGTCGATCCGATGCTCTCGCCCTGATTGCCTGCGTTCCTCGAGTGCTCGCTGACAAGGCCGTGAGTATCCCGCTTCTCGCACGCGCGATCACCGTCAAGAGGTGGCTCTCGTCACGACTGGAACCTGCAGGTTCCGACACGGTGAGGCGCCGCGCCGATCCCAGCGCCTCGCTGGCACCTCGATAGATCACGAGTCCGGCGCCAGCCAGGGAAATCACCGACATTTCCGCAGGCGCGGTCCGTGCACTGGCTCGTCCGGCGCATCGAGCCGCCGGCGCCGGGCACCACCGGCGACTCCTGCCCTGCCGTCCCGTCGATTGCCGCGCGGCGGCGGTCGCCCCGTGTCCCGACACCCGACTGCAATCAGCTCTTTCATGGAAGCCATTCGTCGAGGTTCGCCGAACAAGCGAGGGTGCTGAGCTGGCACTCCCGATCTTTGGCCCGTATCAGGAGAAGACATGAAGTTACATCACAGGTTGTTCTTGCTCACAGGCGTATTCGCTTGGCCGGCCTGCGCGGCGCCCGATGCCATGACCTCACCCGATCTACCCGCCGAGTCGTTGACCGCGGCGGCGGCCGGGACCACGGCCGGGCCGATCGCCGCATCGACGATCGATGATCGAGCCGCCGCGTGCGCTCGCGACCCGCGCGTGGTCGTCGGCGCGGTGACCGTCGACACATGTGTCGGAGCCGATCTGTTCTTCCGCGAGCCGTTCGGAGGCAACGGGCGGACATGCGCCACGTGCCACCGGGTCGAGAGAAACCTCACCATCGATCCGGCCTTCATCGCCACCCTGCCGTCCACCGATCCGCTGTTCATCGCCGAGAACGACACCGCGCTCCAGCTTCTCGAGAAGCCGCCCCAGATGCATCAGTTCAGCCTGATCCTCGAGAACGTCGACGGTCTCGAAGATCCGACCCACAAGTTCGTGCTGCGCACCGTGCCGCATACCCTGTCGCTCTCGACCAGCGTCACCCGGCCGCCGAACGGCGTGAACCCGCCGGCCGATCGCACGGGATGGTCCGGCGACGGCGCACCGGGAGCCGGCGCGCTGCGAGACTTCATGAACGGGGCGATCCGGCAGCATTACACCCAGCAGCTCCGCCGCAAGGCCGGTGTGGACTTCGTGTTCGCGACCGATACCGAGCTCGACCGCATCGATCAATTCATGCGGCGGGTCGGTCGAAGCAACGAGCTGACGCTGACCAGCGTGGCGATGTCCGACGCCGGCGCCAGTGCCGGGCGCGCCACGTTCCTCGCGGTCGGCTGCAACGGCTGTCACGGCAACGGCGGGGCCAACGTCGGGGGCGGCAATCGCAACTTCAACACCGGCGTGGAGTCGTCACGCAATCCGGCGCTCGCGGCATTCCCGGTCGATGGCGGCTTCGGCACCACGCCGGCGAACCCGGACGGCTCGTTCGGCGATGGCACGTTCAATGTCCCGCCGCTGATCGAGTCCGCGGACACCGGCCCGTTCTTCCACACCGCCACCTCGATCGTCGGCGCATCGGGTCACAACACCGCCACCGCAACCACGATCGAGGAGGCGATCGCGTTCTATGACACGGCGGCGTTCCACAACGCCCCCGATGGCTTCCTGATCAACCTGTCGGCGACCGACATCGACAACGTCGGCCGCTTCCTGCGCGGGCTCAACGCGGCCTTCAACGCGGCGATCGCGATCAAGCGCATCGACGCCGAGCTCGCCATCATCCCGCAGTTCCACAACACGCAGATCGCCATCCAGCTCCAGCTGATCCGGCTCGCCAACGTCGAGGTCGGCGATGCGATCCGCGTCCTCTCCGAGGTCCCCGGACTCGACGCTTCCTCGCTGAGCTCGTTCCAGCAAGCGTCGACGCTGCTCACCAATGCCCAGTCCGTGGTCAGCGAGACCAGCCGGACCTCCGCGCTGACCGCCGCGCGCCAGCTACTATCGCAGGGCGCCGCCGCGATCGGCACCAACCTGACCTTCAACATCGGCGAGGGCAGCGTGATGTTCTGAGACCGCGCCGACCGGGATCGCGCACATCGTCCGGCGTGCGCCCTGCTTCGGTACGGGTCGAGCCGCTCGGCCGCAGGATCTCGTAGTATCACTCACATGCTGCGCACGCCGGGCCCGACGCTCGAGACCGATCGCCTCGTCCTGCGTCCACCGCAGGCCGAGGACCTCCCGGCGTGGGTGGCGTTCTCCGCCGACGAGGAAACGATGCGCTACCTCGGCGGCGCGCAGTCCTCCTCGGCGGCATGGCGCGGGTTCTGCACCGTGGCCGGGGCGTGGTCGGTGCGCGGCTTCTCGATGTTCTCGGTGATCGAGAAGGCCACCGGCCGCTGGGTCGGTCGGCTCGGGCCGTGGATGCCGGAAGGCTGGCCAGGAACAGAGGTCGGCTGGGGCCTCGCGCGCGAGTTCTGGGGCCGCGGCTACGCCACCGAGGGCGCGCGCGCCACCATCGACTACGCCTTCGACGCGCTCGGCTGGACCGAGGTGATCCATTGCATCGAGCCCGACAACGCGTTGTCTCGCGCGCTGGCAGCGCGGCTCGGCGCGACGCTGTTGCGCCAGGCGCGGCTGCCAGCGCCGTTCGATCATGTGCTGCTGGATGTCTGGGGGCAGAGCCGCGAGCAATGGCGCGGACGGCGCTCGCTGCTGAGATATCTGCGCGAAGCCGGGGGTCATTGCGTCGGCCTCAACGCCGGTTGTCGACGACGAGAGCGTTGCGCTGGAGCAGGCATTCGGCGCATACCTACTTCGGGAGAAGGGCGCATCGCCCGCGACGGAGATGAACTACCGATGAGAAATCCGTGCCTTCCTGCACCATCGGTTTCGGCGTGGGTTCCCTGACGCCGTCTGCGATCCGTGCCCACGATCTTCACCGCTTCGTGCTCTCGCGCGCAACACGTGGCTCCCCGGCGGGTCAAGCTGTCGGTGACGGCGTTGCGCGCGTTTGTCCGTTTCCTTCGCGTCCGCGGTGACGTCACGGGCGAGCTGATGAGCTCGGCACTGACCGTCCCCAACTGGCGCCTCTCGACCTTGCCCAAGTATCGAGCGCGGCGTGCCCGCTCGGATCCTGCCGCCTGAGGAAGCCCAGGTGGGTCGATCCGTCCTTTGAAGCTCGCGGAAACGGTGTTACAATTTCGGCGTGCGCTTCCTCTGGGATCCGGCCAAGGCTGCCTTGAACTGTGCGAAGCACGGCGTTTCATTCGGCGACGCGCTGACGGCCTTCGACGATCCGAGGGGACTGTACGTTCCGGACCGCGGGCATCCCGAGCGGGGAAACCTGATCGGGCTCTCTGCCACGACGCATCTGTTGTTCGTGGTCCACGTCGAGATGCTCACCGAAGCTCCTCCAGCAACCCGTATCATCAGCGCGCGACGAGCGACGGGACCAGAGCGCAATCGCTATCAGGCGCAGTTCGAGCCCCCTGCGAGGAAGGGGCAGCGCCGCCGATCCAGACGCCCGTCTACAGAGAGCACGGAGACGCGTCAACTCAAGAACCCAGGAAGCCAAGGTCCCATGAGGAAGACTGACATCCGCAACCCCTTCTACGAGGACATCCGCAAGAACGGCATCGTCGTCGACGTGCAGCGCGAAGACGGCTCCGACCCACCGTCCTCGAATCCCTACTACGAGCGAATCGCAGCGGCTGGTGGTCTACATGCTCCGGGGCGCCCCAGGCGCGGAGAAGTCCGAGAACTGACCGCCGTGCGATCCATCCGGCTGCCCGTGGAGTTGTGGAAGCTCGTGGAGGCCCAGGCGAAGCGCGAGCAGATCTCGCTCAACGCAGCGATGCGCCAGGCCGCCCGAATCTGGCTGATGTCGTAGCGGATTGCTAGCGCGGCACCGACACGCGAGGTCTCGTGCTGCCCTGGATTGCCCGGTTCGCCGCGACCACGCGGTGCAGGAGCCTGATCAGCGCGTCGTGCGCGAGCGGGTGCGGCCCGCGAAGGATCCCAGCTTCAATAATATAGGTGGGACGTTGGTGTCCGGCTCGCTCGTCCGCGCAGGGGATCCTGTCGGAAGAAATAGCCGAGCCTTCGAGCGGGGGCACCGATCCGCGTTTACGCGTCGGCCCAATTGTCCGCGATGCCGATGTCGACTTCGAGCGGGATGCTGAGCTGGTAGACGCTCTCCATCTCCTGCTGGAGCGCCGCGCCGACCTCGTCGGCGAGGCTGGGCGGCGACTCGAATACCAGCTCGTCGTGCACGGTGAGCAGCATGCGGACCGGCCAGTTCTCGCGCGTGATGCGGCGCGCGGTGGCCAGCATCGCGAGCTTGATGAGGTCGGCGCCTGCGCCCTGCATCGGGGTGTTCTGCGCCATGCGCTCGGCGGCGTGCCGCGCCTGCGGCGACTTCGACGTCAGATTGGGGATCGGCCGCCACCGCCCGAGGAGGGTGCGCGCCCCGCCCTGCGCCCGGGCGAGCGTGACGATGTCCTCCATGAACTTGTGGATCGTCGGGAAGCGCTGGAAGTAGCGCCGCGAGTACTCGGCGGCCTGGGTCCGCGTGACGTCGAGCGCGCGGGCGAGGCCGACGTCGGACTGGCCGTAGGACAGGCCGTAGTTGACCGCCTTGGCGATCCGGCGCTGCTCGGCGGTGACCTGCTCGCGGGGCACGCTGAACACCTCGGCCGCGGTCTGGGTGTGGACGTCGACGTGATCGCGGAATGCGGAGCCGAGCAGCGGATCGCCGGACAGGTGCGCGAGGATGCGCAGCTCGATCTGCGAGTAGTCGGCGGCGATCAGCACGTGGCCGGGCGCGGCGATGAAGCCGCGGCGGATCTTGCGGCCGAGCTCGCTGCGGATCGGGATGTTCTGGAGGTTGGGATCCTGCGACGACAGCCGGCCGGTCTCGGCGACGACCTGGTTGAACGTGGTGTGGACGCGGCCGGTCGCGGGGTTGACGAGCGGCGGCAGCGCGTCGAGGTAGGTGCCCTTGAGCTTCATCAGCTCGCGGTGGTCGAGGATCGGGCGGATCACGGGGTGGGCGTCGACCAGCGCCTCGAGCGTGTCGGCCTCGGTCGACCAGCCGAGCTTGGTGCGCTTGACGCCCTTGGTGTCGAGCCCGAGCTTGTCGAACAGGAGCTCGCCGAGCTGCTTGGGCGAGCCGATGTTGAGCTCGGTGGTGCCGGCGGCCTCGTAGCTTGAAGTGGGCCGTGTCGACCGAGATGCCGATCCGCTCGATCTCGGCGAGCAGGCGCGCGACCGGCAGCTCGATGTCGCGGTACAGGGCCAGGAGGCCGCTGGCCTCGAGCCGCGCCGGCAGCTGCGCCGCGATCGGCAAGAGCGCATGGGTGATGGCGCCGGCCCAGGGCGCCGCGCGCTCGACGGGAACGGTCTCGAGGCTCGACCGCGCCTTGCCGGCGATCGTGGCGCGCGTCGGCAGCAGCACGCCGCCGAGCCGCTGCACCGCGGCCTCGCCCGGCTCGGCCTCCGCGGTCGGGTCGAGCAGGAACGCCGCGAGCATGGTGTCCTCGACGATGCCCTCGACCGCGACCCCGGCGATCGCGAACGCGCGGATCACGGTCTTGGCGTCGTGCACGACCTTGGCGACCGCGGGATCGCCGAGCACGGCGTGGAGCGGCGCGAGGTCGACCGGCGGTGGCGGCGCCGGCGCGCCGATGTAGCGATGGCCGAGCGGGATGTACGCCGGCGCGAGGTCGCCGACCGCGACCACCACCGCGACCAGCCCGGCGCGCTCGAGGCGCTCGGGCGCGAGCTCGACGGTGACCGCCATCCGGCCGGCGGTGCGCGCCGCCGCGGCGAGCTCGGCGATGGCATCGGCGCGCACGACGATCCGCGCATCGGGCGCCTGCGCGACGCTCGCGACCTGATGGATCTCGGGCGCCGGCACGACCACGACGTCGTCGGCCGGCGGCATCCGGACCTTGACCTTGTCGACCAGGACCTGGAACTCGAGCTCGGTGAACAGCTGGTGCAGCTCCGGCAGGTTCCACTCGCCGACCACGAGGTCGTCCAGCACCACCGGCAGCGGCACGTCGCGCCGCAGCTCGACCAGCTTGCGCGAGATCTGGATCCGCTCGAGCTGCTCGGGATCGCCGAACGGCTGCTTGTTCGAGATCCGCGGCACGACCGGGTTCTGGGCGATCAGGTTGTCGAGCGTGCCGTACTGCTCGAGCAGGTTCGCGGCGGTCTTGTCGCCGACACCGCGGATCCCCGGGATGTTGTCGCTGGTGTCGCCGACCAGCGCGAGGAAGTCGGGGATCTTCTCGGGCGGCACGCCCATCTTCTTGATGACCTCCTCGCGGGTATAGGTCTTCTGATGGAGCGCGTCGATCATCGAGACGTGCTCGCCGACCATCTGCATGATGTCCTTGTCGGCGGAGAAGATCACGACCTCCCAGTCGCGCGCGCGCGCCTGCTCGACGAGCGTCGCGATGACGTCGTCGGCCTCGACCCCGGGCACCGCGAGCACCGGCCAGCCCATGCCGCCGACCACCTTGGCGAAGTAGTCCATCTGGACCTGGAGCTCCTCGGGAGGATCCTTGCGGGTCGCCTTGTACGCGGGGTACATCGCGGCGCGAAACGTCCGCACGCCGGTCTTGTCGTCGAACACCACGGCCATCCGGCGCGGTGCGAAATCCTCTTCGAGCCGCATCAGCATGCGCGAGAACACGTAGAGCGCGCCGGTCGGCATGCCCTCGCTGGTCGACAGCCGGACCTCGCGCCGCTCGCCGCGCGAGCTGTTCATCAGCCCGTAGTGCGCGCGGAAGATGTAGCCGTGCCCGTCGACGATGTAGAGGCGCTCTGCCACGGCCGGCACCTTAGCGCGGAAATCGGGCCGCGCCTGCCGGCCGAACGGCTGGTGATCTCTCCGATCTCGCGTCTACGGCCGGACCGTGGTGTCCTCGGTCGCGGTGTTGTCGGCCGCGTCGGGATCGGTCGAGCTGCCGCTCACCGTCGAGGTCACCACGATCGAGAAGCCGCCGGGGCTGGGCGCCTTCCAGGTCAGGAAGATCGTCGGCGCGGCCTCTCCGAGGGCCAGGCCGCTGCGCGTGCAGGTCAGCTTCCCCGACGACGGCGCGGGACACACCCAGCCGTCGCCCACGCCGTTGTAGAAGCTGCCGCGTTGCTGACGTCGATGGTGTAGAGCACGCAGTCGCTGTTGTTGCAGAACAGCTGCGTCGTGCCCTGCACCGGATCGGGGCTGTCGGTGAGGGCGACCGACAGGTCGGCGAATGCATTGGCCAGGGTCACCGTGGTGGCCGTGTTGTTGGCGGCGTCGGGGTCCGACGTCGCCGAGCTCACCGTCGCGAGGTTGGTGATGTTGCCCGCGGTCCCCGGCGCGGTCGCGACGATCGCGATCGCCGGCGCCGAGCTCGCCACGCCCAGGCTCGCCATGGTGCACAGGACCTGCTGGCCGAGGCTGGTGCACGACCAGCCCGAGCCACCCGCGCTGACGAACGTCGTGCCCGCCGGCAGCGTGTCGACCACCGACACCGAGGTCGCGGCGGTCGGGCCGTCGTTGGCGACCGACAGCGTGTAGCTCAGGTCGGTCCCGATGCGCACCGGATCGGGGCCCTCGCTCGCCGCGATCGACAGGTCGGCCGAGTCGAACACGTCGGTGGTGAGTGATGCGGTGTTGTTCGCGAGGTCGAGGTCGGCGGTCGTGGCGGTCACGGTCGCCTGGTCGATCAGGGCGCCGCTCGCCGCCGGCGTGGTGACCTGGATCGTGATCGACGGCGCGGCGCCGACCAGCAGGAGCGGCCGCGTGCAGGTGACGATCTGGCCGGCGAGCGCGCACGTCCAGCCGATGCCGGTCGCGCCGACGAACAGCACATTGCCGTCGGGCAGGCGGTCGGTCACCACGAGGTTGGTCGCGTCCCGCGGCCCGAGGTTGGTGACCCCGATCGTGTAGCGCAGCGTCGCGTGCGCCGGCACGGGGCTCGGCGACGCCGACAGCGCGAGCGCGAGATCGGACGGCGCGTTCACCACCGTGGTCTGGCTCGCCGCGTTGTTCGCCGAGCTCGGATCGGCGGTCGCCGACGTGATCGACGAGGTCTCGGTGACCGTGCCGTCGACCGCCGGCGCGGCCGTGACGATCGTGATCGCCGGGGCCGCGCCGATCGCCATCGCCGGCGTCGTGCACGTGACCTGCTGGCCGATCGCGTCGCACGTCCAGTTGATGCCGGTCGCGCTCTGGAACACCGCGCCCGCCGGCAGGATGCTGGTGATCGAGGCATCGGCGGCCTGGCTCGGGCCCGCGTTGCTCGCGGTGACCGTGTAGCTCAGCGCGCCGCCGGTGGTCGCGGGGTCGGGCGCGTCGATCACCGAGACCGACAGATCCGCCGCCGACAGCACGGCGGTCATCACGGTCGCGGTGTTGTTCGCCGCGCTGAGGTCCGACGAGGTCGACGCGACCGTCACGGCGTCGGTGAGCGTCGTCGACTCGGCGGGCGCGCGCACGGTGATCGTGATCGTCGGGGCCGCGCCGACCAGCAGCGATGGCCGGGTGCACGACACGACCTGGCCCGACGGCGCGCACGACCAGCCGCTGCCGGTCGCGCCGACGAACACGACGTTGCCCGACGGCAGGCTGTTGCTCACCGTGATGCCGGACGCGGTGTTGGGGCCGAGGTTGGTGACGTCGATCGCGTACTGCAGTGTTCCGCTTCCGAGCACGGGATCCGGCGTGCCCGCGATCGCGACCGCGAGATCCGCCGCGGCGTTCACCGTGGTGCTGGTCGTCGCCTGGTTGTTCGCCTGGTTGCCGTCCGGCGTCACCGCCAGGACCTGCGCGGTACTGGACACCGTGCCGCCGCTCCCCGGCGCGGTCACGATCAGCGCGATCGCCGACGAGCTCTGCGCCGCGAGCGCCGGCAGCAGGCACGTCACGTCGCGGTCGACCGCCGAGCACGACCAGCCGACGCCGGAGGCGCTCGCGAACGCGACGCCGCTCGGCAGGCTATCGAGCACCGAGATGCCGGTCGCCGTTCCCGGCCCCCGGTTGGTCACCGTGATCGTGTAGGTCAGCGTGCCGCCGGCCGCGACCGGATCGGGCGCATCGGCGATCGCGATCGCGAGATCGGCCGGTGTGAGCACCGTCGTGGTGGCGCTCGCGTCGTTGTTCGTGTGATCGGCATCCGGCGTGTCCGACGCGACGGTCGCCGAGGTCGAGATCGAGCCACCGGTCGGCGGCGTCGTCAGCGCGACCGCGATCGACGGCGCCTCGCCGACCAGCAAGGTCGCGCGCGTGCACGTCACGATCTGCCCGGCGGCGCTGCAGCTCCAGCCGATGCCGGACGCGGTCTGGAACTGGACGTTCCCCGACGGCAGGCGCTGGGTCACCACGACATTCTTCGCGTCGAGCTCGCCGTGGTTGGTGACGTCGATCGTGTAGATCACGATCGAGCTCGCGGCGACCGGATCCGGCGCATCGCTGATCGCGAGCGACAGGTCCGCGGTCGGCACCGCGGCATCGGGCCGCGCATCGATCGCTGCGGCCGGCGCGTCCGGCGCAGCGTCCGGCCCGGCATCGCCCATCGCGCCGGACGCATCGAGCCCGCCCGGCGGCGACGTGATCGGATAATCGCTGTTTCCAGCCGTGCACCCGGCGAGTCCGGCCGCCAGCGCCAGCGCCCCGCGCACACCCGAGCCTCTCGCGGTACGAACCCGAAGCGGTGAACCGTGCATCACCGTCGTGAATCGGCCAAATCCCCATGCCGTGAACCCCGCGACCAACTACGAGAATCCCGGATCACCGGATGGTGACGCGATCGTCGCAACCACGTGCCATCCAGCCATGCGGCCGATCGCGGCAGCTCGACTTCCGCGCGCGCGATGCGCCGGGCCGCAGCTCGGCCATCGAGTGATGCGTTCTGCGGCGCCTGCGAGAGGCAAATCCATCTTGCAGTGCCAAATTGCGCGGTCGCTGGAATCACGATGTCGACTAACGCCCTAATGGGAATATTTGTCATCACAACACGTCACTCCCGGCTTGCCCGAGATCCCTCCAGATGAGACGGAGATGATTCGTCGGAGGGCGATCTATCCGTCTCTCCGGATCCAGCTGTCGCACGCGGGACGATGCACAGGAAGGAAGGGATACCATCATGACAGTTGCACCACTTCGACCGGTCAGGCTCGGAGCGTCTTTCACCATCTCGCTCGCGGTCTGGCTCGTGATGTCCGGTCCGGCCATCGCCGAGGCTGCGCCGGGCGCCGCCCCGGCTGATTTCTCCGTGGACGCGAGCGGCAATGCGAGCGCTCGTATCGAGATCACCGTGCCGCCCGGGCCGCATGGGGTGCAGCCCAAGCTCGCGCTGACCTACTCGAGCGCCGAGAAGAATGGCCTGGTCGGTGTCGGCTGGTCGCTGCAGGGAGTGTCCACCATCGTCCGGGTCGGGCCCGCTTCGTACTACGATGGCGACGAGCTCAAGCCGTACTGGGGACAGGTGAGCTACACGCAGCGCCCGGACGGCAGCACCGCTGACCGGTTCGTGCTCGACGGGCAGCGCCTGATCGCCGTGAAGAACAGCGGCGGTGGCGTGCTCACGTCGACCAGCGCCCAGAACGCAGCCTACGGCAAGGCAGGCACCGAGTATCACACCGCGGTCGAATCGTGGACCAAGGTCACCTCGCAGGGCACGGCCGGCATCGGCCCGCAGTATTTCGTCGCCTACCTCAAGGACGGCACGATGCTGGAGTTCGGCAAGACCGAGGACTCGCGGATCCAGGTCCCGGGCGCGGCGAGCGTCCGGGTCTGGGCGCTGAACCTGGTCAAGGATCCGAACGGCAACACCATGACGTTCAGCTACACCGAGGACAGCGCCAATGGCGAGTACCGCCTCGCGAGCATCAGCTACACGGCGAACTCCGCCATCTCTCCGGCGTTCGCCCCGAAGAACCGGGTCGACTTCGTCTACGAGGATCGAACCGACAAGACCACCGCCTATCAGGCCGGCTACGTGAGCAAGCTGACCAGACGGCTCAAGGAGATCCAGACCTACGCGGGAACGACGCGCGTCCGGACCTACAGGCTCGGTTACGGCTACGGCCAGGCGACGAAGCGCAGCCGGCTGACCAGCCTCGAGGACTGCGATGGCGGCGGCGGCTGCATGCCCGCCACGGCGTTCAGCTACAGCGACTTCACGCCGAACGGGACGTTCAACATCGTCGCACCGAACAAGTCGAAGCCCATGCTCGCGGACTTCGTCATCGTCCACACCGGAGACTACAACGGCGATGGCAGGACCGACTTCCTGCGGCAGGAGAAGGGTAGCTGGGCGAGCAGCGACAACACCGACACCTTCAGCGTGTATTTCTCGAAGGGCGACGGCGACTTCAACATCGTCACACCGGCCGGGGACAAGTACCAGGTCGATCTGAAGTACGATGCCGGCGCCAACATCCTTCCCGGAGACTTCAACGGCGACGGCCTGACCGACTTCCTCCGGCAGGAGAAGAGCGGGTACGAGAAGGACGAATCCAACACCTTCAATGTCTACTTCTCCAAGGGCGATGGATATTTTGATATCCAGACCCCATCCGGCTGGATGTATCAGTACGACCTGAAGGCCGACGAGGGCTGCAACATCATCCCGGCCGACGTCAACGGCGACGGGGTCGCGGACTTCTTCCGTCAGGAGAAGAACAACTGGATCAAGAGCAACGCTGACAACACGTTCAGCGTCTACTTCTCCCAGCGCAATGGCTACTTCAATAAGGTCCTCCCCACGGGCGCCGTCTATCAGGAGGACATGAAGTACAATCCGGGAGCGCGGATCTTTCCCGGAGACTTCAACGGCGACGGTGCCGTCGATTTCCTCCGGCAAGAGTGGAGCGGCTGGGACGACAACACCTCGGGCACCTTCCAGGTCTACTTCTCCCAGCGCAACGGCTACTTCAACATCGTCGAGCCACCGGGATGGGACTACCAGGACCGGCTGCGGTATGATCCGGGCGCCAACATCATTCCGGGAGACTTCAACGGGGACGGTCTGCAGGACTTCATCCGGCAGGAGTGGCACGGCTGGGACGACGACAACAAGGATACCTTCTGGGTATATTTCTCTCGCGGAGATGGCTATTTCGACATCGCCAGACCGCCGGGCCTCGAGTATCAGGAGGAGCTGAGGTACGATCCCGGCGCCAACATCATCCCCGGAGATTTCAACGGCGACGGCCTGCAGGACTTCATCCGGCAGGAGAAGGGTGGCTGGAGCAACGACAACAGCAACAGCTTCAACGTCTACCTGTCCCGGGGCGACGGTACCTTCGACCGCTACACGCCCGGCGGAGACGAATACCAGGCGCGACTGAAGGGGAACGATACCGGCGTGGAGATCACCGTGGGGGATTACAACGGGGATGGCATCGACGACTTCATGGCGATGCGCAAGAAGTCCGCCGATGGCTCGACCTACTACTGGGTGTACCTGTCCAAGGGACCGTATCCCGATCTCATGACCGCGATGACCGATGGGCTGAAGAAGACGACGGCGATCGCGTACAAGCCGCTGACCGACTCCTCCGTCTACACCAAGGGGGCCGGCGTCCCCTACCCCGATGTGAAGCTCCAGCCCACCTCCTCGGTGGTCGCGTCCTTCACGCTGTCGGACCCGAACGGAAACTCGATCCGGCACAGCTATACCTACGAGGGGCTGCAGACCCGTCGCGACGGCCCCGGCATCACCAGCTTCGCCAAGGTGAACAAGCTGGACACCTCGAGCAACGTCAAGCAGACCACCGAGTACTACCAGGACAGCTTTCTCGGCGGCCAGGTCAAGTCGATCGTCAAGGCGCAGGGCTCCACGACGCTGGAGACCTCGACGTATGCCTACCACACCCAGCCCCCATCGAGCCTTCATCCGTACGTCAACGTCTCTCAGCCGCTGCTCTGGCAAACAGACGTCGGTCACTGGGTGGCGGGTGTGTCGAAGTATTCGACCCGACAGAATTACACCTACGACGGCTATGGCAACATCACCAAGCTCGTGGACTGGGGCGACGTCAACGTCGCGAGCGAGCGGCTCTACACGCTGACCCAGTACAGCAACAGCGAGAGCACCTGGATGCTCGGCCTGGTCACGGCGATCAAGCAGTCGAAGGCGGACGGCAGCACGCTGTCGTCGTGGGACGCCGCCAAGGATCTGACCTGGGAGAAGCGCAGCTACGACGGCAAGGGCAATGTCATCCGGCAGGAGCGCTACGACGATCAGAACACCGCCTGGCTCGCCAACGTGATCACCCGCAACGGCCTGGGCGATCCGATCACCAGCGTCGATCCGAGCGGTAACACCGCCACGCTCGTGTATGACGACAGCTACACCTACGTCAAGGAGCGGCGCATCGCCAACGGGTCCCAGCCCGCCCTGATCACCAGGTTCGTCTATGACCCGCGCTTCGGCGAGATGACCTCGCAGACCGATCCCAACAACCGAACGCTGACCTATACCCTGGACGGCTTCGGGCGGTTCACGGTCGTGCAGGGCCCGCGAGCCGACGACCCGAACCAGCGCGTCGAGCTCATCCGCCGCGAGTGGGCCAATACCAGCCAGGGCATGGTCAACACGATCTGGTCCCGGACCGACTGGAGCGCGGACTACGGCAACACCACGAGCCCCTGGTACTGGGAGAGAGAGTACACGGATGGCTTCGGCCGCGTGTACAAGAAGGAGTCGCTGGGCCCGGATGGCCGGGTGATCGTCGAGGACACGAGCTACACGCCGCAGGGCTGGATCAGGTGGCGGACGTTCCCGCACTGGTCGACCGAGACCGGCAGCTCACTGCCCGGAGTGACGATCGCGTACGACGCGCGCGGACTCCCGACGAGCATGACCTCCGGGGGCATCGTGACCACGATCGCGATGAACCCGGACGGCAAGTCGTTCGCCCGCACCGAGGCGTCCGGGACGCCCAGCGCGCGACGGACGTCCTATGCATTCGACAGCCGGCTCAAGGTCGTCAGCAAGACGGACGCTCAGAACCAGGTGACGCGGTTCGAGTACGACCCGATCTCCCGACCGACCAAGGTGACCGATCCGGGCGGCGTGGTTCACACCACCACGTACACGTCGCTGGGGCTCAAGAAAGAGCTGAGCGATCCCGATACCGGAACGACGCGCTTCGGCTACAGCAGCGGCCTCGTGAGCTCCGAGACCGACGCCGCGGGCAACACCATCCGCTACACGTACGACGAGACCAGCCGGATCCGGCAAAAGACCGTGACCTGGAGCAAGGCCGGAGCACAGCAGTCCACGGTGGTGGACTACCAGTACGACACGGCGAATGGCACGGCGGCCTATACGAACCTCGCCGGCAACGTCCATCGCGTGACGACAACGACCCAGGGCGTCGTGCAGTCCGAATATCGCTTCGGATATGATGCGTACGGCCACGAGAACCTCATGGAGGTGCGGCTCGACGGCCAGCCCACCGCGTTCGTGTTCCGGTACGGCTACGATCCCCTGGGTCGCAAGGTCGAGCAGGTATTCCCCGACAATGCGCGCGCTCGCACCTCGTACCAGCCCAGCGGCAACATGACTGCAGTGGCGCTCGAGGACGCGATCGGCGGTACGCGGCAGCCTTCGAAGTCGTACCTGACCTATCAGGGCTATACCGCGCGCAGCGAGCCAACCGGCATCGCGTATGGCAACGGCGTGCAGGCGGCACTCACCTTCGATCCCGTCCTGGGGGTCCTGACGAAGAACCTGATGACGGTAGGTGCCCCGGCCTCGGCCTCCTCTCCCGTCCTGGTCAATGACCAGTATCAATGGAACCCGCTGGGCGACGTGACCGAGATCAAGGATCTCCGGACCGGTTCCGCGGGCGCGCCGTATGACCCGTACCCGTTCCACAACACCACCCGGACGTTCACGTACTCGGCCGCCGGCCGGCTCGCGACCGCGAACGCCCCGGGCACCTACGGAAGCCTCACCTACGGCTACAACGCAGCGGGCGACATCCTCACCAAGGACGGTGTCGGCTACACCATCGGTAGCGGTCACCGGGTCACCGCCGGTCAGAAGGCCGGCGCGACCGTGTTCACCGCCGGCTACGACGCCCGCGGCAACCGGGTGACGAGCACGGGCGAGAATGCCACGCAGTGGGACTATGCGTACGATGGCGCGAACCGGCTGCTCGAGGTCAAGAAGAACAGCGCCGTGGTCGGCACCTTCGAATATGACTTCTCGGGCCGGCGCACGCGCAAGACCGACGTCGCGACCGGCACGACGACCTGGTACGTGGCACAGGACTACGAGGTGACCGCCGGTGCATCGGCCGGTCAGACGCTGCACACCAAGTACGTCACCGGAATGATCGGGCCGGCCGTGCAGATCACCCATCCGGGGTCGGAGGTCTCGCTGGTCGCCGTCTCGGGTGCCAGCACGACCCCGCCCGCGAGCGGCGTCGCGAGCCACCCGGCCGTGGGCACGTACTATCTCCACAAGGATCACGTCGGCAGCACCCAGGTCGTCACCGATGCAACGGGCAAGAT
Source organism: Deltaproteobacteria bacterium (assembly GCA_005887925.1). Lineage (GTDB taxonomy): Bacteria > Myxococcota_A > Polyangia > Haliangiales > Haliangiaceae > JABFXX01. The sequence continues at coordinate 6,379 of VBLP01000045.1, read as the reverse complement.
CGTCTCGCGGACGATCTACAAGCCATTCGGTGACATCGACATCACATCCAGCCAGGGCAGCGACGTCTACCGCGCCAGGTTCGGCGGCCAGGAGTTCGACGCGCAGAGCGGTCTCTACTACTTCAACGCCCGATATTACG
>VBLP01000045.1:0-6184 GCA_005887925.1 Deltaproteobacteria bacterium | reverse complement strand
ATCGACCCGACGGGACACAGCTTCATCGTCGGGCTGATCGTCGGAGCCATCGTGGGCGCGACCATCGCGATCGCCCAGGAGGTGATCCAGCAGGGCATCACCAACGGCTGGGGCAACATCCAGGTCGGGAAGGTGTTCGCGGCCGGGCTCCGCGGCGCGATCTCGGGGCTGGTGTCCGCGGCGGTCGGCGGCGGGGCAAGCAAGCTCGCCGACAAGGCGGTGAAGAAGCTCACCGACGGGGTGAAGGAAGGCGTCAAGCGCGCGATCTCGATCGGCGTGGAAGCCGTCGCCGGCGCTGCCGGGGACGCCGCGGTCCAGGCGGCCAGCAATGGCATCCAGGTGGCGAAGGGACAGGAGGTCGACTGGGCGCGGAGCATGCTCATCACCGTCGGCGTGGGTGCCGTGGCCGGGGGTGCCGGCGAGGCGCTGGACGGCTGGCACAAGAGCAACCGCGGGAGCTACGACGTCACGCCGCCCGGTGGCAAGGGCTCGCCGCAGCCCAAGCCTTCGGTGACCGACGGTCTCCACATCCGGGATGAGCTGAGAGGTATGGACGCCACGGACTGGGGACTCAAGATCGGGGTCGGCGCGAGCGCCGCGCGCGCGAGCACGCAGATCAACAGCTTCTTCGACGATCCGGAGAACAACAGCGATACGACCGGCAATGCGTTCAGCACCTCCGGTACGGACAATGCCCCTGCGCCGCAATACAACGGGAGCATGATCATCGACGTGGTGTCGGGTCACGCGTGCCTGAGCAGCGCGCTCGACGGGCTGGAGCTGAGCGGGGCGGCGAACTGAGTCACCGCGGCGCTGCGGAGTCCCGGACCCCGAGCGCGTCTTCCCAGCGCGCCGAGAACACCAGGTAGTCGGCGAAGTCGAAGCGGTGCGACGCGAGCCGGGTGCGCTGGTCCGGCGTCAGCGAGCTCAGGAACCGGGTGTTGCCGCGATCGACGATGTCGAGGACATCGCGGGCCACGGCGACGCCGGTCATCGGCTTGAACGTGGCCGGGCGCAGCTCACCGCTCAGGAGGCCGTTGGTCACGCGATCCTGGATCGCGCGGGCGGCGTCCTGCACCGCGCCGTCGAGCGCGGCGCGCTGGTGGGCATCGAGCGCGGCGAAGTCGTCGCGCATGCGGGCGACGCGCGCGCGCTGCGGCGCGATCGCCGTCTGCGCGAGCGGCAGGATGCGATCGCGGTAGTCGCGCAGCGGCTCGCCGGGCTGCGGCAGGAGGTGCATCACCCACGCCGGGATCTTGAATCCGTGGAAGCTCCTGCCGGTCTCGGCCGGGGCGGCGACCGCGGGTCGCACGACGGCGCGAGCGAGGGAGCCGATCGCCGGCAGATCGGCCCGGTCGGTCGACGCGGTCGACGCGGTCGGCTCACGGCAGTCGCCCGGCGCCGCGGTGATCGCGGCCGGCGCGGTGCGCGTGCAGCCCCGCCACAGCTGGAAGCAGCTGATCGCGCCGAGGACCAGCGCAAGGTTTCGCCATCCGACGCGCTTCATGGGGCCCCCAGCGTGGGCGCGGCCGCCGCGGCCGGCTCCGGATCGTGCGCGGGCGGAGGGTCGAGGTTGGGGTACGGCGGCGCTGGCTCGGGCGGCACAGCCGGCACGGCCGGCGCGGCGTTGCGGCGGGAGCCGAAGCGATACGCGACACCGAGGCGGAATTGATACGTCGTGATCGGCCCGCCGAGATCCGCGGCGGTGAGCATGTCGATCGTCAGCGGGCGGACCCAGATCGACCAGTGCCGGGCCAGCACGATCTCGGCGATCGCCTCGACCCGGAACGTCGGCCCGCCGACATCGCGAAACGCCGGATCCTTGAAGTTGACCTCGGTCTCGCCGATACCGAGCCGGCCGCCGATCACCAGCCGCGGGGTGAGCCGCTGCGTGAAGCTGCCCGAGATCAGGAGCGTGCCGTGCGTCGCCTCTCCGCTGGCGTAGCTGTCGAGGTCGAGCCACACGCCGAACCGACCGGGCACGTACCCGAGCGAGAGCGACGGGCCGGCGAGCGTCGGCACCTGACCGGCGCGGCGGTTGAGCGGCGTCGCGACGCCGACCAGCAGGCCGGTGAAGAACTGCGGGCGCTCGGCGAGCTCCGGCGCGGCCGAGAACCGATCGACGGTCGGCGGCGGTTCGGGCGAGAAAGCATCGACCGGCGGCGGGGGCGGCGGCTCGCCCGGCATCTGCGGGGGCGGCGGTGGTGGTGTGGAGGGGGATGCGTCCGGCAGCGCCGGTGGCTGCAGCCCCGGCTGCGCCTCGGCATTGCCTGCGCCGGCGAACACCAGCGCGCTCGCCGCGACCGCCAGCGTGGCCGCGCGCCGCCTCGCCAGCACCAGCCCGACGGCGATCGCCGCGAGCACCAGGAGCGAGAAGATCTGGCCGCTCGACACACCCGCGTAGATGCCGCGGCCGGCGTCGCCGCGCAGGGTCTCCACGAACAGGCGCCCGATCGCGTAGCTCGCAGCTGCGACGACGAACAGCCGGCCGTCCTTGCGCAGCCGCCGCGCGGCCAGCAGCGCGATCGCCACGATCGCGAGGCCGAGCATCGCCTCGTAGAGCTCGGTCGGATGCACCGGCAGCGACGCCGTGCGGTCGGCCGCGAGCAGCCCGGCCCGCACCTGATCGCGCCATGCCGGGCTGCCGGCGGGGAACTGCACCGCCCACGGCAGCGCGGACGGCTGGCCGTAGTCGCAGCCGGCCATGAAGCAGCCGAGGCGCGCGAAGACCAGCGCGACCCCGAGCGGGATGACCGCGAGATCCGCCATCCGGCCCAGCGGCACGCGATCGCGGCGGCACACCAGCGCGACCGCCGCCGCGCCGGCGAGGTAGCCCCAGAACGACGTCATCCCCGCCCACCGCAGGCGGAGCCGGCCGGTCGCGACCAGGTGCCCGACCGCATCGATCAGCATCGGGACGACGATCCCCGCGACGACCGCGGCGACGTAGCACCACAGCACGGCGGACGCGACCGTGGCCGGGGCGATGCCGCGCCGCCGCCCGAGGACGAGCATCAGGATCAGCGCCGCGATGCCGGCGAGCCCCACGCACATGAACCACGACGGCGCGAGCAGGTCCGCGATGTCGCTGCGCAGGTAACCCTCGAGCCAGCGCACGACGGGGAGCCTCACGGCGCGACCTCGCCCGGCGCATCATCCGCCACAGGCTCGGCAGCCGCCCGCCGGCGCAGCGCACGGCGCCTCGCCAGCACGGCGAACGGCAGCGGCAGGAACGCCCACAGCACGGTCGGGCTCACCCGGCCGCGCGCGCCGCGCCCGGGCTTGCCCGCGATGTTGCAGTCGCCGCCACCGCCGCCGCAGTCACCACCGCCACCGCTGCAATCGCCGCCACCACCGCCGCCGCAATCACCGCCCCCACCACCGCCGCCGCAATCACCCCCACCACCGCCACCGCCGCCGCAATCGCCATTGTCGCAGCCGCTGGAATTATCGGCGCCACAGGCATCCTCCGAGTCGCCCGAGCATCCACCGCCACCGCCGCCGCTGTCGCTGCAGCCCGACTGCTCGTTGGAATCCGCGCACGCGCCACCGGTCGACTCCGAATCATCGCAGCTCGGTCCGTCGAGCTCGCAGTCCGGATCCGCGTCGCAGTTGGTATCGGCGTCGCTGCACGCGTCGCCGCAGTCGATCGACGTGTGACGCGGCGGCGCCGTGCCCGAGCCGCTGCCCGGCCCCGGAAAATCGCCCTTCGGCGCGCCGTAGAGCTCCGCGAGGCAGTGATCGAGGGCGCCGCCGCACGCGGCGTCATCGAGGAAATCGGCGTTGCGGCCGAGCGATGCCAGCGACTCGCTCGCGTGCGTGTCGCGCGGACACGACGGGGCGCCGGCCTGGGTGCAGCTCGCCACCGCGTCGATCGCGAGCGCGAGGTCGATGCAGATCAGGAAGTAGCCGCGGCCGTTGCTGTCGCCCAGCGTCATGCACTCGGCGTTGCCGTCGCTGGCGTCGGTGATCGCCGCGCACGAGTGGTCCGCCACGCAGGCCTCGCACCGCGCGCGCTGGGCCGACGCACACTCCGCGATCGATCCATAGAAGGTGTACGGGTTCCCCGCGCCGTCCGCCGCGACCGCGCCCGGAGCTCCGGCACAGACGGCGACGAGCAGCGCACCGCACGCGATCAGACGCGAGTTTCCCATCATCAAAAGTGGAGTGCCGGCGCGATGATCGCCGTCCTGTGTCGCGGACAGGCTGCAAGGACCAAACCACGCGCGTCGCGATTCGCCTCGCTCGCTTACGTCCGGGCCCGACCCGGCGAGCCTGTGTCGCAGCGGAACACCTGTTGCGACTCCGCAACAGCATCGCCGCGCTCGAGCTGACATTGCCGATCTCGGCGCTCACCGCGGTCGCTGTCGACAGCCAGGATCGCGTGACGGGCGCCGGCGGGTGTTGAAGATTCACCACCACGCTCACCGAGAAGATCGCCGAGCGCCCCCGGGCGTCGATCGGGTATCGATCACGCTCGTCGCGTGCGCCCGCCGCGCGTGCGATCGAGCATGCGCACGCCGCGCGGTCATTGCCGCGGTCCACGACGGCTCGACAGGTCAGACGACACCACCGGACGCGCGCATTCCGAGACCGCGCTGGCCTCGTGTGCCTATCGGATCCAGTGACGCCATCGAGCACGACACAGTTCGCTCGGCGGTCGCGCTCGCGAGGTTCGCCCGTGGCCCGTCGGTCACCGTGCCGCGGCCGGAGCGGCACCATGCTGTACCGTGTGCCACGATGTGGTGCCTGCGCCACGCCGTCGACCGCAGTAAGCCCTGGAGATCAGGCCGGTGCATGCCGGCACGCGGTCTGCTTGCGTCCCAGGCATGCGCGCGCTGATCGCTCTGGTGCTGCTCGGTGGATGCTTCGGGGTCGGGGGAGGCGCCGGTGGCGGCGGGGTCCGGCCCGGGGTGATGCCGATGCTCTCGGAGCTGCCCGGCGATCCGGCCAAGCGCGATGCCGTGCTCGACTCGTCGAACCACGTCGCGGGCCCCGAGCAGCGCAAGGGCATGACCGGCAAGGAGCGCAAGGCCGAGACCGCCGCGGCGACCGCGGCCGCGATCATCGGCAGCATGTTCTCGAAGACCAAGTCGGTGACGCTCGGGGGCGCGAGCCAGTTCGACGAGAACCAGCTGATCGCTCCCGCTGCGGTGCCGCCGGCGCTGCCAGCGCCCGAGAATGCAGAGGATGCGGCCAGGCCGGCCCCGCCGCCGAGCCACGCCGATGGGCCGAACACCGATCTGATCCCCTGGATCAATCTGAAGTAGCGCGGGTCATCGAACGCTGTTGCGCCGGCGATCCGGTCCATCGCCGACAGCTCCGGCACGTCGGAGCACAAGCGCGCGATCGGCGAGGCTTCACGATCGCCAGCGCGACGACCTCGAAGCGTTCCTCGGCGCGCTATGACAGGCTGCCTCCGGTCATGATCGCGCAGCGGACCGCGGGCGGGATCGCACGGCGACCGAGCGAGCACGCCGCGGCGATCGTTCGACCGCGGCTTCCGTCCGCCCGCGGATTTGTATGGCAAGATGCCGGCCATGCACCGCATCGTCGTCGACGCCATGGGAGGCGACCACGCTCCCGAGGAGATCGTGCACGGTGCCGCCGAGGCCTCGCTCGCGCTGACCTCGGCCGAGATCATCCTGGTCGGCGACGCGGCCGAGCTCGGGCGCCTCTTGCCCCGCATGCGGCACGACGGCGCGCGCGTCCGGGTCCACCACGCGCCGAGCTTCGTCGAGATGGACGAGAAGCCCGCCGAGGCGCTCGCGGCCAAGCCCGAGGCCTCGATCGCGATCGCGGCCGACCTCGTCGCGCGCGGCGACGGCGACGCGCTGGTCTCCGCCGGCAACACCGGCGCGAGCGTGCTGGCCTGCGCCCGGCGCTGGACCCTGTTGCAGGGTGTGCGGCGCGCCGCGCTCGCCGCGGTCTACCCGACCGAGCTGCGCCGCGGCGAGAAGGACGATCCGTTCTCGCTGATCCTCGATGTCGGCGCCACGATCGACGCCACCGCCGAGGACCTCGTCGGGTTCGCCGTGATGGGCTCGGCCTACGCCAAGCTGGTGTCGCAGAACCGCCGGCCGCGCGTGGCGCTCCTGTCCAACGGCACCGAGGCCGGCAAGGGCCCACCCGCGGTCATCGCCGCCCACGCCGCGCTGGTCGAGACCACCGAGCTCAACTTCAT
>VBLP01000012.1 GCA_005887925.1 Deltaproteobacteria bacterium | reverse complement strand
TGGCGCTCGGTCACGCTGATCGCACCGCGCGCGTCGAGGCAGTTGAACGCGTGCGATGCCTTCATGCAGAACTCGTAGGCCGGCAGCACCAGCGGCCGGGGTGCACCGTCGACCGTGCGCGCCAGGAGGCGCTTGCACTCGGCCTCGCAGGTATCGAAGCCGGCGAACGCGAGGTCGGCGCGGAGCTCCTCGAACTGATAGGTCGAGTACTCGAGCTCCCACGGCTTGCGGAGCTGGCCGTAGGTCACGCGCTTGTCCCACTGGAGGTCGAACATGTTGTCGACGTTCTGCAGGTACATCGCGAGCCGCTCGACGCCGTAGGTCAGCTCGGCGGTCACCGGCAGGAGATCGATGCCGCCGGCCTGCTGGAAGTACGTGAACTGGGTGACCTCCATGCCGTCGCACCACACCTCCCAGCCCAGGCCCCAGGCGCCGAGCGTCGGCGACTCCCAGTCGTCCTCGACGAACCGGATGTCGTGCGCCGCCGGATCGAGGCCGATCGCGCGCAGCGAGTCGAGGTAGAGCTCCTGGACGTGGAGCGGCGACGGCTTGAGGCCGACCTGGAACTGATAGTACGCGCCCGCGCGGTTGGGGTTCTCGCCGTAGCGGCCGTCGGACGGGCGGCGGCAGAACTGCGCGAACGCCGCGTTCCAGGGCTCGGGACCGAGCACGCGCAGAAATGTCGCCGGATGAAACGTGCCCGCCCCGACCTCGACATCGACGGGTTGCTCGATGACGCAGCCGCGGTCGGCCCAGAACTTCTGCAGCGTGAAGATGAGGTCTTGCAGGTACATGGCGCCAGAGAACGGGGACCCTACCCGCGGCAAGCGATGCGGTCAAGCGAACGCCATGAGCTAAGTCCGCCAGATCTCTTGGCGTTCTTTCTCCGGCTCAGCGCTCGTAGTCGACCGCGAAGCCGGCGCGCTCGATCCCGCCGGGCGCGACGGTGAGCTTCATGCGCAGCCGGCGGCGGTCGACCTCGGGCGACCTCGGCCAGGCGCGGCCGACGGTGCGGCGCGCCCCGGCTCGCAGCTGCTCCTCGATCCAGACCTCGCGCGGCGCGTCGCCGGTGTTGGCGACCGAGACCAGGAACCGGTCGCTCAGCACCGCGTCGTCGGGCGCATCGGTCCAGCGGTCGCGCTTGCCGCGCAGCCGGTCGTCGATCCACAGCGGCAGGCGGAGCTCGGCGGCGCCGCCGCGGCGGCCGGCGGCAGGGACGTCGATGTCGCGGATCGCCTCGCCGGGGAGATCGACGTGGACGTGGACCGGGCCGGGGGCGAGGCCGGGGACGCCGAGCTCGAGCCAGACCCACACCGCCGAGTGCGAGTCGCGCGCCCAGCGCGGATCGCGGGTGTCCGGCCCGTCGGGCTTGCGCACGGCGCCGTCGTAGATCCGGCGCAGCCGGGCGGTGACCTCGCGCGGCGGGGTCGCCAGCAGCGCCGTGCCGCCGTCGAGCGCGATCGTGCCGCGCGCCAGCTCGCGCGGAGGCGATTCGCCCCCCGCCACGCCGTCGAACACCGCGACCTCGGCGCGCGTCCGCCACGCGGGGGCGACGATCGCGAACCGCGACACCACCGTCGCGCGATCCGGCGCGGTCATCGCGATGTCGTGCTCGACGCGATAGGCCAGCGCCCACGACATGTAGAGCAGCCGCACCAGATAGCGCCCCGGACGGCCGCGCACCGCGCAGCGCAGCGCCGGCACCGCGAGCCCGCTCGCAGCATCGGGCGCGATGCGCTCGCGCAGGCAGGCGCCGATCTCGAGCGCGCCCGCGAGCGGCTCGATCACCAGCGAGGACAGCCCTCCCCCCGGATCGATGTGGTCGAACACGACGCTGTCCCCGGCGACGTCGACCCAGCGCCGGTCATCGATCACCGCGTAGCGCACGCCCGGGTGGTAGTACAGCGCGATCGCGACGCCGTCGCGCGCGGCGACCGGCGCGCTCGGGCCGCGGCCGCAGCCGGGCGCGCCCAGCAGCCCCCACGCGACCGCGGCGAGCGCAGGCGCGACGAGCCTGGCCACCCGCGCGCGGCGGATCACTCGGCTTCCGCCACCGAGTCGCCGATCAGGTTGGCGACCTGCCTGGGCTCGAGCCGCCCGGTGAGCACCGCGGCGAGGCCCTGCAGCACCGGCATGCGCACCCGGAGCTGCGCGGCGAGCTCGACGCCGGCGAGCGCGGCCCGCGCGCCCTCGGTCCGGGCGGCATCGGCGGTGACGACCCCGTCGGCGAGCCGGCGCCCGAGCTGGTAGTCCGCGGATCGATTCGGCATGGGCCGATCGCCGCCGCGGACCAGCAGGTTGCCCAGGCCCGCCAGGCCGCTGAACGTCCGGGCCTCGGCCCCGGCCGCGACGCCGAGCCGCGACGCCTCGGCGAGCGCGCGCGTGATCAGCACCGCGCGCGTCCCCGGGCCGACGTCGAGCCCGTCGCTGAGGCCGAGCACGACGGTGTACGCGCCCGACAGCGCCGACGCGAGCTCGACGCCGACCACGTCCCGCGAGCCGTAGACCCGCAGCGCCGGCGGCGTGTTGAGCAGCCGGCGGCCCTCGCCGACCACCTAGTCGAACGCCGAGGCGATCACGATCGACGAGTACTTGCCCTCCGCGAGATCGTCGGGCAGCGCCGGCCCGGCGATCGCGCCGATCTTGAGCGTCGGCAGGCCCTGCTCCATGACCTGCGACACGCGGTCGTTGCCCGGCGCCGCCAGCGCGCCGATCGCGTGGACCACGATGTGGCTGCCGTCGAGCACGTCGCCGAGCCGCGGATCCGCGGTCGCCTCGAGCGGCTCGGGCAGCGGAGCGGAGGGCAGCCGCGGGCTCTTCCGCGCGCTGCGGATCGCGTCGACTACGGCGGCGTCGCGCGACCACAGGACGACGCGGCGGCCGGCGCGCGCCAGCACCGAGCCGAGCGCGGTGCCGAACGGGCCGGCGCCGGCGATGCCGACCGTGTCGCGCCTGGTGCTCACACCGCCTCCGGCGGGATGTGCGCGGTCCGGTTCTGGTAGTAGTAGAGCAGCTTGACGTCGTCGACGTGCAGCGCATGCTCGCGGCGCGACACGATCGGGCGGGTGTGATACGACGACAGTCCGCGCACCGCGTCGTCGACGATCGCGGACGCCGGCTGGCCCGCGATCCGCGGGTGCTCGGCGCCCCACGCCGGGTGATCCGCGAGCCGCGCGCGCAGCCGGTCGACCAGCTCGACCACGCGATCGGCGGCGACCGCGAGCTGCTGCGGCGCCGCGCGGATCAGGCGGTAGATGTCGCGCCTGCCCGCCGCGCGGGCGATGGCGTCGTAGACCGCGCGGGCGACGAGGTGCGTCGCGTGGAACACGGTCAGCCGGGGATACGCCGCGGCGAGCCGGCGGCCGAGCGCCCGGGTGTACTCGGCGTCGCGCTGGTCGTCGTCGGTGACCTCGCCGTCGGCGCCGCGCACGAAGCTCGCCGGATCGACCGCGCGGCCCTGGCGGTCGATCGACTCGCCGTCGTCGGTGACGTCGTTGATGATGTAGCGGCTCTTGCCGGTCTCGGCGAGGTAGTCGTCGATCAGGGTCTCGGCCTCGAGCACCAGCCGGTAGTTGATCGTCGCGGGCACGATGTAGATCCGCTTGTGCGGCGCGCCCTCGCGCACGCTGTTCTTGTACGCGGTCGCCGTGGTGCCGAGCAGGCCGAGCTTCAGGTTCTTCTCGACGAGGTTGGACCGGCAGCGCGTGCCGCCGGGGAAGAACAGCGAGTGGTAGCCGTGCTCGAGCAGCACGGTCGAGTACTCCTTGAGCACGTCCTTGTAGAGCTCGAACTTGAGCCGGCGATCGACGCGGTACGCGCCGAGGTTGCGCATGAAGAACGAGATGAACGGGTTGGAAAACAGGTTCTTGCCCGCGCCGTAGGTGGTCGGCGGCAGCCCGGCGCGGAGCAGCCCCAGGCCGATCGCCGGCGAGTCCATGTTCGACGAGTGCGTCGGCGTGACCACGATCGTGCCGCGCTCGGCGCACGCGCGCGCGACCGCGATCTCGCCGTCGGCGTGGACCCGCGCGTCGAGGCTGCGCACCGCGGCCATGCCCTCGCGCAGGCTGCCGATCGGCGAGAACACGAAGCCCAGGAGCGGCGGCGCGACCCCGGTCGCGAAGCGGTAGACGCGCGGATCGAAGTTACCGACGACGTCGCGGCCGTAGTGGCGCACGAGGTTGCGCAGCTCCTCCTCCTTGTCGGTCTCGGTCATCGTGAGGAGCCGCCGCGACAGGTCGCGCCAGCGGTCGACCGCACCGTTCTTGCGCGACGCCTCGAGCCGGCGGATCTCGCAGTACGCGACATCGTTGAGCACGTACTCCAGGGAGGCGTCGCCACCGGCGCGTGCTTCGGCTATCTTGCGAGTGACCACCCGGCGCTCGACCTCCACGAGCAGATGCTCGCGATCGGCGTTGAACCTCTCGAGCCGGTTTTCGGCTTCCCGGACCGGCCGGTCACTGGCCATGGTGTGGTGATATCACGCAGTTCGGCGCGGATCTTCTCCTAGGGCCTTGCACTGCTGAGTCTGGTATGCTGATGATTAGCCCACGCGGAGCGGTCCTAGTCGAGGATGCTCACAAAGACCTCGGGAAGGACCCGGGGGGAACGGAACCCGGGGGATCCCCGGCATGCCTCACCGGATGCTCTGCGTCGCGCCCTCCAGTCGCTGTCGCGATCGATTCCTGCTGGGCCGGCGGTGTGAGTGAAGAGGACATTGGATGTCCACGACCAAGCGTTCACGAACGACCAAGAAGCGAGAGCCTGCCGGACGCAGCGCGAGTAGCTCGGCGCGTGCTCCGGCAAAAGCCAAGCGGGCGCCGCGTCGCACCGTCGCAGCCGAGCCGGCCAAGGAACCTGTGAAGAAGGCTCGCGGCAAGAGAGTTGCGACCCGAGAAGTCGCCGCCGCACCCATACCGGCCCCGCGGCCGCGCACCGCCGCGGCGACCTACTCGCTGGATGGTCCGATGCCTCCAGAGGCCGAGGGCCTGCCCAGGAAGGTAGGCGCGCTGCTCGGGATCGGTCAGCGCACGCTGGGCATCAAGACGTTCCGACCGGGACAGGCCACCGCGTTCGAGCACCTGCTCGCCGGCGAGGACGTCCTCGCCGTGATGCCGACCGGCAGCGGCAAGTCGCTGCTCTACCAGCTGACCTCGCTCGTCGTGCCGGGCGTGACCGTCGTCGTGAGCCCGCTGATCGCGCTGATCAAGGATCAGATCGACAAGATGGTCGCCAAGGGCGTCTCGGCCTGCAAGATCGACTCGACCCTGACCGTCAAGCAGCGCCGCGAGGTCGACGAGCTGGTGCGCTCGCCGGGCGGCAAGCTCCTGCTGACCACGCCCGAGCGCATGGCCGATCCGGAGTTCCGGGTGTTCCTGCGCGAGGCGTGCGGCGGCGTCGGCGTGTCGCGGTTCGTGGTCGACGAGGCGCACTGCGTGTCGACCTGGGGCCACGACTTCCGCCCGGCGTACCTGTCGCTGCGCAAGGCGCTCGAGGACGTCGGCCGGCCGCCGGTGCTCGCGACCACGGCGACCGCGCCGCCCCACGTCCGCGACGACATCCTGTTCCAGCTCGGGATCGAGCACGCGTTCACCGTCACCACGACGTTCGATCGCCCCAACCTGCACTACGAGGTGATCGTCTTCGACGACGAAGACGAGAAGATGAAGACGCTCGTGACGCTGCTCAGGAAGCTGCCGCCTCCGGGCATCGTGTACTGCGCGACGGTCAAGAAGGTCGAGGAGCTGTACGAGCAGCTGACCCGGTGGGGCATCTCGGTGTCGCGCTACCACGGCCGGATGACCAAGCGCGAGCGCGACGACAACCAGCAGCGGTTCATGGACTCGTCCGAGCTGGTGATGGTCGCGACCAACGCGTTCGGCCTCGGCGTCGACAAGGCCAACATCCGCAACGTCCTGCACTACCACGTGCCGGGCTCGCTCGAGGCCTACGCGCAGGAGGCCGGCCGCGGCGGCCGCGACGCCAAGCCGGCGCGCTGCGTCCTCCTGTTCTCGCCCGACGACGTCGCGATCCAGGAGTACTTCCTGTCGGGCACGTACCCGACCAAGCGCCAGGTCCGCCAGGTGTTCGAGACGCTCGAGGCGTTCACCGAGCTGCACCAAGGCGGCAGCCGGCTCGCCGACGAATCGCCGCCCACCGTCGCCAATGTCGCGCTGTCTTCGGGGGTCGGCCAGCAGCGCACGCGCACCGTGCTGTCGCTGCTCAAGGACGAGCACTTCGTGACCGAGGAGGAGGGCGGCCTGTACTTCGTCGCCGATCCGCCGCCGGAGCCCGACGTGCTCGCCGATCGCGCGCGGCAGTACGAGGCGCGCCGGATCGCCGATCGCCAGCGCCTCGATGCCTTGCTCGCGTACGTCAAGTCGCCGGGCTGCCGCACCCAGGCGATCCTCGAGTACCTCGGCGAGCGCGGCACCCCCAAGTGCGGGCGCTGCGACAACTGCCTGCGGTCGCGCGAGGCCGCGCTCGCGGCGTCGAGCGAGGCGTCCCGGCTCGGCGCCTCGCTGACCCGGCAGCTCGACGACGACAGCGTCGACGTCAAGCCGCGGCGCGAGATCAAGACGCGGGTCGTGCGCATCGACCAGCCGCCCGCCGCGGGAGCCGCGCCGCCACCGGCCGGCGCCACGGCGGCTCCGGCTGCTGCCGCGGCACCCGCCCCGGCCAGGCCCGCCCCGACCGTGCTCCGGCGCAGCGCCGCGGTCCCGTCGGTGACGTCGGCGACCGGATCCGGCCCGGTGGCCAGTCCGGCGGTCGCGGCCCGGCCGGCGGAGGCGAGCTCCGCGGCGGTGACCGGCGCGGCAACCCGCAGCGCCCCCAGCACCAGCAACGGCCACACGACCGAGCCCGCCAGACCGGCGCCCGCCCTGCCGCTCGAAGCGCGCCAGCCGCTGCCCGGCCCCGGCGATGGCGAGGAGCTCGAGGACGACGACGAGCTCGACGACGACGAGCTCGACGACGACGAGGACGGCGATGACGAGCTCGCCGAGGGCGAGGACGACGAGCTGGTCGACGAGGATGACGACGACCTCGACGACGAGGATGACGACGACCTCGACGACGAGGACGACGACGACGACGACCTCGACGACGACGAGGAGGACGACGACTACGAGGTCATCGACAAGACCGCCGCCGAGCTCGCCGAGGAGGGCATCGAGGGCCCCGGCGAGATCACCGTGCTCGCCCGCAAGCGGGTGCCCAAGCAGCCCAAGCAGCGGCCCGAGCGCACGGCGGATACCCCGTCGGCCAGCGCGGCCGAGGCCCGGCGACGACGCCGGCGCCGGCGGCGCAAGCGGCGCGCGATGCTGCCGCCCAAGAGCGCGTTCACCACGCCCGTGCTATCGACCGCCGCGCCGCTGCCGGAGTCACCGTCGCGGCGCATGGGAGGCGGCGCCGGCCCGGTGATCGAGTACGTCCGCGGTCCGATGCGGATCGCGATGGCGCCCGTCGCGTCGGCCAACCCCAACGACGCCGGCGCCGGCCGGCCGCGCCGCGGCAAGAAGCTCCGGCGCTGGGAGCGCGGCCCCGGCTTCCGCTCCGAGGGCCCGCGCGGCGAGCGCGCAGGCCGCCCCGGGATGAGCGCGCGCCCCGACGGCCGGCCGCAGCCCTGGCAAGGTCCGAGCGACGCCAACGGCGGTCCCGGCGAGAGGCGGCGGCGGCGCAGGCGGCGACGGCGGCGGCCCGGCGACAGCCTGCCCATGCAGGGCCAGCCCGGGTTCGCGCCCGGCGGCAACGGCGGTCCCGGCAACGAGGCGCCGGTCAGCTTCTTCGCCCCGGCCGGTGGCACCGGCGCGCCGGTCGTCCTGGGGCCCGACGGGCAGCCGCTGCGCAAGCGGCGGCGGCGGCGGCGGCGCGGTCGCGGCGGCCGGCAGCGCGAGTGGCGGACCCAGGGCCAGGGCGGCGACGGCGGCGGCGGCACCGGCGGCCCACCGCCGTCGGCCGACGGCAACGGCTCGATCTCCGACGGCGGCGACGCCGGCTAGCCGAGACGAAGCGAGCGCCCCTGCCGCGTGGCGCGCCGCGCACTGGCCGAAGCGCCGCGAACACCGTAGGCTTCGATCGTGCTCGACTGGCTGGGCTCGGTGCAGATCCGGACGCGATCCAGCTCGCGCGTCGAGCTCGATCTGACCCGCGCGACCGCGTGGACCGGCTGGGCGCTGTGCGCGCTCGGCGGCTACCTCGTGACGGTCGGCCGGATCTGGGCGGTCTTCGCCGGCGCGCTGGTGTTCGGCGCCGGGATCCTGCTGGCCACGCTGCGCCGCAAGCTCGTGTTCGATCGCGACGAGGGCCTGCTGCGCAGCGAGCAGTGGATCTTCGGCATCCGCCGGCGGGCGGCGATCCCGCTGTTTCATCTCCGCGCGGTCGTGGTCGCCGCGCGCCGCGGCATGTACGTCGCCTACGTCGAGCGGCGGCTCGGCGGCACGATCCACCTCGACGAGGCGCGCCACTCGGCGCCGCTGCTCCAGCTCGCCGAGGCGATCTCGGAGGTCGCGGAGCTGCGGCTGGTGTTCGATGCGACCACCCGGGTCGCGGCGTCCGACTGACGACTGGCTGCGCACATTGAGGATCGCGCCGCGTCGCGCTACCGTCTGGGAGCCGCGATGCACCGCTTCCTGTGGGTCTTGGCCGTGCTCTCCGGCTGCAAGGACAACGGCGCTGCCGCGTCCGATCCGCAGCGCGCCACCGCCCCGCACGAGCTGTCCGGCGTGTACCCCGAGAAGTGGCGCTGCGACAGCATCGCGGACCTGGCCACGCTCGGCCAGGTGCTCGGCGGCACCGTCAAGCAGCTCGACTCGGCGCTCGACGTGCCGCACGGGCTGCCGCACCCTTGCAACTACGAGGTCATGGCGCACGAGCCCGAGTACTGGACGTTCGACATCGATTGCCGCGACGGCATGAAGCAGCGCGCCGACGCGCTGTTCGCGCAGTACCGCGAGGCCAGCGCCGAGGCCGTCGCGCGCTACGCCCAGGCCGACGCCGGCGCCCGGCCGAGCGATGCCGGCGCCGTCCACCCGCCCGAGCCGGCGGTCGACGTCGCGGTCGGCGCCAAGGGCCTCGATCACCATGGCCAGGGCCTGATCTTCATCGACGATGATGCCCCGTGCTACGTCCGCGTCGTCGGCAAGGACGCGGCGCGCCGCCTCGATCTCGCCCGGCTGATCGCGAAGACCCTGACCTACGACAACGCGCCGATGACGCCACGCACGCGACCGTGAACCGCCCGGACGTGACGCGCTCCGGCGAGCTCTCCGCGCACATCCGGCTCGCGCTCCCGCTGGCGGCGCAGCAGGTCGGCTTCCACCTGATGGGCACGGTCGACGCCGCCATGCTCGGCCGCTACAACGACACCGCGATCGCCGCGGCGGGCGTCGGCAACAACCTCCTGTTCTCGATCACCTCGGTCGGCTTCGGCATCGTGATGGGCCTCGACAGCGTGCTGCCGCAGGCGATCGGCGCCCAGCGCCCCGAGGCCGCGCGGCGCTCGCTCGGGGCCGGGCTCCAGCTCGCGGCCGCGATCGGCCTCTTGTGCACGCTCGCCGTGCTCGCCGCGCCGCAGATCCTCGCGCTCGCCGGCGTGCCTCCCGACGTCGTGCACGACGCGCGGATCTACGTCGACGTCCGCGCGATCGGCATCGTGCCGTTCCTGGTGTCGGTCGCGCTGCGGTCGTACCTCGCGGCGCACCACATCACCCGACCGCTGGTCGCCGCGATGATCGTCGGCAACCTCGCCAACGCGCTGCTCGACCTCGCGCTGATCTTCGGCGCCGGGCCGATCCCCGCGCTCGGCGTCGCCGGCGCCGCGCTCGCCACCGTGATCGTCCAGGTCGCGCTCGCCGCGATCTACTACGCCGCCGTCCGCGCGATCGAGGGTCCCCGGCCGCGGCCGGCGTCGACGCGCGCCGACCTCGCCGAGATCCTGCGCTACGGCCTGCCCGTCGGCGGCCACCTGTTCGCCGAGATCGGCATCTTCGGCCTCGCCACCGTGCTCGCGGCCCACATGGGCAAGCTGCCCGCCGCCGCCCACTCGATCGCGCTCAACCTCGCCAGCCTCACGTTCTCGATCGCCGTCGGCATCGGCGCGGCGACCAGCGTCCGCGTCGGACACGCGATCGGCGCGGGCGACCTCGGCCTGGCGCGCCGCCGCGGCATCGTCGGCCTCGTGCTCGGCCTGGCGGTGATGTCGGTGTTCGCCGCCTGCTTCCTGCTCGCCGCGCGGCCGATCGCCGCGCTGTTCACCGACGGCAGCGCCGTGATCGCCGCGACCATCCCGCTGCTCCAGATCGCCGCGCTGTTCCAGCTGTCCGACGGCACCCAGGCGATCGCCGCCGCGGCGCTGCGCGGCATCGGAGATACCCGCGCGACCTTCGTCGGCAACGTCATCGGGCACTACGGCGTCGGCCTGGCGATCTCGCTCACCCTCGCCTTCGGCGCCGATCTCGGTGCGCCTGGGCTGTGGTGGGGCCTGTCGGCAGGCCTCACCGTCACCGCCGTCTACCTCGTGCTGCGGTTCCGCGCGCGGACCCGCCCCGGCCCGGTCGCGCCGCACGTACCCCGCGCCTCGCCCGGATGACCTCAGCGCGTACCCGTCGCGCGCGTCAGGCTTCGTCGAGGCCGGCCGGTGTCCGGATCGGAGATCGAGATGAAGACCATGGCGCTGATCGCGGCGATCCTCGCAGGCTGCGGAGCCGAGCCCGGGCTCGCCGAGCCGACGCCGCCCAGCCTCGAGCGCGATGCCGCGTCGCTCGCCGCGCACCGCCTCGAGGGCGGCTCGCTGCCCCAGATGCGGCTGCTCGGCACCCCGCGCGGCCGCGACGTCCTGGCGCGCGTCGTGTCGTGCGCCCTGCCCCGCGGTACGGCGCTCACCGCGATCACCCGCGACGGCACGCCGTACTCGTTCGCCGGCGGCCTCGGCCTGGCGCCCGGCTGGATCGAGCACGCCCCCAGTGGCGCCGAGCGCGCCCGGGTCACCGCCTGCCTGCGGTTGCGCGACGCCTAGAACTCCGAGCCGAAGCCGGCGAGGAACCGGATCGTGCCGCGGCTCCGGCCGTCGACCGGCACCGCGAAGTCGAACTTGAGCAGCTGCGCCGAGGTCTGCGGGATCAGGATGCGCACGCCCAGCCCGGCGTCCTGGTGCAGCGCCATCTCGGCGAGCGAGTTCGCCGCGCCGCCGGCGTCGTAGAACACCACGCCGCCGATCCTGAGCACCCAGATCGGATAGGGCAGCGTGCGGGCCTCGACCTGCAGGTTGAAGTAGCGCTGGCCGATGAACTCGTTGATCTGGAAGCCGCGCAGCCCGCTGTCCGAGCCGATCGCGTAGAACTGGTTCTGGGTGTCGTTCCAGCGCGTCGACACGGACGACTGCGCGAGGATCCGGACCGTGTCCGCGATCGGCGGCGTCGCGCCCCGGACCAGCACGGTCGCGGTGTTGTCGATCAGATCGCCGTGCTGGCGGCGCCCGCCGAGCCCGGCCGCGACGCGGACGAAGCCGTCGCGCGCCCACGGGAACGTCCAGCCGACCGCCGAGCTCAGGCGCTGGAAGAAGTGGTCGGAGCCCAGCCACTTGAGCCCGACGCCGACGGAGATGTCGAGGTCGGGGCCGGTGCGCAGGTCCTCGGCGAGGTCGAACGTGGTCACGTTGCGCAGCGTGCGGTAACGCGGGGTGAAGAACGAGTATTCGATATACGGAACGGACGTGACCTCCGAGCGCGGCAGCACCGCGGCGATGAACGCGGCGCGCTGGAGGTCGTCGCCGGTGAAGCTATCGAGCGGGTGCGGCCGCTGGCTGTTGAAGCCGTGGCCGAGCGACAGCTGCTGCTTGAGCTCGTCGCCCCACTGCCGGGTCACGAAGGCGTTGGTGCCCCACCGCCGCATCTCGTACGCGCGGTCGAACGCGGTGACCTGCATCGTCTCCGGATCGGTGTACGGGTAGGTCCGCAGCTGCGTGCCGAGGAACTGGCGATCGATCGCGAAGCGGTGGGTGAACGAGGCGCCCGCCGCCCACTCGCTGGCGAGCGACCACAGCGGGCGGCTCAGCGTGATCGTGCTGTCCGAGCCCTCCGAGTGCAGCGTGCTGTGCTTGGTCAGGTCGTCGCGCGTGAGGATGTCGTCGACCCGGGCGCGGAAGTCGAGGTGCTCGCCGAGCAGGTTCTTGTCGATGAACAAGGGGCCGATCGCCATCGCGCCCTGATCCATGGTCATCGCCGCCGACAGCACGTCGCGCCGGCCGAGGAAGTTGTTCTCCGACAGCGACGTCGTCAGGTTGGTCAGCTTGCCCTGCTGGAACGTGTACTGCGTGTTGAACCGCAGGCTCCAGATGTCGCGCGTGACGATCAGGACATCGACCGTGCCGGGCGCCGCCGCCTTGACCGGGATCACCGCGACCACCGACGTCCACAGCGGATCGCGCAGCCGCCGCGCGGTCTCCTCGATCCGCTCCTGGTCCCACACCTCGCCGGCCCGGACCACGGCCTCGGAGTGGATCGTCGACTCCTTGGTCGTGACGTGGAAGTGGTTGAAGAACCGGAGGAACGGCGACGGCTCGGCGAAGACCTCCTCGTTGTAGATCCGGATCGCGCCGATCACCTTGCCCCACGGCAACGGATCGGGCTCGTAGCCGCGCGCCGCCAGCGCCCGGGCGACGCTGCCGCGCTCGAGGCTCGACAGCGCCGCGATCCAGTCGCAGCCCGGATCGCGCGCGGCGCAGCTCTCCTCGGCGCGCTGCCGTGCACCGCGCGCCGACTCGGCCGCCGATCCGGGCGCGAGCGCTTGCCGGGGCACCGCCGGAGGCGGCGGCTCGACCCCGGACGGCCCGGTCGGCGACGCTGGCTGCGACGGCGACGCCGGCTCGGCTGTGGGATCCGGAGACCCGGGATGCGGCGGCGGCACGGGCACTTGCGCGCTCGCACGAGCGCCTGCGAACAGCACGCAGACGATCGCGGCAAGACGCACCGAGACATCGTACACAAGCCGTGCAGGACCGGGGGCCGCCGCGGCATGTCGCGTGACCTGGATCGACGCGCGCGGCACCAGGTTGCCCCGGTGGGGACTAGCCCGCGGTGCCCCAGGTCACGCGCGGGTTCTTGCCCAGATCATGGACCAGCGCGATGCCGGTGAAGCCCGCGGCCGCGAACCGCGCGCTGACCGCGTCGGCCTGATCGTAGCCGTGCTCGACGATCAGCACGCCGCCGGGCGCCAGGTGCTGCCGGGCCTCGCCGCAGATCCGGTCGTAGAACGCCAGGCCATCCGGCCCGCCGTCGAGCGCGATCACCGGCTCGCGGCGCACCTCGCTCGACAGCGTGGCGATCACCTCCGACGCGATGTACGGCGGATTCGACGCGATCAGGTCGAAGCGCTCACCCCGGACCGGGGCGAACAGGTCGCCCTCGCGCACGTCGACGCGATCCGCGACCGCATTGCGCGCGGCGTTCCTGCGCGCCAGCGCCGCGGCGGCCGGCGAGATCTCGGTCGCCACGACCAGCGCCGCGGGGTACTCGCGCGCCAGGCTGACCGCGATCACCCCCGAGCCGGTGCCCAGATCGAGCACGCGGCACGGCCCGGCGCGATCGGCGCGCGCGGCGCGGGCGACCTCGATCACGGTCTCGGTGTCGGGCCGCGGCACCAGCACCGATGGCTCGACGTGAAACGGCAGCCCCCAGAACTCGGTCTCGCCGACCAGGTAGCTCACCGGCTCGCCCGACAGCCGGCGCTTGATCAGCCCGCGATAGCTCGCCAGCTCGTCCTCCCCCAGCGGCTGGTCGAAGCCGGTGTACAGCTGGACCCGCGAGCAGCCCAGCACGTGCGACAGCAGGATCTGGGCCTCGAGCCGCGCCGAGCTGATCCCCGCTTCCGTGAAGCGCTGGGTCGTCCAGTCGAGCACGCCGAGCGTGGTCCACACCACGCCCTCGTATAGCATCGCCGGCGCGCGCACGGCTGCGTCGGTCAGCCGAGGAGGAGGAGATCGGCGTGGTTGATGCCGGTCGGGCCGGTCACGACCAGCGCGCCGGCAGCGGCGAGCGCCGTCCCCGCATCGCAGGCCGCCAGCGCGGCGGCGGGATCGATGCCGGCGGCGGCGATCGCGTCCCACGTCGCGCCATCGACCCAGGCGCCGGCGGGAGACGGGCGGCCGGGCGGCGGCGGACCATCGATGCCGTCGGTGCCGACGAGGAACGCGCCGCGCGAGCTGCCGCGGAGCCGGTGCGCGAGGAGCAGCGCGAGCTGCTGCGCCCGGCCGCCGGCGCCGTGCATCGCCGGGACGCGGACGGTCGGCTCGCCCCAGGCGACGACGGGTGCGCCGGCGTGTGCGGCGAGCCGATCGGCGACCTCGGAGACATCGCCTGCCATCGGCGCCTCGATCAGATGAGGCGTCAGCCCGCGCGCTGTCAGCGAGCGGACCGCCGCGTGGGCCGCGCTCGCCATCGGCGCGATCACGGCAGCCTGATCGGTGCGCGTGACCTGCCTGTGCGGCGGCTCGACGGCCAGCGCCGCCGGCTCGGCGATGCCCAGTCGCTGCAGCACCGCGCGCGCCCGCTGCCAGGTCGCCGCCGCGCCGTCATCGACCGCGATGCCCGGCGAGGCCAGCCACGGCCCGACGGTGGGACCCGAGCCGATCACGGCGAGCGAATCGCCGATCACGTCGCTGACCGCGAGCGTGACCACCGGCGCCGCCGAGGCCAGCGCCAGCCGGCCGGCCTTGATCTGCGACAGCGCGCCGCGCACGGCGTTGATCTCGTCGATCGGCGCGCCCGCCGCCATCACCTGGCGCACCGTCGCGACCAGCTCGTCGAGCCGGGTCACCGGCAGCTCCGCCAGCGCCGACGCGCCGCCCGACAGCAGCGCGAGCACGACATCGCCATCGCCGGCGCACCGGACCAGCGCGCGCAGCGCCTCGCCCGCCGCGACGCTGCGGTCATCGGGCACCGGGTGCGTCGCCGCCATCAGCCGCCAGCCAGCCGGCAGCTCACCGCCACCGCCGGCCGGCAGCACCGCGATCCCCTCGGCCACCTCGCCCGCGCCGCGCGCCATCGCCAGCGCGGCCTTGCCGATCGCGATCCCGAGCCGCCGCCGACCGGCGAGCCGGGCCGCGATCCCCGGCTCGACCAGCGCCTCGCGCACCCGGGCCGCCGGATCGCACGCGGCGACCACATCGCGCAGGACAGCCTCGGCGATCGCACGGTCGAGCACAGGCGCCATCAACGCACTCTACCGCCGCGGCGGCGTGATAGTTTGCAGCGATGCTGTCCGACCTGACGAGCGCCGAGCTGATCGCGCCTCGCAAGCGGCCGCTCGGCTTCGAGCTCGCGCTGGTCGTGCTGGTCTCGCTCGCGGTGCTGGTGCCCGGGATCTGGAGCTACTCGCTGGTCGATCCGTGGGAGACGCATTACGGCGAGGTCGCGCGGATGATGCTGCAGAACCACGACTGGGTCCACACCGAGTGGCCGCAGGACGGAGAGGGCTTCCGCAGCAAGCCGGTGCTGACGTTCTGGCTGATGGCCGGCGGGATGCGTGCGGTCGGGCTGGCGGCCGACGGTGGCTACTCGGGCGAGATGGTGCACGACGCGCGCGCGATGATCGCGATCCGGCTGCCGTTCATCCTGTGCGCGATCGGCGGGCTCGTGCTGATGTGGTGGATGCTGGCGCGGCTGGTCAGCCGCCGGCTGGCGTGGCTGGCGCTGCTCGTCGTCGGCTCGTGCCCGTTCATGTGCCTGGTCGCGCGGCAGGGCATCCCGGACATGCCGCTGACCGCGTGCGTGATCGGCGCGCTGTCGCTGTTCGTGATGGCGATCGAGGACGGCGAGCGGCCGATCGCCCCGCTCGGCGCGATCCGGATCGGCCGGCGCTGGATCGCGTGGGACCCCCGCCACCTGGTGCTCGGCCTGGTCGGCGGCGTGGTGATCGCGCAGGCGGTCCACTATGCGATCTACTTCTCGCTGTCGCCGCAGCTCGCCGTGCGCGGCGTGGTGCCGCCGCCGGCGCTATCGCTGCCGCTGGGGCGATCGCCGAGGCGCCCAGCCCGCCGCGCCGGCCCGGGCAGACGCAGTGGCGGCACGTGTTCGGCGACGTGCTCCGGGTCTGGGGCCGCTACTCGCCCGACCGCTTCCTGCTCCGCCTGTGGGTGCTGCTGCTGTTGCCCAGCGTCGTGCACCTGATCGCGTGGCTCGTGCTGACCGCGCTCGATCCCGGCCATGCGGCGCTCCGGTCGCTCCCGGTCTTCGGCGGCGCGACGCTGGCCTGGGTCGCGATCAGCGTGGCGGTGCGCGGGCGCTGGCCGCTGCTGAACTGGGGCGACGCCGGGCGGATCACCGATCACCTGCTCGCGATGTCGGCGCTCACGACGATGCGCCAGCTCTACCTGCTCGGCTGCTACTGCCTGCTCGGCATCAGCGTGCTCGCCAAGGGACCGCCCGGCCTCGCCGTGGTCGGCGCGGTCGGCGTGTTCCACGTCGTGCTGCGCCACCGCTGGTGCGCGCTGTACGACGGCGCGTTCGAGCTCAAGCGCGGCGCGCTGGTCATGCTCGGCACGTTCCTGCCCTGGCACGTCGCGATGTACATGAAGGACGGCGTGCGGTTCATCGACGAGTACGTGTTCAACCACATCTTCAACCGCGCCGCGATCGGCGTCGACAACTCGCCGGGGACGTTCGAGTACTACACCTCGCAGCTCGGCCACGGCATGTGGCTGTGGGCCGCGCTGCTGCCGGCGGCGGTCGGCGCCGCGATCCTGCGCTCGCGCACCGATACGCGCGAGGGCCGGGTCCGGTTCACGATCGCGCTGTGGGCGATCGCGGGCGTCGCGTTCTTCTCGCTGGTCCAGACCAAGTTCCACCATTACATCCTCCCGGCGGTGCCGGCGCTCGGCATCCTGGTCGCGTTCTTCCTCGACGACCTGATCGCGCGCCGCGACCGGCTGCATCCGATCTTCGCGATGATCGGCATCGCGATCGCGCTGCTGGTCTGCCGCGACCTGATGCACGAGCCCGAGCGCTGGATCGAGATGTTCGTGTTCCGCTACGACCGGCCGTGGCCGGGCGCCGAGCCGTGGCAGATCGATCCATCCGACGGGTTCCTCGCGCTCGGCATCGCGGCGGCGATCGCCATCGCCATCGCCGCGACGCGGTGGCGCCGGCTCGGCGTCGTGTGCCT
The DNA here is from genome assembly GCA_005887925.1 of Deltaproteobacteria bacterium. Taxonomy (GTDB): domain Bacteria; phylum Myxococcota_A; class Polyangia; order Haliangiales; family Haliangiaceae; genus JABFXX01. The sequence goes on along the minus strand of VBLP01000012.1, from coordinate 17,805 downwards.
CGGCGGCGTCGGCCTGGCGATCTGCGTGTGGTCGCTGCAGGTCTACATGCCGGTCGCCGGGACCCACTGGGGCATGCGCGACGCGGTGCGCGCCTACTACGACCAGCGCACCATCTACGGCGAGCGGCGGGTCTACTTCGGGCTCGGCGAGCTCTACGACGACTGGCACGACGCCGGCGATCGCTGGACGTTCGAGACCCACATCCCCGAGACCCTGCAGGTCGGCCAGCCGATGACGCTGCGGCTCCAGGTCAACAAGGTCAACGACGAGCGCATGATGGAGCAGGAGATCGCGCTGGGAAGGGCGAGCACGCGAAGCTCGATCCGCTGGTCGAGAAGGGCAAGGCGGCGGGCGAAAAGCGCACGCGGCCGCCGGTCCGCGTCGTCGATGCAGATCGCCTGATCGCATGGCAGCTGTACTGGCGCGGCGAGAACTTCTGGTCCGGCGACGAGATCTGGGGCTTCCTCCCCGAGATGAAGACCGCGTTCGTCAAGACCGACAACATCGAGTTCACCCGGTACATCAACGACCGCACGCGCGCCCCGCTCGGCCGGCGCTACTTCCTGATCACCGAGGCCGGCCGGATCACCAGCGCGCGCGCCGGCCTGCCGACGCAGCGCGCCCGCGACAGCTACGAGGTGATCGACACCACGAGCAACAAGTTCTCGCTCGCGGCGTTCTGGCTGTGACCGTCAGAAGTAGTGCCGGCTGATGGTCTCGGCCACCAGCGCGGGCTTGTCGGCGCCCTGGCGCTCGACCACCACGCTCCACGTGGTCTGCACGCCGCCCTCGATCCGCTCGAGCTTGGCCAGCGTGAACCGGGCGCGCACCGACGAGCCGGCGGGCACCGGCGCGGTGAACCGCAGCCGGTTGAGCCCATAGTTGATCCCCATCGTGCGGCCGGTGATCTCGAAGGTCGCCTCGGTGAGCATCGGCAACAGCGACAGCGTGAGGAAGCCGTGCGCGATCGTGCCGCCGAACGGCGATCGCCGGGCGCGCTCCCGGTCGACGTGGATCCACTGGAAGTCCCCGGTGGCCTCGGCGAACTTGTCGATCCGGTCCTGCGTGATCTCGACCCAGGCCGACACGGCGACTTCCTGACCGACCCGGCTCTCGAGGTCGGCGATTCCCAGCGCGAGCTTCATGGCGCGATTGTACGCTCCCGCTGCCTCCCGTCACGGGGCTCCGGCCGCCGGAACCCGATACCGGACGTACGACGTGAGGTCGGCGGCGGATCGCCGCGAATGTTCACCGGCGCACGCGCGTTGGCCATGCACGCACGCGTGAGGTCGCGGCATGACCACCAGGCTACGATGGCGCATGGCTGATCACGGGACGGATCCGCTCACCCGCCGCTACGACGACGGCACGACCGAGGTCGTCCCGGGGCGGCCGGCGCCGGCCGAGGCTGCCGGCGAGCCGCCAGCGAGCGGCGGGTCGGGGCGCTACGTGCTCGGCGCCGAGATCGCGCGCGGCGGGATGGGCCGCGTCGTCGTCGGCACCGACACCCGGCTCGGCCGCGAGGTGGCGATCAAGGAAGCCCTCGCGCGGGGCGACAACCTCGAGCGCTTCGAGCGCGAGGTCCGGATCACGGCACGGCTCGAGCATCCCTCGATCGTCCCGCTCTACGACGCCGGCATCGCGCCCAGCGGCCAGCCGTTCTACGTCATGCGCAAGGTGTCGGGCCAGCCGCTCGACCGGCTGATCCTCGAGCGCTCGTTCCCGGGCGCCGGCCCGCGCGGCGCGCTCGACGAGCGGCTCGCGCTCCTGCCGCACGTCCTGGCCGCGGCGCACGCACTCGGCCACGCGCACCGCCGCGGCGTGATCCACCGCGACATCAAGCCCGCGAACATCCTGGTCGGCGAGCTCGGCGAGACCGTGGTGATCGACTGGGGCCTGGCCAAGGTGATCGGCGAGAGCGAGCCGCCGCCGATCGACGCCTGGATCGCGCCGAGCGGCGAGGTCGCGACCCAGACCGGCGCGGTGTTCGGCACGCCCGGCTTCATGGCGCCCGAGCAGGCGCGCAGCGAGGCCCTCGACGCGCGCTCCGACGTGTACGCGCTCGGCGCGACGCTCTACCACGTGCTCGCCGGCCAGCCGCCGACCTACGGCAGCCTCGGCGAGGTCGTTGCGCGCGCCCACGACGAGCAGCGCGCCGACGCCGCGCTCGCCGCGCTCGCCGCGCTGCCGCTGCCGCCCGAGCTCACCGCGATCGTCGCCAAGGCGATGCAGTTCGACCCGGCGCGGCGCTACGCCGACGGCGCCGCGCTCGCCGACGACCTCAACCGCTTCCTCGCCGGCCGGCTGGTCTCGGCGCACCGCTACACCCGCGGCGAGCGGCTGCGCCGGCTCGCGCGCCGCCACCGCGCGCTGGTCGCGGTGATCGCGGGCTCGGCGCTGGTGCTCGCGACCGGCGGCGGGCTGGCGATCCGCGGCATCCTGCGCGAGCGCGAGCGCGCCCAGCAGGCCGAGCAGGCCGCGCTCGCCGGCCAGCGCGCCGCCGAGACCGCGCGCGAGCGCGAGACCGATCGCGCCGACGACGCGGTGATCCTCAAGGCGCGCGGCGAGCTCGAGCGCGATCCGACCGCGGCGATCGCCACGCTGGCCACGCTCGGCCCCGCATCGCGGCGCTGGGCCCAGGCGCGGCCGATCACGGTCGAGGCCAAGCTGCGCGGCATCGCGCACGTCTACCGCGCCGACCGGGCCGCGCGCGCGTTTGCGATCGGCCCCGACACCACATCACTGCTGGTCTCCGGCTCCGACAACGGCGAGGTCTCGATCATCGATCTCGCCCACGACCGCCAGCGCCTGATCGCGACCTGCCCCGGCCACTGCGAGGCGGCGTGGGGCGAGGGCGGCGCGGTGATCTGGATCGCGCCGCAGGCCGGTGGGCTGTACGCGCTCGAGCTCGCCACCGGCGTGCGCCGCGCGGCGGTCATGGACGACGCGATCACGCACCTCCGCGCCGATCCCGCGGCGAGCCACGTCGCGTTCGCGCTGCGCGGCGGCGGCGGCGGATGGCTCGACACCGCCGGCGTGCACCGCCGACCCGAGGTCGCGGGCAAGGTCGAGACGCTGGAGGTCTCGCCGGACGGAACCTGGATGGCGTTCGCGACCGCCCGCGAGCTGGTCGTGATCGATCGCGAGGGCCGCGTGCTCGCGCGCGAGACCGGCGCGATCCAGCCGACCTCGCTCGTGCGCGCCGCGTCGGGCCGCCAGCTCGCCGTCCTCGGCGACCGCCGCGACATCGTCGAGATCGAGATCGCCAGCGGCCGCGCCACCACGCGGCGCCTCACCCCCGCGTGGCAGGTGATCTGGCTCGCGTACGTCCGCGACCTCTTGTACGTCAACCTGCGCAACGCGCGCGAGATGCGGCCGCTGCACGACCTCGACAACCGCGGCGCCGAGCAGCCCCACGTGTGGTGGTGGAACTACGAGACCTGGCAGGGCCGCACCGTGGTCGCCACCGACACGCTGCAGCTGCTCGGGCCCATCACGCACGTGCTGCAACCGCCGGTCCACGATCCGCCGACCGGGCTCACGGCGCGGCGCGACTCGCGCTACGTGGCGATGCACGTCCGCGGCGCCATCCTCACCTGGAACGTCGGCGACGTCCTGCCCGACGTCATCGCGGACGACGTGATCCGCGCGTGGATCTACGACGACCACACCGCCGTCGTGTCCGACGGCCGGAGCTACGAATGGCTCGACCTGACGACCCGGGTGCGCACGCCGATCGCCCTGCCGCGCGGCGTGGTGATCTGGCAGCGCCCGGATCCCGCGACCGGGCGGCAGCTGCTCCTGGTCCAGCGCGAGGGCGCGCCGGATCTGCCCGTGATCGCCCGGCCCGGCCGCTCCGAGGTCAGCCGGATCGACGTGCCCGGGCTGCGCCGGATCGACCTCGCCGGCCCCGGCCTCGTCGCCGGCACCGCCGCCGGCGAGCTCGTACTGATCGCCGACGGCGCACCGCCGCGCGTCGTGCACCGCTTCGACGAGCCGGTCGAGGTCGTGCTCGGCAACGCCAGCTGGATCCTCGCCGAGACCCGGTCGAGCCAGCTCGCGCGCTACAACCGCGCGACCGGCGCGCTCGACGCGACCAGGTCCCCGTTCCGCATCACCGGCTCGCTGGTCGGGCGCACCGGCGACATCTACCTCGCCAACGCGCGCGAGCTCGTGCGCTGGCGCGGCCGGGGCTTCGACCACATCGCGACGCTGCCGAGCCCGGTACTCACGCTCGACGACATCGACGGCCGCAACAGCCTCGTCGTGACCACCGATCAGCACGCGGTCTACGCCATCGATCCCGATCTGCCCGAGCCCCAGCGCGTGACCCGGCTGTTCTTCCGCTCCGCCACCCTGCCCAAGATCAACGCCACCGGCCGCTACCTGGCGGTCGACAGCAACAACGGCGAGACCACCCTCCTCGATCTCGCGCACGGCACGCGCTGGAAGCTGCCATCGCTCGATCCGCTGAATACGATCTCGCCGAGCGGCCGGACCCTCTTGCAGTTCGCCGGCAAGCAGCTCGTCGCCCTCCACCTCGACGTGCCCGACGACCCGCAGCAGCTCCGCGCGTGGATCCTCGACGCGACCAACTACACGCTCGACACCAGCGGCCCGTGACCGCCGCCACGCGGTAGCGTGTACTCGTGTCTGATCGGGCGATCGCGACTACGGTGATCTCTGATCGGGAACAGCTGGATCTGTGTCGTATGCCTATATCGCACCTGTGATTCGCGTAGGAAGTCCACGGCTGCTGGAGCCCACACGGTCGAGGCCCGCGCCGAGAACATCCTGCGCGGCGGCGTGGTCTGCAGCTCTGCCGTGGCAGATCCAGCCGAGCTGATATTGTGTTTGCCGAGGTGCGACAGGTCACGCTCGGCGAGAGCGCGGTGCCGGTGATCTGAGGCGCATCGATCGCATCCGCGTCGATTCCGGCGCGCCGGATGGCGATCCCCCCATGTTACGATGGGCGCATGGCTTCTCGCTGGATCTTGTTGTTGCTGTCGGTCACTGCCTGCGGGGAGGTCCTCCATCTCGGCGAGCCGGTCGTCGACATCTCCCCGGCACCGGCTCCCAGGACCGATCTGACCTGTGTGATCACGACGCCTGCCATGGGCGGCAGCGGTCCGATCACCTACTCCGCGTCCTGGCAGCGCGATGGCATGGCCTATACCGGTACGCCGACCACCACGATGTTTGCCAATGACACCGTCCCGGCTGTCGATGTCGCGCCCGGCGTCAACTACGAGTGCACTGTCACTGCCACCGATGGCGTCGAGACCGTGACCGTCAGCGCCCCGGCCGTGATGATCCCGCCGTGCGCCACCGGCGGGATGGCGATGTTCGCGGCCAATGGCAGCCCGCCGAACGGCACCGCGCAGGAGTTCATCGTGCCCCCGTCCGTCTGCCGGATCACCATCGAGGCCGGCGGCGCCGAAGGCGGATTCACCGGGACGATGGGCGCCACCTTCGGCGCCAAGATCATCGGCACCGTCGACGTGTTCCCGCACAGCACGCTGCGGATCCTCGTGGGCCAGCAGGCCGGCCTGAGCAGCGGCCAGCAACGCCTGTCCGGCGGCGGCGGCACCTTCGTGATCGGGCCCGGCAACAAGCCGCTGGTGATCGCCGGCGGCGGCGGCTCGAACTTCGCGGGCACCATCGTGCCCGCCGAGAGCGTCGGACGCAGCGTGACCTCGGGCGGCACCGCAGGCGCCTCGGCGCGCGTCGACAACGGCGCCGGCGGCAACTCCGTCGCGGGTAGCCAGAGCGGCGCCGGCGGCGGCTTCCTGGCGAGCGGCGGCGGCCCCGGCGGCGGCGCGGGCTACAACCTGGGCGGCACCGGCGGCGGCACCGAGGCCAGCGGTGGCTACGGCGGCGGCGGCGGCCGCACCGGCGGGTTCGGCGAGGGCGGCGGCGGCGGCTACTCGGGCGGCTCGTGCGGCGACACCGCCAGCGCCTGGGTCGGCTGCGGCGGCGGCGGCTCGCTCAACGCCGGGATGAATCCGTCCAACACCGCCGGCGCGGTCACCGGCAACGGCTACGCCAAGATCACCTGGTAGCGGCGTCTGACCCGGCTCGGCCGGCCGCGGCCGAGCTCTCCCGTCACGGCTGCTGCGATCGCGATCCGATCGGCAGATCCCGCGCGTGCGACTCGGCGAGCGCGCGCAGGCGATCGAACAGCTCGCGATCGACGATCGATCGGCCGAGCGCGCGCTGTGCCTCCGCGAGCTCCTTGCGGAGTGCCTCGATCTCGATCAGCGCGTCCTGCAGCGAGCCGTCGGGGATGCGGTCGCGCAGCATGCGCTGGATCTCGAGCTGAAGCCGGCCCGCCTCCGCGCTCAGCCTCGCGTTCTCGGGCGCCAGCTTGGCATTCTCGGCCTTGACGATCTCGTGGCTCATGTCGAGGTGGTGATGCCTCCGCTGGAGGTCATCGAGCAGGACCTGGACGCGGTTGCGCGCTCCTCCCAGCGCCTGGATCTCCTCCTGCTGTGACTCGATCACCTGCGCGTGTCGATCGCGCAGGACCTGGAGCTCCCTGACCTGGTTCTCGAGGGACTGCACCGACTGCTGGTACTCGGCCAGCGTGCTGGTGAGCTTGCTCAGGTTGTTCTGGAGCCGCGCGCTGTCTCGCGCGAGGTAATCGTGCCTGGCCTCGAGCGCCCTGGACTGCTCGCGGGCCCGCGCGACCTCGGCGCGGAGGCCCTGGTTGGCATCGAACAGCTCGCGGGCCCGCGCCTCGAGCCTCTGCAGCTCGCTCGTCTGCGAGTCGAGCTCCCGGTCCTTGTCGCGGAGCTGCCGCTCGCGGTCGTCGAGCTGTCCGTGGAGCACCGCGATCAGCCGCTCCTTCTCCATGAGCTGCTCGTCGCGGACCCGGAGCTCGTCGTGCGCCGCCGTCAGGCTGGCGCTCGCCTGGTCGAGCTCCTTCCGGGTGCGGCCGAGCTCGCCCTCGGCGCGGCGCAGGTCGTCGGCGCGCTGGTCGAGCTTCGCGCGCAGGCGAATCGCCTCGTCGCGGTCGCGGTCGCGGTCCTCCCTCGCCCGCACCAGCTCTGCCCGCAGCTGTGGCAGCTCCGCCGGATCCGGCGCAGGCGGCGGCGCGGGTACCGGTGAGGGCGGTGGTGACGGTGCAGGTGCCGCGGTTGACGGCAGTGGTGATGGCACGGCAGCGGGCGGCTGGGCAGCGGGCGGCTGGGCAGCGGGCGGCACCACCGCCTGGGCCGGTGCCGGCCGGGGCCGGGCGCGCCTGTCCTCGTGGAACCGCACCGTGAGGCTGCCGCACTCGATCACGTCGCCGCTCTCGAGCCCGTGACGCGTGATCGGGACGCCGTTGAGCAGCGTGGCAGCCCCGGAGACGTGCTCGGCGACGAACTGCGTGCCGTCGTGCAGGATGCGGCAGTGCCGGGCGGACAGATCGGCGGTATCGCCGCGCACCTGACAGCCCGCGTCGCGTCCGATCACCACCTCCTGCTTGACGATCGTCAACAGGTTGCGTTTTCCGTTGCGCTCCCATTCGAGTCTCGCAGGCATGCAGCTCCACAGTATCAGCTGTCGCGGCCGATGGACTTCCGGACCGCGCCGCCGTATGCTCCAGGATGGATCACTCGGGGGTATCTGGTGAGACTCGTAGGGACCAGTCGGCGGCTTCCGATCTATCTCGTCGTCGACACTTCCGCGTCGATGCATGGTGCGCCGATCGAGGCCGTCACTACCGGCTTGAAGAACTTCGAGGCGGCGCTCCGGCTCGATCCTCACGCGCTCGAATGCGCCGCGATCAGCATCCTCACGTTCGCTAGCAAGGCGCACGAGCTGACCAGCCTGGTCGAGGCGGGGAGCTTTGCCCCGCCGGTGCTCACCGCCGAGGGCGGCACGGCGCTCGGCGCCGCGCTCGAGCTGCTCGCCGACGCGCTGGAGCGCGACACGCGCCCGCGCACGCCCGAGTACGTGGGAGACTGGCGACCGCTGGTCTTCCTGATGACCGACGGGCAGCCAACCGACGACTGGCAGCCCGGACTCGCGCGCTACCGCGCCGCCGCCGCCAGGTGGAAGAGCACGCTGATCGCGATCGGCTGTGGCCCGGGTGTCGCGATCGATACGCTTAGCGAGCTCACCAAGACCGTCATGCTGATGCCGGACATGACGCCCGACACGATCGCGTCGCTGTTCGACTGGATCAGCCAGTCGGTGCGAACCGCGAGCCGGGCGGTCAGCCAGCACGCCGCGCAGGGCGTGCAGTCGACGTTCGCCGATCTGCCACCGCCGCCTCAGGGCATCCGGGTGGTGCTCTAGCGGGTGCGGCATGGGGCTCGACGAGTTCGACATCCGATCTGCGCCTGCGCCGCCGGCACCCGACGCGATCCGGCCGGTCGCGACGAGCGACCATTCGGTCGTCGCGGGATACCGCGTCGCGGCAGCGAGCATCGTCGGGCGCGGTCACGTGTACCAGCAGCGGCCGTGCGACGACGCGTACAGCATCGTCGTCGGCCACGACGGCAGTCGCACCTGGTGGTTCGCCGCGGTGGCGGATGGTGCCGGCTCGCGCGCGCTATCGCGGCACGGCGCCGACGCGGCGACCGCTGCAGCGGCGCAGCGCGCTGCCGAGGTCCTGGCGGCCGGCGTGTCGTTGCGCGGCGCGATCGCCGCCGCGGTGTCGATCGCACGCACAGCGCAGGCCGATCGCGCACGGCACCACGGCGTGGGCGTCGCGGATCTGTCGTGCACGCTGCTCTGCCTCGCCTGCGCGATCGACGGCCCGCACATGTCGCTGGCGACGTTCCAGGTCGGCGACGGCCTGATCGCGGCGATCGACGACCACGGCGCGATCATGCCGCTCGCGCAGGCCGATGACGAGGTGCCCGGCGCCACGCTGTTCCTCGAGAGCCTCGACGATCACGGCTGGGATGCGCGGATCCGATGCGAGGAGCCCGCGTCACCGCCGCGCGGACTGTTCGTCGCCACCGACGGTCTCGCCGACGACCTGATCCCGTGGTCGGAGAACGGGCCGATCCTTGCCGGCGAGCTCGACCAGATGGCGGCGCTGGCAGATGCCGGCGCCCGGCTCGGCGAGATCCTGTCGTACGAGAAGCACGGCTCGTTCGACGACCGCACGCTCGTGGTTGCCTGGCGCTGCAGCGGACCGTCATGCGGGTGAAGCTCCAGGACGGCACGTTCGTGACCTGCGAGCCCAGGCCGCTCGGCCAGGGCGGCGTGGGGCGCGTCTTCCGCACCACCGATGGGCGCAGCGTGGTCAAGCTGTTCCACCATCCGACCCCGGAGCTCGAGAAGGCGTTGCCTCTGATCGTCGGCGATTACCGGCGCATCGCGGACGGCACGGAGTGGAGCGAGCTGTATCGCTGGCCCGACGCGATCGTCGTCGAGCCGACGCTGGGCGTTCGCCTGCCGCTGGTCGCGGACGGCTTCCACGAGCTCAGCTGGTTGATCTTCCTCAAGGCGCTGGCGTCGCGGCCGCCATCCTGGCGATCGTGGCGGTCGCGCGTGGTGATCGCGTCCGCGATCGCGTCGGCGGTGACCCGTCTCCACGGCAGCGGCCTCGCGCACTCGGATCTGTCGCCGCGCAATATCTGGGTCGATCCGCTCACCGGTCGGGTCACGCTGATCGACATCGACGGGCTGGTCGTGCCCGGCGTCGTGCCTCCGCAGGTGCTCGGGACGCCGGAGTACATCGCGCCGGAGCTGCTGGTGAAGCAGGCGCGGCCGAGCAGCACGACCGATCTGCACTCGCTCGCCGTGCTGATCTATCAGCTCCTCCTGTACCGCCACCCGTTGCGCGGCCCGCGGGTCTGCTCGCCCGATCCGGCCGAGGACGATCTCGTCGCGCTCGGCCCCGACGGCCTGTTCGTCGATCATCCGAGCGACGCTTCGAACCGGCCGGTGAGCGAGGAGTGGGCCGGATTCTGGCCGACGCGGCTCCTGGGGCCGCAGCTGATGGAGATGTTCAGCCGCGCATTCGTCGCCGGCCTGCGCTCCCCCGGTGCCCGGCCACCCGCGGGTGAATGGGTCCACGCGCTCGTACGGCTCACCGATCGCGTCGTGGCGTGCTCGAGCAAGCGCTGCCCCGAGGGGTTCCTGCCCCTCTCGGATGGTGTCGCACCGATCTGCCCGTGGTGCCGTACCCCGCTGAAGCTGCGCAAGCGAACGCCGGTGCTGCACCTCTATCAAGGCATCGGTGACCATCGCTACGAGCCCGAGCCGCACTGGTGGATCGCCGGCACGGAGGGTCGCCGGATCTATCCCTGGCACACCGCGAAAGGAATCGCGGCGGCGACGTCGATGAACGCGCGGCCGATCGCCGAGGTCGAGCACGATAACGGCGTCTGGCGGTTGCGCAATCACGAGCTCGCCGAGCTACGCGTGATCCGCGATGGTCGCGAACATCGCGTCATCCCGGCCGGTGACTCGGTGGCACTCCACGACGGGCTCACCCTGCTGCTCGCGGCACCGCCGCGCGGCCGCGCGATCATCGTGAGCAGGTTCGACCTCTGACATGGCGCGGACCCTGCCCAAGGACCTGGCCCGCGCGATCGCCACAGCAAAGCCCGGCGATCGGATCGAGCTCGACACCGGGGAGATGGTCGGCCAGGTGGTGATCGACAAGCCGCTCGTGATCGCCGGCCGGGGCCCGGGCACCTGGCTCGGAAACGGCAGCGGTCCGGTCCTGATCATCCGGCGCTCCGGTGTCGAGCTGCACGACCTCCAGATCGAGATGACCGGAGACCTGCAGCATCCGGCGATCCTGATCGGCGCCGGCTGCGAGCTGGCGCAGCACAATGTGACGATCCGGCGCGGTGAGATCCGCGTCGACAGTCCGCTGCTGAGCTTCGCTGCGCCGGCGATCATCCGGCTCCGCGAGCCGACGCCGCCCGTGCCGGCTCCCGCTGTACCGGATCCTGCCCGCCGTGCGCCCACGCAACCGCCGCCGCCACCACCGCCCCGGGCGCAGACCCAGCCGCCGCCTCCGCCCCGGCCGCAGACCCAGCCACCGCCTCCGCCCCGGGCGCAGACCCAGCCGCCGGCGCCTCCGTCGATCCCCAGCTCACAGTCGGCACGCACGGCTGCACCGGCGACACCGGGTGCGAGCGGCGCGATGCGAGGCGGTGAGGTCCATCCCGGGTACGTCGCCGCAGCGATCGCCATGATCGCCGTGTTCGGCTTCCTGATGTTCCTCGCGGTGAGATCGAAGCCCCGTGACGCAGCCCCGTCACTGGACCCGCCGTCGGCGGGCACCCGGGCGACCGTTCCCCAGATACCGACCGTCGACGAGATCGAGCTGACCAGGGCGCTGCGTACGAACGTCGAAGTCGTGAGCTGGAGCCCGGATGAGGAAGCCTTTGCCCTCGACCTCAGCTACGGCCGCGATGCCTCGGGTCCGGCGCGATGGCGCGTGCGCGCCGTGATCGATGCACCGAGCGAGAAAGTCCTCCACTGGCAGGATCTCTCCGGCCCGGGAGTGCGCATCGTCTCGGATGAGCCGAGATGGCCGGAGCATGCGGCGCGCTCGCTCCCGACGGAAGGCTTCCAGCCCAGCAGCGTGCTCGCGCCGTCGCGGCTCCATGTGCGATGGTGCGAGCAGCCATCGGCTGGTCATTTCCTCACCGGGGTCCGATCGATCGGGCAGCAGGTCGAGCTCACCTGGGACACCGGCGGAACGCAGGTCGCGCCCGAGGCATGTCGCGAAGGCGACGCCGGCAGCTCGCTCCTGTATGTCGATGATTCGCCGTGGCGATTGATGCGCTACAGCCCGAGGAGAGGCGGAACGACCGCGATAACGGTCTACGCCTCCCCGAGCCATCGCCGTGCCGTGGTGGTCACGCTCGATCGCCACGACGACAAGCTCGTCGCGCGGTTCTGGACCCGCCTGCTCGGCCCGCAGATCCACATCCTGTCCAACACCGACAAGGTGCGCCACGACGGGCTGCAACGACTGGGCATGCCGGGCTTGCTGATGTCCGAGGACGAGACGGATCCGGTGCCTCCGCCCTCGAAGATCCTGGTGCCGTCCGACGACGACGCCGCCTATCCGATCGCGGTACCTCTCGCCGAGAAACTCGCGCTCCCGATCGAGCGTGCACCGTCGGACAGCCGATACATGTGGGGCGATGTCCTGATCGTGCTCAAGCCGGACGAAGGCGGCGCTCCGATTCACACACCGTAATATTCGCCCTCCTGCCGGACGCCCGGTCCGGGCCGTCGGCGCACCGCGCCGACGACAGCACTCCGGATCCACGGCTGGTTTCGTCGCCGCCGCCTCGCAGATATGCTGCGCGCCACCGGAGGTACCCCATGGAGCGCAAGCAGGCGAGCGACTTCGATCAGGAACTCCTGAATCTGTTCGACAAGTACGTCCACGGCGACATCGATCGCCGCGGCTTCCTCGAGCGCGCCGCGAAGTTCGCGGTCGGCGGCGTGACCGCGTTGATGCTGCTCGACACGCTCAACCCGAGGTTCGCCGAGGCCCAGCAGGTCCCCAAGGACGACAAGCGGCTGACCACCAGCACGCTCGCGTTCGACTCGCCCGAGGGCACCGGCAAGGTCGAGGGCAACTTCGCGCGGTCCGCGTCGGCCAAGGGCACGCAGCCCGGCGTGCTCGTGATCCACGAGAACCGCGGCCTCAACCCGCACATCGAGGACATCGCGCGCCGGATCGCGCTCGAGGGTTACGACGCGTTCGCCCCCGACGCGCTCACCGTGTCCGGCGGCTATCCCGGCGACGAGGACAAGGCGCGCGAGGCGTTCGGCAAGCTCGATCAGGACAAGGCGCGCGAGGACTTCATCGCCGCGTTCGCGTTCCTCAAGAGCCGCCCGGACTGCACCGGCAAGATCGGCGTGGTCGGGTTCTGCTGGGGTGGCGGCATGACCAACAAGCTCGCCGTCGCCATCCCCGAGGTCGCCGCGGCGGTGCCGTTCTACGGCGCCCAGCCCAAGGCCGAGGACGTCGCCAAGATCAAGGCGCCGATGCTGATCAACTACGCCGACAAGGACGACCGGATCAACGCCGGCATCCCCGCGTTCGAGGAAGCGCTCAAGGCCAACAAGGTCAAGTACCAGCTGTTCAAGTACGACGGCACCCAGCACGGCTTCAACAACGACACCACGCCGCGCTACGACAAGGCCGCCGCCACGCAGGCCTGGAAGCGCACGATGGACTTCTTCAAGAAGAACCTGAAGGGCTAGCCGGATCCGGGTTTGACATACAGACATACGCCGGACATGCTCTGACATATGCGAACGACGGTCCGGCTCGATGAACCACTGCTCGCGCGCGCCCAGCAGGAAGCGAGACGACGTGGCGTCACGCTGACGGCGTTGATCGAGGAAGGTCTGCGCCTGGTCCTGAGACGACCTCTCCGTCGCGTCGATCGTCCCGTTGTTGTCTTACCCGTGAGCCGGGCAGGCGGTGGTACATTGCCGGGGGTCGACCTCGACGACAGCGCATCATTGCTGGACCGCCTGGACCAGCTGTGATCCTGCCGGACGTCAATGTTCTCATCTACGCCTTTCGATCGGATGTCGCAGATCACACGCGTTACAAGACCTGGCTCGACGCGGTGATCAACGGTCCGTCGGCGTACGGCATATCACCTCAGGTGCTGTCCAGCGTGGTGCGGATCTGCACGCATCCGAAGATCTTCGCGCAGCCGGACGCGCCGCGCGATGTCTTCGCGTTCTGCGACGTCCTGCTCCGGCAACCCAACGCCACGGTGATCGTTCCCGGCGATCGACACTGGGGGATCTTCGAGAACCTGTGCACATCGGCGGGAGCCACCGGCAATCTGGCGCAGGATGCGTGGTTCGCGGCACTCGCCATCGAAGCGGGATGCGAGTGGATCACGACCGACCGCGACTATGCGCGGTTCCCCGGGTTGCAGTGGCGCCCCCCATAGCCGGGCCCGACGGCCCTTGCCGCGCGCGGCGCTTCGCGCGACACCTGGGCGTGGCGATCCGCGGCTACTACCTCGGCTGTCCCGGATGGGGCGTCAAGACCTGGGTCGGCCGGCTGTTTCCGACCGCGACGCGGCCGACCGAGTTCCTCGAGCGCTACGCCCGGGTGTTCAACGCCGTCGAGGGCAACACGACGTTCTACGCGCTGCCCGCCGCCGAGACGGTCGAGCGCTGGCGCGACCAGGTGCCGGCGGGGTTCCGGTTCTGCTTCAAGTTCCCGCGCGAGATCAGCCACGACAGGCTCCTGATCGACTGCGCGGCCGAGGTCGCCGCGTTCATCGATCGCGTGGCGCCGCTCGGCGACCGGCTGGGCACGCTGTTCCTCCAGCTGCCGCCGCGGTTCGACGGCACGCAGCTGCCGCGGCTGCACGCGTTCCTCGCCGCGCTGCCGCCGGGCTTCGACTACGCGGTCGAGCTGCGCCACGAGGTGTTCTTTCGCGACGGCCGCGTTCAGACCGAGGTGCTCGAGCTGCTGCGCGAGCGCGGGGTCGATCTGGTGACGATGGACGCGCGCGGCCTCCACGCGGGCAAGAGCCTCGCGCTCGCCGAGGTCCGCGCGCGCAAGCCGGACCTGCCGGTGATCGTGCGCACGACCGCGGATCGCCCGATCGTGCGCTGCGTGCCGCACGAGCAGTTCGACGCGGCGCGCCCGTTCGTCGAGCCCTGGGCCGCGCAGATTGCGCGCTGGATCGCGGCCGGCAAGCGGCCGTACTTCTTCATGCACGCTCCCGACGACACGTTCGCGCCGGAGAACGCGTACGCGTTCCATGCGATGGTCCGCCGCCACGCCGATGTCGGCGAGCTGCCGCCGTGGCCGGGCGGTCCGCGCCAGCTGAGCCTGCTGTAGCGATCCTTCGATCAGCTGGCAGATCCAGCCGTTCGGCGCCGCGGCCGATCGAGCTCGCTCACGCGTGCCTTGCAACGCTGGCGGCAGGTCCGCGGTCACATCGTCATGCGACGGCTGCCGGCGGCGATCCTGGTGTCGGTGGCGGGCCACGCCATCGCGCTGGGCTGGGTGGTGTGCGACGGGGACGTGCTCGCGGTGCCGCTGCGCGATCGCACCGCCGCGATCGCGCCGCCGCCGGCGCAGCCGGTGAACCCACCGCCGGAGCCGATCGCGATCGTGCTGCTCGAGGCTCGCGACGAGCCGCCGCCGGCGCAGCCCCCCGCGGCGGATGCGTCCGTGCGCCCGGCCAACGCGACCCGGGCGAGCGCGGCGTCGGCAAGCGCGGCCGATCGTCGACGCAACGCAGCGATCTCGACCGGCGCGACCGGCGCGGGACCGGAGCAGCCACAGGGCGCGCCCGGCCGGTCGCCCTGGATGACGATGCGGGGGGCCGAGCGGCCCAAGCTCGGCGGCCCGTCCGGCGGGTTCCTCGAGCACTTCCTCGAGAACAGCAAGCCGCTGGCGCCTCCGCCCGACATCCCCGCCGAGCGGGTCGGCGACGAGCTCGCCGAGGCGCGCCGGCAGCTGCGCCACGCCGAGGCGATCGGCTCGAGCCGGGTCGGCGAGCTCCGGGAGCGGGTCGTCGCGCTCGCCGCGGAGCGCGAGGCCGAGGAGCTCAAGCCGGCCGGCGGTGGCACCTATCGCAGCGAGCACGAGACGTTCACGGCCAAGGTCGACGCCGATGGCCGGGTCCACCTCGAGGACCGGAACCTCGACATCCAGGATCGGATGATGCAGTGGCTGGGCGCAGATGCTGATGCAGCGCAACATCGATCGGCTGTGGGCGAGCGCGACCACCGTCGCGGCGCGCAAGGCCGGCCTGTTCGAGCTGTGGGACGACTGCGCCGAGACCGGCAGCGACGAGCTGCTCGCCGGATCCGCCGCCGCGCGGGCCTTCGTCATCGGCATCATCCGCGCGCGGCTCCGCGGCAGCGACGCGTACACCGCCGACGAGCTCGCGCAGCTCAACGCGCGCCGGCGGTCGAAGGCCGTGTTCGCGCCCTACGAGTGAATCACCCCCAACGATGTCCCAGCATGCCGCGCCGACGCCGGGGCGCATCCGGACCGGACGGCCGGGCACCCCCACCTGTAGGCTCGCTGGCAACCAACCCCCCGGCCCCGGTGTCGCAACCGGTGCGGGCCACGGGCGCCATTAGACCCTCTCTGTACGTGGCACGTGGAATGTAGATGCTATCCTCAACCGTTGGACGACCGTTGGCCCCTCAGAGGGTCCAGCACGCAGGGAGCCCACCGTGCAACCTACCGATGACCGAGGGCTATCGAACGTCCCGCGCGACACGCAGGCGATCCACCGGCTGATCGGCCGGGCGCGCCGGCGCATCCGCGGGCAGTGGGCGCTCGAGGGCGCGACCACCGCCGCGATCCTGGCCGCCGCCGCGGCGCTGGCCGCGATCTTCGCGATCCGCGTCGAGCTGATCCCGCGATCGACCGGGCTGGCGCTGCTGATCGTCGCCGCCGGCATCGTCGCGCTGGGCGCGATCATCTCCGCCGTGCGCCGCATCGACGACGAGCGCGTGGCGCGCCGGATCGATCGCGCATCCCACCTCTCGGACCGGCTGTCGACCGCGGTCGCGTTCAGCCGCTCGGCGCACGGCGCCGACGGTGATCTGACCCACGATCTGATGCTCGCGGCGATCCGCGACGGCGTGCGTGCCGTGCCGCGCGCCGATGTCAAGCGTGCCACGCCGTTCGCCGCCCCCGCCGATCTGCGCGCCGCGGTCGGCTTCCTGGTGATCTCGGCGCTCGCCGCCGGGCTGGCGATCCCGACGGTCGACCGCACGCCGCGGCTGTACCGCGCCGAGCCCGATCACGGCGCGCCCGGCGACGAGGTGCTGCTGCGCGGCGCCCACCTGCTGACCGGCGTCGCGCACGCGATCGCGAGCCTGCCGGTGCCGAGCGCGATGGCCGCGCCCGGCGTCCCCCCCGAGGCGATCGAGCCGTCGCCGGCGATGCACGGCTTCGTCCCGCTCAACGCCCAGGTCACGCTCGGCGACGGCCGGGCCCACCCGGCGCGCGTGCTCGACTGGTCGGCGAACGTGATCACGATCCGCATTCCCGACGACACGCCGATCGGCCCGACCACGCTGACGGTGTGGATCGGTGACGATCCGGTCGGCCCGATCGCGTTCACCGTGATCGACAAGAAGGACCCGCGGTACCACCGCGCCGACTCGGTCGTGCTCGACCCCGACGATCGCGCCTACTTCGACTCGCTGCTCGCCCAGATCCGCGCGGCCGCCAAGCGCGATGGCGTCCCCGAGCTCGAGGACTTCGTCAAGCAGATCGAGCAGATGCTCCAGGATGCCGAGCTCGGCAAGATCTCCAAGGAGAAGCTGCTCGACGCGCTCCTCAAGGCCGACGCCAAGCTCAAGGAGAAAGCCGAGCCCGATCAGGCCGACGTCGACAAGCAGCTGGCCGAGCTCGGCAAGCAGCTGTCCAAGGATCAGCTGACCAAGGACCTCGGCGACGCGCTGCAGAAGACCGAGCTCGACAAGGCGCAGAAGGAGCTCGAGAAGCTCGCCGAGAAGCTCGAGAACAACCAGCTGTCCGACAAGGACAAGGAGCAGCTCGCCAAGCAGCTCGAGAAGGCGAGCAAGCAGCTCGAGGACAAGCAGCAGCAACAGCAGCAGCAACAGCAGCAGAAGCAGGCGCAGCAGCAGAAGAAGCTCGAGGACGAGATCCGCCGGCTCGAGAAGAAGAAGCAGCAGGCCAAGACCGAGCAGGAGCAGCTCGAGGCCGAGCGCCAGCTCGACAAGAAGAAGGACGAGCTCAAGAAGCTCGAGAAGGATGCCGAGGGCAAGGAGCAGTCGACGCAGCGCGAGGCGCTCAAGCGCCTGGCCCGCGACCTCGAGAAGGCCTCCCAGGACCTCAAGAAGCCCAG
>VBLP01000320.1:359-7746 GCA_005887925.1 Deltaproteobacteria bacterium | reverse complement strand
CGCGATCTCGACGTCGTGCGAGCGCACGACGGTCGAGCTCGGGCGCGCGGCATCGAGCAGCGCGGCGGCGTGCGGGTCGATGGACAGCGTGCCGGTGCTCGGATCGGCGGGTGGCGGCCACGCGGCGCGCGGCAGGCCCTCCGAGATCAGCGACAGCGTCTCGCCGCTGCTGGCGATCCGGTGCGCGCTGATCAGCGTGCGCAGCCGGCCGGGGTCGCCTGGGCCGAGCCGGCGGACGATGTGGACGTTGACGTCGACGTCGTGGCGGTGGACCCGCAGCACCGGCTTGCCGCCGACCTCGATCCGCGCCGACGGCCGGCCGCCGAGCGCGAGCGCGATCCGCGAGAACGCGCGGGCCCAGCGAACCGGCCGGCTCGCGAGCAGGAGCGACGCGGTCAGCATGTCGCCCATGCGGTCCTCGGAGGGCTCGGCGTCGGGCCGCCGCGCCGCGACCTCGTCGTTGGACACCTGGTGGACCCAGCGCGCGTCGCGCAGCAGCAGCGCGGTCTTGCCCTGCGCGCGATGGCCGGAGACGTAGCGCGACGCGAGCAGCCCCGAGCGCACGTCGTGATCGAGCCACACGCCGGCGAGCGCGAGGTCGTTGGTCTCGACCAGGAAGCTGTCGTCGAAGCTCGCCGCGCGCGGCGCGCCGTCGCCGTTGATCCAGCGATCGTTCCACCGCAGCGTGAGCTCGAAGCCATCGGTGCACGGCAGGCCGACCACGACGCTCGCGACCGGCTGCATCGCGAGCCGCGCGCGATACCACGCCCCGTCGATCGGGATCTCGGCGTGGACGACCTCACCGATCAGCTCGCCGCGCCGCAGTTTACCAGCGCGGCCGTCCGGCGTCCGCCCGGTTGTACGAACTGTGCGCAACGCCGCCGCTTTGAACGCACGGCGTTCCCGCGTACCCTACAAGAGGATGTCACGGATGGCGACCGAACAGCCGCGGGCGGTTTGGTGCTGCTCGACCTGCGGGGCCATCTACCACAAGGATTATCCACGCTGTCCGGCCGATGGCGCCGAGGTCGTCATGGCCGAGCGCGATCCGCTGCTCGACGCGGTGATCGGCCACTACACGATCGACACGTTGATCGGCGAGGGCGGCATGGGCCGGGTCTACCTCGCGCACCACACCAACCTGCCGAACCGGCGCTACGCGTTCAAGGTCCTGCTCGGCGATCACTCGGCCAGCGTCGCGATGCGCGCGCGGTTCACGCGCGAGGCCGAGCGCGCCAGCCAGCTCGATCACCCCAACGTGGTCCGCGTCGTCGACTTCGGCCAGACCCGCCACGGCCTGCTCTACATCGTGATGGACTACGTCGACGGGCCTGCGCTGATCACGCTGATCGACAAGGCGCCGATGGCGCCGGCGCACGTGATCGCGCTGTCGCGCGCGATCTGCAAGGGACTGGTCTACGCCCACGCCGCCGGGATCGTGCACCGCGATCTCAAGCCCGAGAACATCCTGGTGTCGACGGGGCCCGAGGGGCTGGTGCCGCGGATCGTCGACTTCGGCCTCGCGCTGTCGGTCGATCAGAGCGACACCCGGCTGACCGAGAGCGGCATGACCATGGGCACGCCGGCGTTCGCCGCGCCCGAGCAGCTGTCGGGCAAGGCGATCGACCATCGCGCCGACCTCTACGCGCTCGGCATGACGATGTTCGAGATGCTGACCGGCGGCATGGCGCCGTTCGAGGGCCACATCTACGAGGTCATGTCGGCGCGCGCGGCGCGCGACGTGCCGCGGGTCAGCGAGCGCGTGCCGCACCTGGGGATCCCGCGCGAGCTCGACGACATCGTCGCGCGGCTGACGCGGCGCAAGCCGGCCGAGCGCTACGCCAGCGCGCGCGAGGTGATCGACGCGCTCGACTGCGTGCGGCTGGGACCGCAGGCGCGCAAGGCGACCGTGGCGGTCAGGCCCCGCAGCGGCCGCAGCCTGTGGCTCGCCGCCGGGGTGCTCGCGGCGTGCGGCGGAGCCGCGGCGGCATGGTACGCGATCGACATCGGCCGCGCGGCAGCGCCGCCGCCGGGCGTGCCCGGGCTCGCCGCCTCGGTGCCGGCGCCAGCCGCGGTGCCCGAGCGCGTGGATCCGGCGCCGCCGGTCGCCGCGCCGGCCGCCGCTTCCGAGATCGCCGAGCCCGCGCCCGGGGCGAGCGCACCGGCCGTGCCGGCCGCGCCGGCGAGCGCACCGGCAGCGCCGCCGACCGCGCCGCCGCGGGTCGCTGCGCCGGTCCGCCATCATCATCGCCCGCGCGCCGCGCGGCCCCCGAGCCCCGCCGCGCCGGTGGTCGCCGTGCCGCCCTCCGAGGTCCGCGCCGCGCCGCTGCCGGTGCTGCCGGCCGCGCCGCTGCCGGTGCTGCCGGCCGCGCCGCCGCCGCCGCCACCCCCGCCGCCGCCACCGCGCGAGCTGCGCGCGATGATCGACGGCGTCGACGTCAGCGGCTCGCTGCCGCCGGGCGTGGTGCAGCGCGCCGTCGAGCGCCGGTGGTCCGCGATCGCGCGCTGCATGCCAGCGGCGCCGGAGATCGTGGTCGCGCACTTCACGATCGGCGAGGCCCGCCGCGCCCTGGGCGTGCGCGCGACCGGCGCGACCGCCGAGACCAACGCCTGCATCATCTCCGCGTTCTCCGACGTCCGCACGGAGGCGGCGCCCGACGTCGGCAACGTCGAGGTCACCGTCCGGATCGCGTTCGTGGTGAAGACGTGACCCGGCGGCGGGCCGTGATCGCGCTCGCCGCGGTCACCGCCGTCACCGCGGTCGCCGCGGCCGGGCGCGCCGAGAACCAGCGCACGATCGCCGGCTCGCTGCAGCTCGACTACCTCGTGGTGCCGACCGATCCGCAGGCCCGGCTGACCACGCTCGACGGCATGACCGCCGAGCTGTCGCTCAAGCTCAGCGTCGACTTCACGAGCAACGCCTCGGCCAGCGTCAAGCTGTGCTTCGCGTGCCACGGCGGCCGGCTGACCCCGGAGTTCGGCAGCTTCCCGATGCGCGGCGATCCGGCCAACCACCTCAGCAACGACAAGCCGCTGCCCTACGACATGGGCCGGATGCTGCATCACACCGAGCGGAACGAGGGCATCCTGCCGGCGCCCTGGGTCGACAACGGCCTCGAGCTGCTCGGCACCCGGTTCGTCGGCGCCGGCCGGGTCGACTACGCCGCGTTCATCCTGTCGGGGCCCAAGGGCGCCGCCGATGCGGCCGACCTCGACTTCATCGCGTCGCGCCAGCCCGACCGCTACTACGTCGACAACAACTCCGAGCCGGTGGTCGGCGCGCGGCTGTCGGGCACCGCCGACTTCGACAGCGCCGG
Source organism: Deltaproteobacteria bacterium (assembly GCA_005887925.1). GTDB lineage: Bacteria > Myxococcota_A > Polyangia > Haliangiales > Haliangiaceae > JABFXX01. Next base: position 4,429 of record VBLP01000320.1, on the reverse strand, counting down.
TCACGGCGTCACGTTCGGCGCGTCGTTCATGGCCGGGCACTACGACCCCGACCGCCACCTCGGCTTCGTGATCGGCGGCGCCGATGTCGTGGTCAACCTCGACGCCGTCGTGCTCCGCGCCGAGTACCTGGCGCGCCGCACCGACATGGCGATCGGAACCGATCCGGCGATGCGCTGGAAGTACGGCCCGGGCCCCGACGGCCGCTACGACGACCACTTCTTCAAGCACGGGTTCTACGCCGAGACCGAGATCCCGATCGGCCGGGTCGACGCATTCCTGCGGTTCGACGGCCTGCTCCGGTTCGGCAACGTCCTGGGGATGACCAACCCGATGTCGTCGAGATCGCGCCTCTTGCGCTACACCGCGGGTGCCGCGATCCGCATCAACGACAACATCCGGCTCAAGACCAGCGCCGAGTACTACCAGTCCAGCGACCTCGGCAACGACCTCGCGCTACACATCGGGATCGCGACGCCGTTCTGACGCCGGTCTCGCACTCGCACGGACATCGCCTGCGACACATGTCTCGATGCGGTCACCCAGCATGGTCCCGACACTCCTGTGGTTGGCGCTGTCCGGGCTCGCGGGGTGCGGCGACAACGAGCCGCCGGCCCCCGACCGGATCGCCCTCGCGCCCTCGATCCTCCGGGTCGCCGCCGGCGCCTCGCTCGAGGTCGCGGCGAGCTACGTCGGCGTCGACCACACGCTGACCGCCGCGACCGACGTGACGTGGTCGATCGGCGACGCGGTGATCGCGATGGTCACCCCGGGCGCGGCCGGCCACGCCACGATCCGGGGCATCGACGCCGGGACCACCACGGTGACGGTGGCGGGCCAGGGCATCGCGGACGCGTTCACGGTCACGGTCACCGGCCCCTGAGCGGCGGCGGTGCGGTCGTCAGGCGCGGCCCGGCGGCGCCGGCGCGATCACGTGCGTGCAGTGCGGATGGTTGGGGATCAGCGGCTCGCGCGACGCATGCTTGGCGACGTAGACGTCGATCAGCCGGTCGCGCAGGATCGCCGCGGCGTGGCTGCGGCCGGCGAGCAGCCGCGAGCACGCGCTCGACGCGGCCTCGGCCGACGAGTGCGGCACGAAGCAGCGGTCGTGCCCGGCCGCGAGCAGGAGCTCGATCACCGCCCAGCAGTACAGGACGCTCGTGTGGGTGTGGACCAGGCGCCGGGCCCAGCCGCTGGCGAACACCAGGTTGCTGGTGCGGTGCGGGGACGATTCGCGCGGCAGCCGGCGCTCGGTCTCGGCGATGGCCTCGTCGAGCGTCAGCGCGCCATCGAACAGCGCGCCGAGGATCGCGCGGCGCTGGGCGCGGCGGTCGCCGCCCTCGGTCACCTTGACCGGCAGCTCGTGCTCGTCGAGCAGCCGGCGCATCTCGGCGCGCAGATCCGGCCGCGCCTCCAGCGTCGCCGGGATATCGCGAAACTCCTGCGCCCAGACGTCCGCGGTCACGAGGCCGGCGACTGTAGCAAACCCGGCCGGGCGCCAAGTAGCCGTTGACAGGCCGCGTGCCCCGGACCAGACTGCCCCGCCGCGATGGCCGGTCGTTCCACAGCGCGCTCGCAACGTCCGGGGAATCCCGGGCAGCCGGGTCAGCGCATCTACTTCGTCTCGCTCGGTTGCCCGAAGAACCAGGTCGACACCGAGCTGATGCTGGGCCAGGTCCAGGCCGCCGGCCACGCCCTGGTCGACGCGCCGGACGCCGCCGACGTCATCGTCGTCAACACCTGCGCGTTCATCGACGCCGCCAAGGAGGAGAGCGTCGACACCATCCTCGAGATGGCGCAGCACAAGGAGCGCGGCGCGCAGAAGCTGGTGGTCACCGGCTGCCTCGCCCAGCGCTACGCCGGCGAGCTCGCCCAGGACATTCCCGAGATCGACCACATCCTCGGCTCGTCGGACTTCCCGTCGATCGCCCGCGCGCTCGCCGCGTCTGCCGCGCCGGCGGCGCCCGGCGCGAAGACCGCTCGGGGCAAGAAGGCCCGGCCGCTGCCGGTGATCCAGGTCGCCGAGACGCCGCGCTACATCTACGATCACGACGCGCCGCGCGTCCGGATCGGCGCGCGCCACTCGGCCTACGTCAAGGTCGCCGAGGGCTGCGACCGGCCGTGCGCGTTCTGCATCATCCCCAGGCTGCGCGGCCCGCAGCGCAGCCGCGCGATCGACGACATCGTCGCCGAGGTCCGCGCGCTCGCCGGCGACGGCGTGGTCGAGGTCAACCTGATCGCGCAGGACCTGACGCGCTACGGCTGGGACGCCGGCACCGCGCCGGAGGCCCGCGCCACGCTGGCGCAGCTCCTGCGCGCGCTCGGCCGGGTCGACGGCATCTCGTGGATCCGCCTCCACTACACGTTCCCGAGCGCGTTCGACGACGAGCTGATCGACGCGATCGCCGGCGAGCCGCGCGTCGTCAAGTACATCGACGTGCCGCTGCAGCACATCAGCGACGCGATGCTCAGGCGGATGCGGCGCGGCCACTCCGGCCGGGTCACCCGCGAGCTGGTCGCGCGGCTGCGCGCGCGGATCGACGGCGTCGTCCTGCGCACTACGTTCATCGTCGGCCACCCCGGCGAGACCGCCGCCGAGTTCGACGAGCTGTGCGCGTTCGTCGCCGAGTCGCAGTTCGACCGCGCCGGCGCGTTCACCTACTCGACCGAGCCCGGCACGGTGTCGGCGCTGCTCCCGCACCGCGTCGATCCGGACGTCGCCGCCGAGCGCCAGCAGGCGCTGATGGAGCTCCAGCGCCGGATCAGCCGCGAGCGCCACGAGGCGATGGTCGGCCGCGAGCTCGACGTGCTGGTCGAGGGCACCTCGAGCGAGTCGGACTACCTGATGGAGGGCCGCTGGTACGGCCAGGCGCCCGGCATCGACGGCGTGACCTACCTGACCGACGGCCGCGTGCCTCCCGGCTCGCTGGTCCGCGCCCGGATCACCCAGGCCAGCGACTACGACCTCGCCGCCACGCTCGAGCTCTGAGCGCCGGGCGGGTCACGGCTCGAGCCGGCGGATCCGCGCGAGCGCGATCGCGGACCAGGCGCCGGCGATCAGCGCGAGCGCGATCACCGGGCCGAGGATCGCGGGATGGCTGGTCATCCCCGCCAGCGTGCGGGTCTGGTACGACACCGACAGCTGCTGGAGCGAGAACGGCAGCCCGCCGAAGAACAGATCGGCGAGCATGTAGCCGATCGACAGCGCCATGCTGTGACGGGGCACCAGGGTCGCGATCCCGCCGACCACCAGCGAGGTCGCGATGCAACCCGCGGCGAGCCCGACGCAGCTCATCAGCGAGGGCGCGGCGCCGGTCCAGATCGCGGTGCCGGCGGCCCAGCCACCGACCACGAGCGCGATCACGATCGGCGTCAGCGCGCACAGCTTGGCGGCGAGCACCGCCCAGCGCGCGATCGGCCGCGACCACAGATACGTGCTGGCGCCGTCCTCGAGGTCCTCGCCGATCGACGCGCCGACGAACATCGCGGGCAAGAGCGCGAGCAAGAGCATCATCAGGTTGAACAGCTGGTCGGGCGATGCGTGGATCCGGTAGATGCGGCTGACGAGCGCGGGCAGCACCGGCAGCGCCGCGAACAGGCCGCCGATCCACAGCGCCTTGCCGCGGACGAGCCGGCGCAGCGTGACGCCGCACAGGGTCCAGATCATCGTGCGCGTCTGCGGAACGCCGGTCATCGTCGACCTCCATCGCCGGTCAGGTACTCGAACACGGCTCCGAGGCTGTTGTCGGGCGACGACAGCGCGCTGACCGCGACGTCGGCCGACAGCACCGCGCCCGCGATCTGATCGTAGCAGCGGTCGGGGTCGCGGGTCTCGACGACGAGCACGCTGCGCTCGAAGCTGAGCCGCACGACGTGGTCCTCGGCGGCGAGCGCGCTGGCGATCGCGCGCGGCTGATCGCACTCGATGCGGATCCGGTGGGGATGGCGATCGATCAGCTGGCGGATCTCGTAGACGTTGCCCTCGGCGAGCACCTGGCCGCGGTAGATCAGCACGATGTCCGAGGTCAGCGCCTCGATCTCGTAGAGCACGTGGCTCGACACGACCACGGTC
>VBLP01000320.1:0-317 GCA_005887925.1 Deltaproteobacteria bacterium | reverse complement strand
CGGCTCGTCGAGCAAGAGGAAGTCGGGATCGTGCGCGATCGCGGTCGCCAGCTTGGTGCGCTGGCGCATGCCCTTGGAGAACCCGCGGACCCGGCGGTGCATCGCCGGCGCCATCCCCATCTGGTCGAGCGCGTCCTCGGCCCGCGCGCGGGCCGCGTGCGCCGGCACGCCGGCGAGCCGCGCCATCGCGGTCACCAGCTCGAGCGCGGTCAGCTCGTCCCAGGTCCGCTCGTGCTCGGGCGCGTAGCCGATCCGGCGGCGGACCTCGGCGTCCTCGAACGGACTTGCGCCGTAGACCGTGAGCGAGCCGCGCGACG
>VBLP01000314.1 GCA_005887925.1 Deltaproteobacteria bacterium | reverse complement strand
CGCGTAGATCGCGACCAGCGCGAACGTCCCCGACCACGGCCGGTTCGGCGTGGGCTCGTTGCCGAGCACCATCCGGTAGCTCATGTCCCAGCTGAACAGCGGCGCCGGCGCCGTATCGACGAAGTCGGGCCGGCCATTGACATAGAGGATCCGCTGCGTCGCGTCCGCCACCACCGCGACGTGCGTCATCGCCCCCGCGCTGACGTCCGCCGTCGAGGTCAGGTCCGGTCCGCCGTTGACGTCGGGCGTGGTCCGGACGCGGCCGACCCAGCGCATGCCGTCCTGCAGGAGCGCGATGTTGCGCGAGACCACGCTCGCGTCGAGGCCCGCGACCACCGCCGGCTGGCCGGCCGCGCCCTGCTGGCCAACCGCGGGCTTGACCCAGGCCTCGAGCGTGACCGCGCCTGCGTTCTTCACGTCTCTGTCGAGATGCGGCGCCGCCGCCGACGCGATCACGACGATCCCGTTCGGCGTCATCGTGCCGGCCGCGAACGTCACCATGCCGGGTGCGGTCACCATCAGCGGCACCCTGGGCGCGGCATCGCTCGTGTCGTTCATCGTTGTCCCGTCGAGCTCGTCGAAGCTCCACAGGCCGATCAGCCCCGCGCGCGTGCGCCCGGGCGGCGCCATGTCCGGCGGTATCGCATCGGAGCCACCGGCATCGCGCGACGTGACCTCGGTGCCATGAAAGCCACAGCCCGCAAGCCAGACGAGCCATGCGAACCCGACCCTCACAGGCGTCAGTCTACACGATCGATGCCAGCCGCGATCGACAACCGCCGAGACCGCGACGGAGATCACCGTGAGTCGGCAGATCACGCAGATCTGACGACGGCGTCGCGCACGCGAGATCACCTGCGATCGTGCCGCGCGCGAACATCGCGCACGCGAGATCACCTCATTGCGAGATGACCTCGTACGTCGCGAGCGACATGCACGCATTGCCGGCGTGGTCATGCAACGTGAACGCGAAGTCGTACGTCGCCGGCGTGATCGGCGGCAGGAGCGTCACCTCCGCGCGGCTCGCGCCGTCGGCGACCGCGCTCGTCGGCACCACGGCCGCGACGCCGCCCTCGGTGATCGTCAGGCTGCCGGGCTCGCCGGCGACATCGAGATCCGCCGTGCGCGCCGCGACCGCGAGCTGGAGGCCATCGCCGAGGTCGTGATTCTCGTCCCACGCGGCGGTGATCGTCGCGCCCGGCGCTGGTGCGACGATCTCACAGCCCGGCGGCGTGGTATCGGCCACGACCGTGGTCGTCGGCGACGCCAGCTCGGTGCCCTGGCCGCGACAGGTCGCACGGAACCCGACGAGGCCGTCGATCACGGTGACCGCCCAGGTCGCGACGCCGTCGTCGTCCGCCGCGATCTCGCCGAACGACTGCTCCTCGCCGGCGATGCGGTACAGCTGTGCGGTCCAGCCCGGTCGGGTCACCGCGCGGATCGTCGCCTGGTAGCCCGGCGTGACAGGATCTGGATCACTGCGCGTGCTGAGCACACCGAGCGGCGCATAGTGCGCGTTGCGCTCCGGCGCGGGCGAGATGTCCAGACGGCACGTGGCGCCCACCGGCACGTCGATCGTGATCTGGTCCTGACCGCGGCCGCACAGGCCGCTGCCGGTCGCACGCAGCACCGCGCGCGGGGTCGGCAGCGTCACGTAGTCGAACACCGCGATGCCATCGCGGTCGACCCCGCGGGTCACGGTGCCCTGCAGCGCGCCGCCCGTGTCGAGGATCTCGAGCTCCACGACATCTCCGATCCGCAGCGAGGTCCGGATCCGGATGTTGGCCTGCACTCCCGGCGCGAAGTCATCGGCATCGCTCGTGACGGTGGTCTGCGTGAACGCCACGAACACCTCGGACTGGCACGCCGGCACGTCACCGCAGCCGGCCATGGCCATGCCGGCGACCGCAAAAACCCCGAGATCGGCGCCCAAAGTGGCGAGGATTCCAGGGCAAAGGCCGCGTCCCCGCATGGCGGGCGTGATGTTACCCCGCGCACGCGCATCCCCCTAGCCCGTGAACATCGCCCCAGGGGCCGGACACTCATGAAAGGTCAGGCAAACCCGGCGAAAAACTTGGCGAAATTAGCCGGTATCGGCCTCGGCGTGATCGTCGGGGCCGGGGCGCTCGCGGTACCGGCGCGCGCGGACGACGGCATCCCCCCACCGCCCCCGTGGATGGATCCGACCGATGCGCTCAACCCGCAGTCCCTGGTCACCGGGGCCGGGATTAAGGTCGGCGAGGGCACGATCCTCCAGCCGCAGTTCGGGCTCGAGACCGGCGTCGTGTCCAACGTGTTCTACCAGGACACCAACACGGTCACCGCGGGCCTGCTCCGGTTGATGTTCGAGATCGGCACCAGCTCGCTGCCCGATCAGCGCCTCAGGTTCCAGCCGTCCGGCGACACCGGCGAGGCCGACCGGACCCCGACCGTCGCCTACACCGAGGCCGGCGACTTCCAGTACAGCGCGAACCTGTTCGCGACCTGGGATCAGTACCTGTCGACCAACAGCGACGTGACCGCGCAAGGCGGGCTCGGCGGCGGGCTGCTCCTGCGCGGCATCGTCAATAGCGTCCGCTGCAGTTCGCGTTTCAAGAGAGCTTCAATCGCCTGATCCGCTCGACCAACTTCGAATCGAACGCGAACAACAACCGCGACATCAACACGTTCGGCGTCCGGCTCAACTATCTCCCGCCCGGCCGCTCGCTCGGCGGCTTCCTCTACTACCAGAACACGATCGACGTGTTCGAGGCGAGCACCCAGCAGTTCGCCAATCGCCTGCTGAACCAGGTCGGCACGCGCGTCAACTGGCAGTGGCTGCCGCTGACCATGGTGTTCGGCGATGTGTCCGTCGGCTACGACACCGGCATCGGCGACAGCAAGAAGGTCAGCTCGGTCCCCGTGATCGCGATGACCGGCATCCAGACCGCGCTCACGCTCAACACCACGCTCAACGCGCACGGGTCGCCGGCGCCCTGTTCGGCTACCGCTACAGCCCGCTCGGCCGGGTCACCGCGCTGTACAGCTACGATCACAGCGACTCGATCAACGCCAACTTCTATCGCGATCACCTGTTCCAGCTCACCTTCGAGCAGTACTTCGTGCCGTTCGTGGTGTTCGCCCAGCCCGAGCTGCACCTCCGTCGCTACGAGGGCACCAGCACGATCGTGATGGGCGCCAGCAGCGACACCCGCGACGACACCATCCTCGGCGCTACCGTCGGCGTGCGCTACAGCTTCCGCGACTGGATCGTCGGCACCCTCGATTACCACCTGCAGGACGTCCAGACCGACTTCCGCTACGACGCCGGCGGCGGCATGATCATCAACCCGAGCTACGTCCGCCACGAGCTGCTGCTCGGCGTTCGCGCCGCGTACTAGGCAGCGGTCATGGCGGCCCGCACCTCGCCGGTCCGCGTCGGCGTGCTCGGCGCCGGCAGCTGGGGCATCAACCACGTCCGCGTGCTCGCCGGCGAGCCGCGCTGCCGGGTCGTCGCCGTCGCCGAGCCCGACGCCGCCAAGCGCCCGCTGATCGCCGCGCTCGCCCCCGCCGCGCGCTGGACCGCCTCGGCCGACGCCGTCCTCGGCGACGTCGACGCCGTCGTGATCGCCGCGCCCGCCGCCGCCCACGTCGAGCTCGCGCTCGCCGCGCTCGCCGCCGGCAAGCACGTGCTGATCGAGAAGCCGCTCGCGCTCCGGCTCGGCGATGCCCGCCGCGTCGCCGCCGCCGCGCGCCCCGGCGCCGTCGCGATGGTCGGCCACCTCATGGTGTTCCACCCCGCGGTGCGGCGGATCCGCGAGCTCCTGCGCGCCGGCGGCCTGGGCCGGCCGTTCTACGTCCACGCCATGCGCGTCAACCTCGGCCGGATCCGCAGCGACGAGACCGCGCTGTGGTGCTTCGGCCCGCACGACCTGTCGATGATCGACCACATCCTCGGCGAGCATCCGGTGACCGCTTCGGCGTGCGGCACCGCCGTGCTCCAGCCCGGCATCGAGGACGTGGTGTTCGTCACGATGCGCTACGCCAGCGGCATCCTCGCCAACCTCCACCTGTCGTGGCTCCACCCCCGCAAGGAGCGCCGGTTCACCCTGGTGTGCTCGCAGAAGATGGTCGAGCTCGACGACGTGTCGCCCGAGAAGCTCCGGATCTACGACAAGGGCTACGACCGGCCGCCCGCGTTCACCCAGTTCGGGGAGTTCCTCACCATCCGCGACGGCGACGTCCACATCCCCCAGGTCGCCATGGAGGAGCCGCTGCGCGCCGAGATCCGCCACTTCCTGGACTGCATCGAGCGCGGCGAGCCACCGATCACCGACCTCGCCCAGGGTGTGCGGATCACCGCCGTGCTCGAGGCCGCCGAGCGCTCGCTCGCGGCCGGTGGCGCCCCGCTGGCCGTCGAACCGGCCTGACCGGCCCCGTTCGCCGTGCAAGATCGTACAGTTATCACCCGAGGCGGCGTGAACGCCCGGCCGCGCCGCGACCACTAACAAAGGCCCGGCGTTCGCATCTCCCGGCGTTCGCATCTCCCGGCGAGGCATCGTGGAATCAGCGGCATCACCACACGAACACGACGAACAGGTCCTCACGATCGACTTCCGGCGCTACCTGTCCGCGCTGCGCAAGTACGTCTGGCTGCTCGCGGCGCTGATCGTGATGTCGGTCGCGGGCGCGGTGGTCTACACCACGCACCAGACCCCGATGTACCAGGCGACTGCCTCGGTCCAGGTCGAGCCCAAGCTCCCCGACCTGCTCGGCACCGGCGACATGTTCAACGTCGCCGGCGCCAGCGCCGAGTACTACAAGCAGCAGCGCCAGGTCCTGTCGAGCTTCACCCTGATCGAGAAGACCGTCGACCAGAACGACCTGATCCCCAAGCTCCTGTCCGACGCCGAGCGCAAGGAGCTCTCGCACGACGACCAGCTCGACCTCGCCACCCGCCGGCTCCAGCTCGACCTCACCGTCCGGTACCCCGAGAACGACCGCATCTTCTACGTCTCGGTCAAGAGCTCCAGCCCCGAGGACGCCAAGCTGATCGCCGACGCCCACGTCGCGACCTACGAGAGCTACGCCAAGGGCCTGCTCCAGCTCTCGAGCAGCAACGCCTCCGAGGCCCTGCAGGCCGAGTTCACCGAGGCCGAGACCAAGCTGCGCGCCGCCGAGCAGAAGATCTACGACTTCCAGGCCAAGAACGACATGGTCGCCGTGACCATCGAGGCCCAGCAGAGCCTGGTCCAGGGCAACATCCTCGCGTTCACCACCAAGCTCAACGACGCCCGCGCGCACGAGATCGAGCTCTCCGCCAAGATCGCCGAGATGAAGAAGGAGCAGAACGAGGACGTGCTGTCGAACCCGGTCATCATGATGGGCGACAACGTGTCGTTCGAGACCCTGCGCACGCAGTACTACACCGAGAAGATCCGCCTGATCGAGCTCGAGAAGGACCTCGGCCCCAGGAACCCCGATTACATCATCCAGAAGCAGAAGGTCGACCTGCTCTACCAGGCCCTGCAGGGCGAGCTGAAGATCCTCGTCCGCGGCACCCAGGACCTCTACAGCGCCCAGCTCGCGACCAACACCGGCCTGGCCGGCGAGGTCGAGAAGTACAAGCAGGAGGCCAAGAAGCTCTCGCCGCTGATCGCGATCTACAACGAGCTGGTGCGCGAGAAGAAGGAGTTCGACGACAAGTACAACATCCTGCGCGCCCGGCTGTCGTCGATGCAGATGACCGGCAGCCTGTCGTCGATCATCTCCAACGTGCGCGGCCTGGACAAGGCGCAGCTGCCGACCAAGCCGGTGTCGCCCAACATCAAGACCAACGTGTCGCTGGCCGCGATCATGGCCCTGGTCGTCGGCATCGGCATCATCTTCCT
>VBLP01000313.1:8080-9389 GCA_005887925.1 Deltaproteobacteria bacterium | reverse complement strand
AAGGCGTCACCATCGCGCCGCAGGTCACGCCGACCCACGTGCTCGGCCGGCTCGCGCAGGCCACGTCCCCGACCGGCAGCGTCTCCTTCAGCTACGACGACCTCGGCCGGATCAACGCGCAGGTATTCACCGACCCGTTCGGCGGTCTCTACGTCGAGAAGCGTGGGTTCCGCGGCGACGGCCGGCCCACGTCGCTCGACCTCTACCTGCCCGACACCGGCTTCGTCGATGAGCACGTCACCTACGACTACGACTCCGCTGGCCGCGGCAAGTCCGTTAGCTACGGCGCCGGCGCCGAGTCGCAGACCCTCTACACCGCGTCGCAGATCGATCCGTTCGGCCGCGTGCGCGAGGCCCAGTACGGCCAGGCCACCTTCACCGCGAGCTACGCTGACGTCGGCCGCCGCCTCCTGAACATCGCGAGCGTGGACGGACCGAGACCAAGGACGGCGCCAGCACCACCACGAGCCACACCTACGACGCCCTCGGCCGGCTGTCGTCGTCGATCAAGACCACCGGCACCATCACCCTGTCAAACCAGCAGTTCGCCTACGACCCGCTCGGCAACCTCCTGAGCCAGACCGACACCGCCGGCGGCCTGGGCGCCCTCCACACCACGCTCAGCTACCTCGCCACCGATCGCGATCGGATCTGCCGCATCGCCCTACGGCAGCGACACCGGCACCGCGTGCAACGTCACCTACGACGAGGTCGGCAGCATCACCTCGATGCCGACGCCCACCGGCACCCGCGAGTACAGCTACTACGTCGACGGCAGCGTCCGCAACATCACCGACGACCACGCCACCGCGAGCTTCCGCTACGACGCCTTCGGCCAGGTCGCCGAGCTCGACGTCACCACCGGCGCCCCACCCTTCGTCCCCGACAGCCGCCACGACAGCCGCTTCGGCGACCTCCTCGCCTGGCGCGACGTCGGCGGCGCCCAGGCCCGCGTCCTGGTCCGCACCATCCCCGGCCCCGACGGCTTCTCCGCTACCCGTCGCGGCGCCGGCGGCCCCTGGGTCTTCGCGTTCGGCGAGCTCCGCGGCAACCGCTTCTTCACCGACGAAAACGGCGCCTTCGTCCAGGACGTCGACTACCAGCCCTTCGGCACGCCGACCTCCTCCGGCGCCCAGCCCGGCAGCCTGCTCTACAGCACCCAGCAATGGAACGCCGGCGACGCACTCGCCGCCTTCGGCGTCTCCCAGCTCGGCGCCCGGATCTACGACCCCGCCATCGGCCGCTTCCTCAGCCGCGATCCGCTCCTCATCCCAGCCACCGCGACCACCACCAACCCCTACGCCTTCGC
>VBLP01000313.1:5558-8000 GCA_005887925.1 Deltaproteobacteria bacterium | reverse complement strand
ATCGCCGGCAGCGGCCCTGGTGTCATCCAGGACACCGGCGCCATCGCCACCCACACACAAACTAGCCACGGCAGCCACGGCAGCCAGCACCCGGGACCGGGAACGATTCCTTCGTCAACAGTGCTCGCGGCGGCGCCGACACTCCCACCCACGACAAGTGCACCGACGCAACCTGGCCTCTGGAATCGGCCCGGTGAGCAACCCGAGTCACTGTACATCGGATGGATGGCACATGCACTGATCGCTCAGGCATATAAGGACGCACACCCATCTGAGCTCGTTTACGCAAATCATTTTCCCATCGCAACCATTCTGACCGCATTTTCAGGGTCGCAGCCTGGCGCCCTGAATCCATCCTTTGCGCAGCTCAAGCCAGACATCGTAAATGTGGTCACTGGCGAAATCTATGAGATTAAGTCGATGACGCAATGGCAGAATGCAAGTCTTGAGTTGGCAATGTATCTTGCGGTATTTCGAGCCGCAAATGTCCCGTTGATACCTGGAGCGCCGCTTGCGCCTGGCACTTTCGGAGTGATTCCTGCACCGGGTGGTTTCTTAGTGTATGAATCTCCGCTGCCAGGCCTGATTCTCTATGCATATCGTCCTATTCCACTTCCGATGCCGTTTCGTATGGCAGAGCGTTCGCCGGTGAGAGCTCCAACGCGTGCACCGGTGGACGAGCCCGGACTCTGGGACAAGTTGTCAGAGGCTACCGGGTTGACAGGCGCTGCCCTTGCGGCCTATCTTGTTGTCTCTGAGGGTTCGCGTATCGTGTTTCCACCCCGCAACTTCATACCTGTGCCCTAGCGCGAACGCGGTGCGAGGCCCATGTCTTACTTTATCAGGATCACAGAACTGTGCTAGTCCCCGAAATGCTGTGTGGCGATAGGCGAACCGTAACCGCCGCTTGCAGAAAGCATATCACAAGATTCAAGCGAGGTGAAGCCTGGGTTGACGCAGGTACGATGATCGATGTGCGAGATGCGTCAGGGTTGATCATGGTGGGTGACCCATCTCCGCTGCTGGGAGGGATGAATGTTCGACTGTACGCGCCGTTCTGGGAGCTCGACAAGCTGTTCGTGAGCGGAAGGGCGACATTTGAATCCAGTATACGGGCGTTTGATGAAGCGCTCTGCTACGCATGGAGCACCCTTGGTCTGTTATCCCAAGCCTGCTATCGTTGGTTCTTGGATAGCGGGCGCCTCGAACGCTTCCCGAATATAGATAGTGAGCGTTCCGAACGGTTCTTGCAGGCGATCATAACGCATTGGCCTGAGATTGAGGCGGTTGGTGCGCGCTACACGACGGGGCTCCCGATTGGTGAGCCTCTCTGGAAACTTCCTCATAAACTCAAATTCGTACTGGCACATAGGGGTGTGCCACAGCCTCGTCTTGTCCAGCCACTCCCGCCAGGAGGAATCGCGGCCCTTCTGCCGCCCAAGAATTAGACATCTGATAGGCGGTATGCGCTGCATAGCTAAGGATCCATTAAATCATCCTGAGACATGCTATTCGGGAGAAAACTCGACCGGAGGCCCTGCGCCGAGCTAAAGAGAATTGTCCTGTCGCCTTCGAGCTCATTTGGCGCTTCGGATGGATGATAGCGCTTTTTCGAGCACCTCGTCGCGCTGCTCGAGGATGCCGGCAATCGTGCGAGATGCGGGAATCGTGGGCTGTATCCCGATGAGATGCTGACGTCGCCCATCCGGCTTGGTGACGCGTCTGCCGGTGAAGCGCGTGGTGCAACCTGTGGGCAAACCGATCTCGGCGATGTCGCCATTCGTGCCGGCGGTCGGGGAGCCGACGATCTCGCCGAGGTGATAGTACTCGACAAGCGACAGGACGGACTCCGCGTAGCTGATCGCGGCCGGGCCGATGAGAAATGCGACCCGACCACCGATGTGTGGCTGCTGGACCGACAGTTGCGGCATGTTCCCGTTAGAGGTGTCCTCCCATGATGCCGGTGCCGATGCGGTGTCGGGCCGGATGATGAGCGGAATTGCCTCCCATCCCTTGGGGGCGTCGCTGCGGGCAAGGATATGAGACAGGACCTCGTGGTTATGCTTTGGAGGATTGCGAAAATCGAAGATAATACCCGAAGCTGCAGCGAGATGCGACATCTCGGCGTTGATGTCCATCAGTGCTGCGCGCGAGGTGTCGATATAGTAGATTCCATCGTCCAGGTGTGCGATCGCAGCGTGCGATGGGTCTTCGAGGACGCTGTGGTCGATGCGTCGTGCCGTGACATCGAGCTCGTGCTTGTCGCGGAGCAGGCGAAGCTCGAGCACCGACCCTGGTCGCCCTCTACCGAGTCGCTGAAGGGCGCGAAGGGCTCGCCACTGCGGTGACCCGCTGATGAGTGCACGCTCGTCGGCCAACCGTTGTGCGGCGGGACGGCCGTCGATCGAGAGGAGAACGTCTCCCCGCTTGACGGCAGGGTCA
>VBLP01000313.1:4310-5477 GCA_005887925.1 Deltaproteobacteria bacterium | reverse complement strand
TCAGGCGATCCAGCGTTGCGACATGGCGTTCGATGTCGCGGTCGTCGAGCGCCTGGGCGAGAGCAGCGTCCAGCATGCCGCTCCAGTCCAAGGAAACGGTGCTCCAGTACGGCCAGAAGTGCTCTAGGACGTTCCAGAGCACGATCACGTCTGCAACTCCGGTCAAGACGTCGAAGCCTGGCTGCGCCGGCAACCGATAGGTGGCTTGAACGTGCTGCGCTCGCTCGGGGTCGTCGCCTATGGTCCGGCCCTCCTTCGAGTACAGCGCGAGGGGTACCCTAGCTCGCAACCCGCTGCCCAGCTCGATATCGACGCTCTCTCCGGCCGCAGGCGCCTGCTCGAACAACTCTTGAGTCACCATTGTGACGGCCTTTTCGATCCGAAGCGAAGAGGCGCCAGATGCCGGTAGGCTGTGATCGATCGTCACATTCCAACCTTCGAGCGCTCCGCCGGTAGCCGATGTATTGCCGCTCGGGCGCCAGCTATTTAATGGATCGGCTGCCTCGAACCCGCCATCCTGAATCTCGATCGATTGCCACGTGCCGTCCTTGGTTTCGACGGAAAGCTCGAGATCGTCATACCAGACCGTGCCGACACCGGCGTTGAGCTCACCGAAGGTAATTCTGGTGGCATCGGCATCGACCGTCCCGACGATCTCCGCTTGCACCCAGGTCTCGCTGACCACCGGGTGGCGAATCATGTTGTCGAAAAAGCCAGCGGAGTCACCACGGTCGACGCGTAGCCAAAGCTGACCGCGCGCGTGATGGGCAGTACGCAGCTTGCCACGGAGTCGCACACGGGAGTTGCGAAACGGGATGGCATCGATGGTCTGCGACAGTGCGGCGAATCGTGGGCCAGGCTGAGCGGCCCTCAGACCGCGATGCAGCCGCTTGCTGGCATAGCCCGTCGCGATCGTGCTGTCACCGTAGCCTTTATGCTGCCAGGCAATGACATCCACGCCCGCGGTCGACGCCGAATGAAGCGCTGAGTCGTCCGAGAATGTTTCGCCGGCGTGTCTGATCTGCACGGTCGGAGCGATCAGCGCGAACAGGTAGGCCAAGCGCACACGCAGTGCATCGGCGTCGGACGCATCGATCACGCGTCGGGCACCATCGATCGCGAAGTGATCCCAGTCGATCGCGGCGGCGGCATCGCTGGGATGAAACC
>VBLP01000313.1:2494-4299 GCA_005887925.1 Deltaproteobacteria bacterium | reverse complement strand
ATGCAAGTTCGCGACTCGCTGCGGCATCGCGGCCGGACCAGAAGCAGGACGTATTGGGGCGCGATCACACGCAACGGCAGTGCACAGCATCGCGCGTAGCGCAAGCCGGGCGATCCGCATATGCAGAGCTTGTCTTTGTGCCGACGGTGCCGCATTCGCGACAGGCCTACGCGCCTGGCAAACTGCAGTGTAGCGAAGCAAGTGGATGGGCCTCATCGCCTCAATGAGGATGACAGTTGGCTGTATCGCTAGTGGGGTCGCAGTTCGGATCTGATGCACCGACAACATTGGCAGCGCGCAACTCGTTGAGTGAAAGAAATTTGATTGTCCTAATAATCTCAGAGCAGAGAACGAGCTTGCGAGCTTTCGGCATCTTCTTCATATCAATGTTCCATGCTTTCTTGAGCTTGGTGGCCCATACCGAGTAACTTCCTGGCGCTGTCCAGGTCGACCCATATAAGACGGCCTTCGATATCGAGAACCGCAGCCATCCGGTCATCAGGTGCGATTGCCACCCAACGAAGGTCAGCAGCCTCTATCGGGAGACAAGGCCAACGTTGTTCAGGAATCGAATATAGCCAGATGACGCCATCGCTGCAAACAGCCACTAGCAGACCATCCGATGTCAATACTTGATGCCGAGCGAGCACCGGAATCTCCAGCCATGTGATATGCGCAAGTAGAGTTGTTAGGTCATGTCCCAAACCGACATGAACGAACCCGTCAGCCGTCGCTACGCTGATCCAGTGACCACTTGGGGAGATGGAGATCTCACGCACCGAACCGGATGCGCGCAGGAGAGTCCAATATTTCCAGGACATCGTATCGACCGCGATAACCTCGCCATTGGTGTATCCCGCGACCACTGTCTGTCGATCAGGAAGAAGAAGTATACGAGTGACGCGAGAAGCGGCACGCTTGAACGGCACAGGCGGACCGTTCGCGGTCGTGTGCCACAGCGTGCCATCGGCGCTGCTGAACACGGCTGTCACAGGCCCTGGCAGAAGCGCGAAGAGGTCGATCGGCTGGTCGATCTGCGCGATCAGTGTTTCTGCCCCGCTATCAGCCCAACGAAGCAGTTTACCGTCGTGTCCTGACGTGACAAGGTCGTCAGTATCATCGACAAAACTAAGCTGTGTTACAGATCCTTGTCGAGTAGTTATAGTTCGACCTCGATTCATTGTCGAGGTCGTCCACAGCTCGACCAAGTCGTTCAGCCCATATGTCGCAAAGACACGCCCTCCTCGGGATTGAACAAGGTAAATATTGTGTGGTTCGTGCGGAGTGAAGGTGCGGACCCCGGTTGATGGCGAAAATGTAGTAAGTGTAGGGAAAAAGGTGGTCGCGATAACCATCCTAGATTGTTTGTCGAAGGCCGCAGTATTGAACTGGGAGTTCATGGTCATCGCGATACGTGCAAATTCAACCGGCAGGGGCCATGCCCTGATAGCACCTCCGACATCGGCGGAGAGAAGGATCGGGATTTCTTTTGTGGGAGGTGTGATCGCTGTCAATCGGGAGGTGTGACCCTTGTAGATCGACGTCAGATCGGTGCGCAGATCGAGCAGGGTGATCGTGCCGTTACCGCCCGCAGCGATGAGGAAGTCTCCCGTGGGGCTCACGCTGATCAGGTCGGCATGACCTTCGACCCGGGCCCTCGGCACAGCAACATTATGTTGAGAATCCCAGATACCGATATCACCATCTCTACAGCCGTATGCAATCCCTTGTCGGCCGGGAATGAACCGGAGACCAACAACCGGACCATGGCAGAGGTCGATGCGTGCTGCGATACGCACCGGGAA
>VBLP01000313.1:0-2475 GCA_005887925.1 Deltaproteobacteria bacterium | reverse complement strand
CCAATACGAATTATTGGAGACGGCGAACGGCTGCGATGTGCCGTCGGTGTAGATGAACTCGATACCGGTGAGCGAGCTTGCTACGACGACATCATTGCGAAAGAACACGACATCAGCACCGCCTCGAATCGTCTTGGTGAGCCGGAGAAGCGGTTGATGTGGAATGGTCACATCGACGACTCTTAGGACGCTATCCTGAGACATCAGCGCCAACAGCGAACCATTGGGAGAGAACGAGATACCTGCAGGTCGCACTCCACGAAAGATCGGCGCGACAGATACCGGTGTCTGATGGCCGACGTCATAGATGCAAAGATCCGAGGGATCGCATGCATATGCGAGCAGGCGCTGGACGCGCGAATACGACATTTGCGCGAAATGCGCAACACCGCGCGAGACGATAGTCGAAGCGCCATTGCGAGAAGTCCGCGCAATGGTACCATCGGTACTGAGTGATATGATCCCCCCATCAGAAGTATGCTCCATCCAGCGCACTCTGCTGCCGTGCGGTGTTGCGCGGACTAGTGCCACTCCACGTGCGTTCGCCTCCGCTCTGATCTGGCCGGCTCGATTGAGATCACTGCCGCGGTATGTGGCCAGAGCATCGATCGCCGCGGAAGGGTCGGTAGTCAACAGGAGCTGGGCGTGTTTGAGCGTGAGCTCGTTGAGAGTAGCCTCGGCCGAAGCCTTCGCATAGCTCGCGACCTCTTCTGATATATCCGCGCGATCGCGTTCGCGAGCAATACTTCGCACATAGAAGGTCCCACCGGTGATCGCAACAGCAAAGACCATAGTCGTGGAGATCGCCAGCGCGCGATGCCTGCGGGTCCAGTGTGCGAGCAGGGCGAGCAGCGAGTAGCGGCGGGCGGCGATGCGGGTGCCGGCCTTGAAAGCCTTGAGGTCGGCGGCGAGGGTGCCGGCGTCTGGGTAGCGGCGAGCGGGGTCGGGATCGAGGGCTTTGAAGATGATGGTGGCGAGGTCGGGGTCGATGCCGGCGCGGCGGAGCAGGCGATGGCGCTGGCCGGCGTAGTTGGGGGGCAGCTTGTCGAGAGAGCATAGCTCCCAGAGCATGGCGCCGATGGCGTAGACGTAGGCGCGCGGGTCGACCGGCTCGCCGCGGGCTTGCTCGGGCGCCATGTAGGCGGGGGTGCCGAGGATGCTGCCGGCGGAGGTCAGGCCGTCGTCGCGATTGGCGCGGAACGGGCCGCCGCCGATGGTGGATTCCTCGGTGGCGGTGAGGTCCTTGGCGAGGCCCCAGTCGATGACGACGGTCTCGCCGAAGTCGCCGACGATGACGTTGCTGGGCTTTAAGTCGCGGTGGATGATGTTGCGGCCGTGGGCGTAGGCGATGGCGTCGGCGACGGCGATGACGTGGTGGAGCAGCGCGATGCGCTCATCGACGGTGGTGCGCTCGGCGAGGAGGTCGCGCAGCGACCGGCCAGCGACCAGCTTCATGGCGTAGAACGGGGTGCCGTCGGCCCACCGGCCGGCCTCGTAGACCGGGACGATGCCGGGGTGCTCGAGCCGCGCGGTGATCAGCGCCTCGCGCAGGAAGCGGATCTCGCTGAGATGGCCGCGCGAGATCAGCTCCTTGATGGCGATGTCGCGGCCGAGATCGCGGTCGTGGGCGCGCGACACCCGGCCCAGGCCGCCGCGGCCATGCTCGCCGAGGATGTGATAGCGAGCGGGGTCACGAAGCTGCGGAGCGGCGAGCGCCGGGTCAGGCGTGTGTGCGGGCCCAGGGGCGGTGGCTCGCACAGGCTCGCTGGTGCGCGTGGGGTCGGTGGGCGAGGGCGCCGCGAGCTGGGTCGCGGAGAGGCCTTCGTTACCGTCGGACGTCACGGTGGAGGGGACCATAAGCGAGGTGGAGCCGTGCGGGCCACGGCTGGGAAGCATCGAGCCGGGAATCGGCGCAACGCTAAGGCAAGGGCCGCGCCAGGCAGGAACAGCGCTAACTGTTCGGGGGAGCGTCCACCAGGACCGTACGTTGGGACAAAGGATGTTCCGGCGGCTGTTCTGATCTGTTCTGCTGAGGTCTATCCGACCGGAACAACGAACTTGGGTGGGATCAAGGGCCGCTGTTCCGGGTGTTCCGCGGAAGCCAGCAGAAGTCTCGATGTTCCAGGCGTGTTTCAGGACACGTGCTGGATCGTGAGTGACGACGGGGAGCCGCGGCGGCGTCGAGCGTCGACACGACGCGCGATGGTCAGCGGCCGGCGAAGCCGGCGCGGAGGATGGCTTCGGCGGTCTTGAGGGTGGTGATGCGGATGGTGGGGTCGGCGGGGAGGGCGGCGATGAGATCGGAGAGGGGGCGGCGGGGTTTTCGGTTGTCGAGGAAGGCCTGGGCGAGGGAGCGGACGAGGTTGCCGGGGTCGACGCCGGGGAGCTCGATCGGGCCGGGCTTGAGGGCGGGGGCGTCGGTCCAGCGGGCGATGGCGTGCATGAGCGGGGCTTGCTCGGACCACAGGGTGGTGA
>VBLP01000311.1:2532-11544 GCA_005887925.1 Deltaproteobacteria bacterium | reverse complement strand
GTCAGCCTCGGCGTCGGCCCCGACTTCCACGCCGGACAGCGCAACGACGCGACGACCTGCGCGTTCTGCCACCGGCCCAACCAGACCAGCAGCGCGTGGTCCGCGAACGTCCGCGAGTTCATCCACAGCATCCACGCCGCCGAGAAGCGCATGGTCCCGTTCAACTGGCACGCCCCGTCGGCGACCGATGGCTACTACCAGGTCACCTACCCGGCCGTGCTCAACCGCTGCGAGATGTGCCATTTGCCCGGCACCTACGACTTCAGCCTGACGTCGACGACCAGCGCGCTGCCCAGCATGCTGATGAGCACCGTCGGCCAGGGCCGCTACAACAGCAGCGCCACCACCAACCCGGCCGGCTACTTCAGCATCTCGCCCTACGCCCAGTCCGACAACACCGTCGACTACGGCTTCGGGTTCAGCACGTCCAACGTCGGCGCGACCCTGCCCGACGGCATCAGCGGCACGCAGACCGTCGGCGGCGCCACCCTCGTCTGCGCCCCGGCCACGCCCTGCGCCTGCAACGCGACCAACCCGTGCAGCGTCGACATCAGCGCGCCGTACACCGTCAACAACGTCGCGGTGACCTTCACGCAGAAGATCGGCACCACCACGACGACCTGCAACGGCGGCGCGACCTGCACCTGCACCACGGCGCAGCCCTGCACCGGCGTGGTCGCGAGCTGCAGCCTGACCAGCCCGTGCCAGGCCCAGGGCACCACGCTGGTCAACTCGCCGATCGCCGGCGCCTGCGTGGCCTGCCACGACGCCCCCGCGGCCGTCGATCACATGCAGACCAACGGCGCCTCGATCTGGGAGCCGCGCAGCACCGCGCTCAACAAGCCGCAGAAGGAAGAGTGCATGATCTGCCACGGCCCGAACCGGATCGCGAACATCTCGCTGGTCCACACCGACCGCACGCCGTGATCCGCTGATCGGCCGAGCCACCGGCTCGCTCGCCCCGGCCGCCGCCACGGACCGGGGCATTTCGTGTCCGGATCGACGGGGCGACTCGCGGCGCGCTACACTCGCAAGATGGATGCGCGGCTCGATCACAAGGCAAGCTCGTGAAGCTCGGTCCGCGGCCGTTCTACGTCTTCGGGCACAATACGAACTCGTTCGAGCTCGTGAACGCGGCGATCGCGGGCGGCGCAAACGCGCTCGAGGCCGACATCAACGTGTTCAAGCACCGGCCGAACGAGCTGTGCGTGAGCCACGGCGGAACGCGCGGTGCCGGACAGGGTGACGACGACGAACCGGCGCTCGTTCCGTTCCTGCAGTTTCTCCAGGACCAGGCCGCCGCGCATCCGCAGCTCTCGCTCATCGTGTTCGACTGCAAGCCTGCGACGAACACGCCGGACCACGGCGCGACGCTGCTCGACGCCATCCGCCGGCACCTGACCGATGCGACGCGCCTGAACATCATCATCTCGGTCGCCGAGCTGGCCGATGCAGCGATGTTCGACAGGATCGCGCCGATGCTCCGCGACCGCGAGGGTTTGATGGTCGACGCAGAGAACGACCCGGTTGCGGTGTCGGACATGTTTGTCCAGCGCGGCGTCCCGCATCACGGCTTCGGCAATGGAATCTCGATCTGGAACAGCCTCCTCGGGCCGAACGTGCGCCCATCGATGGAGCGCGCGTGCGCGCTGCGCGCCGAGGCGAACCGGCCACGCTTCATCTACGTCTGGACGGTGAACTCCCACGACCTCGAGCGCGAGTACATCCGCATCGGCGTCGACGGCATCATCAGCGACGACGTCGCCAAGCTTCGCCGCATCGTCGACGAGCCAGACATGAACAAGCTCGTCCGGCTCGCCACGCGCGATGACGATCCCTTCGACTCTCCGGACATGGCCTACGGGCTCAGCGTCCTGACGGGGGACGTCGGCCTCGCGGGCACCGATGCGCGCGTGACGTTCACGGTCACCGGCGAGAATGGCGCCTCGAGCGTGAGCGTCGACACGGCGATGGCGCGCCGGATGGAGCGCGGCATGTGGAGCTTCGTGACGCTTCCGAGCGACGACCTCGGGCCGCTCACGTCGATCACGGTGCAGCGCGACGATCGCGGAATCGCGCCCCGGTGGTTCCTCGAACAGATCCTCGTGCGCAGTGCGCGTTACCAGGTGTCCAAGAGCGCGACCTTCCAGCGATGGATCGACTCGACCGCGCCGTTCACGCAGAGCCTGGATGAGCCTTGACGGTCGCGCGGATCTGTCACCGCGACCCCGACCGTCTGGTCCACCTTGGGGGCCTGCTGGCGGATCTTGGTCACTAGCGCGTCGCTCATCACGCCGGTGCGCCGCGATTCGGACGAGGGCTCAAAGATGGACCTGGCCCTCAAGTCGGAGGCCTTGAGGTCGAGCAACTCGGCAACGGTCAGTTGCCTCCGTCAGCAAGCAACCACGTTCGCGATACGCTCGCGGGGGCCACGATCGGCCACCTTGGGAAGCTCGTCACGCAGCGCGCTGAGTAGGCGATCGATGCGCACGGCTTCGTTTGCCCTGCACTTGAGCGTCTCGAGCCCCATCTCCGGCGACCACAGGGAATCATCCAGCGCCAGGAAATGGTCGACCGAGCGAGCTGACCGAACCGGAACGGCCGAATGGTGCAGACCAATCACGTTGCCTTCGTCGTTGAGCACGGGTGCACCGGAGGAGCCGGGGTTCGTCTCGGCGACGTAGTGAATGTGATCGGGCAGCACGTCCACCACGTCGTTGTCGCGAATCGTAAATCGTAACGGGCCACCGCGAGGATGGTGGATGATCGTCACATGATCGCCGACGAGCACGCCATCCACTTCGGGGCGTCGCGCAGATAGGGGGAGGCCCGTTGGAACCAATTCATCGGCGTACACGCTGAGGACCGCGCAGTCGAGCGACGGGATCGCCACCACGGGAGCGAGCAAGAGGCACCGCTCCTCACTCGCTCCGCACAGTCGAAGTTGAACGCCGTTGCCCCGCTTGAGCGCGGACGACAACACGTGCGCGCATGTCATCACGAGCCCTCGGCCGATCAAGAATCCTGTACCGACGGGATGCGTGTCGGTCTTGTCAGCAGCTTCGATGCGGCCGACCGCCGATGAGCGCTCGAGTATCAGGCGAAGGAACGCGGCATCGACGGTCCGCGCGTGAAAGAACAGTGCCTCAAGATGCTCGCGCAGTGGCCTCCGTTTCGTGGCGATGATCGCCAACCGCTCCATCGGTTTCGTTACGAGGTCGTTGGCTTCCCATCTCTTCAAGCCGGCCGGCTCGAGCCTGCGCAGGCGCTCGTGCAGGGCTGTCTGTTCGTTTGCACCAAGATCACCGTCGAGGCGCGCGACCTGCACGGCGTGTAGTCTTCGCGCGATGAAGCGCGCATCGGTCTCGTCGAGCACTGCTCGGATATCCGTCATCTGGTCCCTCTCTTTTGGGTCACGTCAGCGGACCCTTGCGAAGGCGCTCGAGTCTTCTTACGAGCTCGACGACTAATACGTGTGTGGATGCGCCGTCGATCCCGTCAGCCTGTGGATCAGCATAGCAGCACAGCTCTCGCAACGTCGCCGCCGGGAACGCGGTCAAGGCCTGTTCGCGCGCGTCGAGGTGAATGCGCCGCATTGCACCGCGCCCGCGGTGCATGCGTCGCGGTGCGAATTCATGGTCCGCGACCTGATCCATCATCGACCGAAAGATGGCGCCCTGTACGTTGCCATGACGCACGACCCGCTGATGGATCCGCTCGCAGCACCAGTTGCCACCCGGCGCAGGCCAATACAGCGCGATGGCGACCTGTTCGCAAAGCATCCGAGCAGTGAACGCTGCCCGAAACTGATCGTGATCAAGCACTAGCAACGTGCGATGGCCGCGCCGCGCATCGAGAGAAAACAGCGCGACGTTGCCGTGAAAATCGGCCTGTTCCCAGAACCGCGACGGCCGTCCCCACGGTTTTGACACGCCTTTGGGAAACTGCCTCGCGAGCCCTTTGAAGGCCGCCACCTCCGCGCTCACAGCCGGATCCGTCGTTCGCGTAATCGCTGCCAGACCGGCGTATCGCGACTCGAAGAATAACGCAACCGCATCGGCCAACTGCGTCACCCACTGCTGCGGGTGGCCGCTGATCTCCGCATCGCGCAACAGCTCTTGATCGAGAATCAGGATACGCAGTCTCGCGCGCGTTCTTACACACGCTTGCCACGCAGTGTCTACAGCGCATACCACCTCGAGCGTTGGGCTTCGCTGCCACGATTCCCATTCGTCGATCTCGTCGGTCCCCGGCAGACATACCCCGGCAACGATCCATTCGGGCAACCCTTCGTGCGAATCGGCACGCGCGGGCAGGAACCCTAACCAAGGACCGCACTCGCGCAGCCACTCTGGCGCCGGCTCGATCGCGCACGTCCTGATCGCTTCCTTGTCCGCCTTCGGCAGCGCCTCCTGTTCGCGCGGGTGCAGTAGATGCAGAGGCGCATCACGTAGTTCCGTACTTATCGTGTACGGGAGGTCCGGGTAATAGCGTCTCCGCTCCAAGCGACGTACACTGGGGCCGAGGTGGAACAACGCGCTCCTCGGGATACGAAGCTCGATAGTCTCCAGGCAGTCCCAGCCTGCATCGCCGAACAGCGAGTACCAATCATCGCGTGTTGGGATCACCTTCCCGAGCAGCGCGTGAACGAACTCGAATCCCGGTGTAAAGATCGTCATGCTCGCAAGCTCGCCCGCGTCCGCGAATGTATCGGCGAGCAGCAGGTGTCGGACGTTTTGGAATCTGTGCAGCAAGCGTTGTAGGACAGCCAGGCAGCGCTCGCGGGGCCACAGGTCGTGCCCCATAAAGAAACAGAGTAGTATCTCGACGTCAATGAGCCGTGCGTCGTCGGGGAGCTGCTCGACGTCGCAGCACAGGAGCGCGACTCGGTCAGCGAGGCCTTCTCGAGCTGCAAGCTTCGACGCCTCCTCGATCGTTTCCGCGTCGATGTCGATTCCGAGCGCATGAACGGCGGGGTCGTTGCGACACAACTCGCGCAGCCGCGCCGCGGTTCCGCATCCGAGATCGGCGATCTTCGTGAATTGCAACCGAGCGAGCGTGCGCGCCACGATTGGATCAACGAAGAGTGCGCCGTACTCGGTCGCCGCATGCGAGATCGCGACGCCGTTGCGCATAGGCCTCGCGAGCCCTCGCAGCACCTGAGGCGCTGCGCTGAGCAGTGGGCCGTAGCCGGCATGTAGCCAGTAGAAGTAGGACTGGTCGCGCAGCGCCTCGTCGAAGCGCGGTCCCGCCGCGATTGCGTCGGCGTCCTGCGTCAGCACGCCGACTTGGACGAGCGCGGTGACTACGGCCTTCAGGCCATCGCTATGCAGACTGCATGAACGTACGACGGCGGCGATCGAGATCTGCCCTTCGCGCGCGAGTTGTGCGAGCAAGCCGATCTCGAAGGCCGTGCCGAGAGCAACGGCGGCAACGCTATGCGCAAACAACTCGGCCGTGCTCGGGAATCGCTCAGACACGGTCCTGCGCAGTCCTCTGTTCGACCCATTTGCCGAGCGTCACCGTATCCTCGTTTGCGATCAGCCGCATGAACTCGGCGACCTTCGACTCGAGCTCCTCATTCGGAATTAACCTCGACTCTGCCTTGCCCTGAAGATCGAACTCATAGCCGTAGCCAATCGTGCCGTTCGCGCGATAGACAATGTAGTCATGCGATAGGTCCGCCCGATCTGCACGCGGAACAACGAGCAGCGGCACCCAGTACGCATCATGGAGATGAACGAGCATGGCGAGGATCCTCAGGGCATACGCCTGTTCCATCTGCTTCTCGGTCCATCGCAGGATGCGAACGACATTGATGTAGGGCTTTCCGGTGCCGTCGACTATCTCGACGGGTCGATCTTCAAACCAGCGCCGCCAAACCTTCTTCTTCAGCGCTGTGCCGAGGTCCGGCGCGCAATAGAATGCTTCACGACTCTGCAATCGCACGGACCTCTTGAACTGCCACCGCAAGTATGTGTGAACGTGCGGGTTGACCCACGCAGCCGGCCCGAGCGCGTCAGTGCAGAACACGTCCGCGTACTTCGTTTCCTCGCGCCTGATCGCATTCTTAATGTGGTCGCTCCAGCGCAGATCATTCCAGTCATCGATCGATGACTGCAGACGGAGGAATTCAGGCCACAGCTTGTCGAGCGGAGGTCGAATTGAATGCGCTTCCTCGGATCGAGCCTGACGTTTGCCGAGATGCTGCTGTAGCACCCGTAGATCGCGGTACACGTGCTCGTTAATCAGGAACGCGCTCATGGAGGTGCGCTCATAATCGACTGGTCCTGCACCGGGGTCGACACTGTACGCGAATACGCGCGCGCAAGGCGGGGTCTTGCCGTGCGCCTTGTCGAACTCGTGAAGCTCTAGCTCGAGCCATCCTTGCGTCGGAGATTTGGGACCGAGCGAACACATACCTTGCCGATGGCCGTCGGATCCGACGGTCTCGGTGTATCGGCAGTCGGGGTTCTCATTGTGTTCGGGCGAGAATAGGTGAATATCGACGTTGTTCGCGCGAGAGACGTCGAACGTCGCCTTGAGGTCGCCGACCGCAATCACGATCTCGGCGGTCGACGGGACTTCCTGGGTCGGCCAGTGACCGTCGGTAAGGAAGTAGACAATCACGCCGTGCGCCTTGATCATCGGCGTCTCCAGCTTGGGGTGGTAGACGCAAATTCCTTTGTCCTTGAGCCCGAGGATGTCGTTACGTATCTTCTCTCCAGGCTCCCCGTCGGCCGGCGCGTACGCGCAGAGCACGAGCTTCTTCTTGCGTCCGTCTTTCTGGATGGCGTGTATAAACTTCACCCAGACAGGTAACTCCGGATGTGCAGCAAGGAAGTATACTGGAAGCACCGGTACCTCTGGCGGATGCTGCGCGCGCAGTTGTGTGCGCATCGGATCATTGGGATCAGCATCAATGATGAGCCCGACGACAGCTTCGTTCGTGACCAGCGGTGCACCGGAAAGGCCGCCAACTTCGCGCGCCGGATCGGTAGTCCAGAGCGGTGACTTACTCGACAGCAGGATTTGGGGGTCCGACCTGACGACTTCGAGTTCGTAGCGGCGGGAGACTCCCTGCGGGTAACCGAACGCAGCAACGCTGGTGTCACTCTGCTCAATCGTCCGCGTGTTTAACCCGGGTAAGTCGACGCGCCCTTGCAACACGGCTGTGTCCCTGGTGCCATTGTCGACTTCGACGATAGTCAGCGCGATCTCCACTCCACTTTCTGGCGCCGCCATGATGACATCGCCTTCGGCCGGCATTCTCCCGCCGAGCGCCTTTCGCGCGACGTGCGCCGCCGTAATTACGACGCCGTCTGGCGCGCGTACCCAGGCGGTGCCGATCGGATGTTGCTTCTTGTCGAGTACTTTGAGCAGGCTGTCCCAGATCTTCATCACGGTTCTCCTCAGATCAGAAGAATCGGATCTCGTCGAGTGAAGTCAACGGGACGCGTTCGCCGCTACCGAGCGCCTCTTCGTCTCTCGCCAGCGGATCGACACTCGCGAGCCGGCCGAAGTCGATGCCGCAACGAAACTCGATCGCTCGGATCGGAACCTGCGTCGCACAGTTCAGTTGGCGCGACCGGAACTGCCCAAACACGAACTCTTCCGTGGGGTGGAGGTTCTGCTCCTGATTCATTTCATAGCCGGTGGCGCACAGCGTTCGTGTGAGATCGTGGATGAACGCAATGACCTTCCAGAATGCGAGCGGAATACCGACATCGAACATCGTCGGATCGGCGTCGTCGAAGTACGGTCCCGTGAACACCGAGATCCGCATGCGATCTTCCTTAGCGTGCTGGAGTGCGTAGTCTTCGAGCGCCAGCCAGATCGGCGAGTTGAACGCCTGCATCTGCGGGCACGTATTCGTCACGTGCATCGAGTCCTCGTTGCCCCGCTTCGCTTCTTGCCGCGAGCCCCAGCCGGGATCCTCACGACGCGTCATGTGTCCGCGGCTGAACTTCGGAGCCGAGCCGTAGCACTCGTGCATGATCTGCTGTGACTTCGGGATACGCGGATCCCACTTCCAGCTCACACGCTTGGCTTTCCTCGCCAGGTTGCCGTCGATGTTCACCGCGCTCAGAAGGCACATGCGCCGCGACTTGCTCATGATTACCGAGTAGTGCTCGTACCGCAGGTTGGTCTGGCGCTTGCCGTCAAGCTCGAACGTGAGGACGTCGCCGTCCTCGGCGAGCGTGGGCAGTTCGACCTTGACGGCTCGATTCTTGTCATCGAGCAAGAAGTCGTCGTCGTAGCCCGTGCGGTCACGGTAGTCCTCGATCGCTGTCTCCTCGGCGATGTCGGCCTCTTCGCCCCCGCGGTTGACCGGACGCGAGTCCCACGCCGGTTGTGATCCCCCACCGATCGAGACGGTCACTGTCAGCGGAATCGTCACCGTTGCGCTACCGCGGCCGACACCATCGA
This sequence comes from Deltaproteobacteria bacterium, assembly GCA_005887925.1. Classification (GTDB taxonomy): domain Bacteria; phylum Myxococcota_A; class Polyangia; order Haliangiales; family Haliangiaceae; genus JABFXX01. The sequence goes on along the minus strand of VBLP01000311.1, from coordinate 3,114 downwards.
TACGCGCACTGCGCTCGGCGCTTCCGCGGGCGGACTCGCGCGGCAACGTGCTCGTCTCGATCCAGACCTTGCCGGACGTGACGCGATCGAGCAGGCTGTGTACGACGTTGGAAGGCACCGCATAGTTGCGATCGAGGTACGTCCCGCTAAAGTGCAGACCGATCGCCTTGCCGGTTTTCAGATCCAGTACGACCGATCCCGAATTGCCGCCGAGAGTCGTGCAGTCATGCTCCATCTGGCTGTCGGTGACGCGGACGACGACGCCGGGCGCGAACCGCTTCTTGTCGTAAATGTCGCTGAAGATCCTGCGCATGTGCTCGGGTTGTGGAATGCGACTGTCGTACGCCGGATAGCCAATCGTTGCGGCGTCGTCGGTTGCGGCGGGGCGCTCCGCGAGATCGAGCGGCGTCGCCAGCTTCGCGTCGTTATCGGAGGTTCGCGCGATCTCGAAGAACGCGATGTCAGGACCGGGTTTATCCTGGATCCACAGGGGTCGAGTCAGCTGGAACAGCAAGGCCCGCTTCGTGTTTCCGATCTCCTGCACGAAGTCGACGTGCGCGTTCATCGTTCCGACGTCGATGC
>VBLP01000311.1:0-2500 GCA_005887925.1 Deltaproteobacteria bacterium | reverse complement strand
TCAAGGCGAACCGGCTTCCCGACAACTCGATACGACCGACGGAAGGAATCGTGGCATTTGCGGCCGCCACCGTCAGCTCGAGCCGAGCCTTCCAGTTCCTGCGATCGTCGTTGTCGACGAACTCGAGCGCGAGCTGATTGTTCTTGATCGGCAACACAGGGCGCAGCCGTAGCATCGCAATGGATTCCTCCAGCACGAGCTGCTCGAGCCGCTTGTCGGCGCGTTCCTGGAGGCCTTCGTCGAAGATATCAGGTTGTCCACCCCTCAGCATTGCGTTCTTGCGGCGCACACGAGCGAGCAGGTTATCCTGGGCGGTCATGTTCCTCCTTAACCCCGATGCAACTCAACGCGATTTGTCGAAGGGTGCACGAGTACCTTGGGGCGTTCAAGTGCAGCCTTACGCTGCAACGGCTTTCCCGCGAAGCGGAGCCCATTGATCGCTCCGATTCGGAGCGGCAAAGCAGCTTTTGGTAGACCACATCGGAGCTGTGAGTGTGTGCACGATGAAGCCGGATGGCCGCCGCGTGCTCTCGGGGTCATGGGACCAGAAGGCGACGGTGTGATGTCAGGAGCGGGGCGATCGCTCGCCACCCGGAAGGCCACCCCGACAGCATGAGCGCATGCGTGGTGACGGCAGACCGCCGTTGCGTGGTCTTGGCGTCGGATGACCAGACGTTGAAGGTGTGGATCGCTTCGGAGTAGCCGAAGTGCAACCAGAGGTCGGCGTCGATGGGACGATCTCGCCCACGCTGCGGCCGGCATAGTGGCCGCGTCCCCGCCGACGACGAAACCGCGGCTCGGTGATCTCGGGCATCTCGTCGAGAGACGCGGCACTGGGCTCATTCGGTTTCTTCATAGCGTCGTCGTTCATGTCGCGTGGCATCGCGAGCGCTGATGATGCGGATGCGGTGGTCGCTCTCGGTGGATACGATGTAGACCATACGCCCGGACGGCAAGGCTGCCAACGTGACGAGGTTCGCGCGCTGCAGTCGTCGAAGTCCTCGGAGAAGTTGCGCGTGAGCGTCGTTGCCTGAATGCGATCGAAGCTGCCGGGATCGGCTGCCCGCGCGTGGCTGACTGCCGTCGAGCCTGCGTTCGTCTGGCAGGGCTCCTACGGTGGGCTCGCAGATGATACCGAACCCACACGATGCGTTGTTCAAATCCGTGTTCGGCCAACCGGAGCGGTTGGTTCGCGTGCCAGGTCCTGCATCTCCGCGTCGCTCAACCCGCGCGCGTCAGGAAAACGACGAGCGGGTTACCTTGCAGACGATGGGAGGTAAAGACGTCGATCTGCACGAACGAGTAGCGGCGGGCGTTTCCCGATTGATCGGCGTCGGCGAACCGCGAAAAGTGCGGCGACTGCTCCGCCGGCGCCCATCAGTTGTAGAAACCCTCGACGTGTGTTGGTCATTGCGCTCCCACGCGTCGGCATACCACAAGGCGGCCGCAGCGAGATCTCCGCCGCGACGCGCGCAAGCAGGTGCGGTCCCTTCCGCTGCCACTTCGCCGCGAGGGTCGCATTGCAGTACTTGTCGTTGTACGACACCGACAGCAGCGACTCGCGAGCGCCAGCCGCCCGCGCGCTGGACGTACGCGTAGTAGCGCGCCGCGCTGCCGCGCATCCCCGGCGGATCCGCGCACGCGACGCCAGCGAAGCGCACCTCGCCGGTCCGGAGCCGAGGACGAGCGTGATCAGATGCCTTCCTCGATCTCCACCGCGGAGGTCTCGGCGACACCCGCATCCGCGGCGCCGATCAGCGTACGCGTTCGCCAGGCTCCCGAGCGCCAGCGCTGCGCCATGATGAGCCCGCGAAGCCACTCGTCGGCCGCCATGGCGATCCAGATGCCGGTGAGCCCCCAGCCCAGGCGAATGCCGAGGAGCCAGGCGCCTGCGACGCTGACGCCCCACATCGAGACGACCCCGATGTAGACCGGAAACCGCACGTCGCCCGCGCCCTTGAGCGCCGGGATGTACACGGTGTTGAGATTGCGGCCGGGCTCGTGGACGATCGCGACGAGGAGCACCGACGACGCCAGCGCGATCACGGCCGGATCCGCCGAGAACAGCGCGAGGATCGGGCGGTGCATCGCCTGAACGAGCAGGACCAGGGTGAGCGAGATCGCCGTGGCCAGGCCGAAATAGCGATGGACGCGCGATGCGGCCTCGGCGTGGCGCCGGGCGCCGACGAGGTAGCCGACCTTGAGCTGCGCCGCCGAGCCGATCGAGACGCCGGGCATGAAGACGTAGCGCAGCACGGCGAGCAGGATCCCGTAGGTCGCGAGCGGCCCGGCGCCGAGGCTGGACAGCATCGCCGTGATCGCGATCTGTGACAGGTTGTACGAGATGTTCTCGCCGGCGGTGGGAATGCCGACCGCGAGCATCGCGCTGTACAGTCGCCGCGGGACCTGCGTCGCCCGGCGCAGCGACAGCTCGATCTCGCCTCGTCTGTGGATCGCGACGAAGCACAGCACGCAGCCGACCGCCTGGCTGAACACGGTG
>VBLP01000312.1:10661-13672 GCA_005887925.1 Deltaproteobacteria bacterium | reverse complement strand
GCGCGCGGCGGTGGCGCGACGGGTGCTGGTGGTGGTGCCAGCGGCGTCTCGGCGCGCGGGAACAGCATCGATTCGCCGCCGGAGACTGATGCAGGGGCTTCGAAGCTCGCTTCGGCGGCGATCTGCGCCGTCGGCGGCGCGATCGGCAGGTCGTTGTCGGGCATCGGTGGTACGAGGGAGACCTGCGTGCGCGGCTTGGCACCGGCCTGCCCGGAGGGCACGGGCGGCGGTCCCGATGACGCGGCGAAGCTGGCGTTCGGCGGCGGCGCGACACTCGGCGGCTTGGTCCGCGCGACGGGACGCGGCGGCATGGGCCGCTCGTCGGCGTGGAAAGCCGCGGCATCGTCGGGGCCGGCGGACGGCGTCGTCGGCTGCTCGGTGGAGAACGGCTGCCCGGGCGGCACGTCGGCGGAAGACGGCGACGGCCGTGGCTCGGCAGAAGATGGCGATGGCCGTGGCTCCGCGGCGAACGGCGGCGGCATCGGCCGCGGCTCGGCGAATGACGGCGACGGCCGGTCACTGGACAGCGGCGGCCGCGGCTCGGCGGGAAACGCCGGCGGGATCTGCCGGTTGACGGGAAACGTCGACGGCGACGGCCTCGACCGCGGCTCGACGGACCCCGGCGGCGCGGCTCGATGATCCGGAGCAAACGGCGGCGGGGGCGTCGGCCGGGGCGCCGCGCGGGGCCGAGGCAATCGCGGATCAGCGAACGGCGCGGCCAGGGTGGGGTCGTCGGCGCCCAGCGGCCGAGGAGGTCGCGGCTCGGCGGTGGCGAGCGGCGATGACGCGAACCCGGCGACGGCGCTGATCTGCTCGCGCGACAGCGGCGGGGTCGGGGGGCTCGGTATCGCCGGCCGCTCGATCGGCAACAGGCCGCCGGTGCCGCCGTGGGTCGGCGCAGCATCGTAGAGCGGCCGCAGCTGCGGGGTCGGTGAAATTCCGGCTCGCTCGGCGGGGCCGGGGCCGTGGGACTGAGGGTCGGCGTCACCATCGAACGCAGCTGGCGCGGGGCGGCCGCGCCCGTCGGGTCCGAACCGCGACTCGGGACCGTGCTGGCCCGGCCGGAACAGGTCGTCGCTGCGCGCCGCACGGCGATCGAAGGCCTGCGCCGAGGGCAGCGCGGCCGGCTGCTTGCTGCGGTCGGCGACGCGGAGCCGGAGCGGCGGCGGCGGACGCACCGCGAACAGCCCCGCGACCATCGCGACGAGGATGCCGGCGCCGTGCAGCGCCATGCCGATGCCGATCGGCACCGAGGCCTCGCTGAACGGGCCGTAGAGGATCATCGCGCCGGCGCCGACCAGCGCGAGCGCGCCCGAGGTCCACACCGCCCAGGCGACGGTCTTGCGGCGCTCGCTCTTGCGCAGGGTCAGCAGCGCGAGGGCCACGCTGCTCAGCGCGAGCAGGCCGGTCGCGCCGAGCTCGGCATAGCCGAGGATGCGAAATCCGGCGGTGGCATCGCCGTACGTGCAGTTACCGTCGCCGCCGCTGTTGCACAGCTCGGCCGTGAAGAAGCCGACGTAGACCTCCTGCTTCGTGCGCGTGTGCGCGGCCACGGTCGGATGGCCGGCGAACAGCGACAGCGGCGCGGGCAGCACGGCCGGAGTCGCGATCGACACCGCGAGCAAAGCCACCGCGATCAGCGCGAAACCCGCGCCGGTGACGCGAGAGGACATGCCCGAAAACTACCACACGTCGAGGGCGTCGAGGGCCGCGCTCGCCGACGATGCGGTGCGAAACAGCGCACGCGCCTCGGGCCGCAGCATGCCGGTGGCGAGCGCGTGATCGAGGAACGCCTCGAGCCGCGGCCAGAACCCGTCGATGTCGAAGAACACCACCGGCTTGCGGTGATAGCCAAGATACAGACCGGTCAGCTGCTCGAAGGCCTCCTCGATCGTCCCCAGCCCGCCGGGCGCGACCACGAAGGCGTCGGCCAGCTCGAACATCATCGCCTTGCGCTGATGCATGGTGTCGACCACGTGGAGCTCGGTCAGGGCGCGGTGGGCGACCTCGCGCTCGACCAGCGCCTGGGGGATCACGCCGATCGCGCGCCCGCCGGCATCGAGCACGGCGTCGGCGAGCACACCCATCAGGCCGCGGTGCGCGCCACCGTAGATCAGCGTGAGGTCGCGCCGGACGAGCTCTGGTCCGAGGCCGACGACCGCCGCCACGTCGGACGGACGGCCCGGCGACGACGACAGGAACACGCAGACGTTGCGCACACCGCGACCGTAGCGCACGCGGGGCGCCCGGAGGAACCGTGAAGTCGATGACTCGCCCCCGGGATCGTTGCGCGGCTCGGTCGCGCATGCTTGGATGCCGGTCTATGCGCATGATCCTCGTCGGACCTCCCGGTGCTGGGAAGGGCACCCAGGCCGCCCGGCTGATCGATACCTACCGCATCCCGCACATCTCGAGCGGCGACATGCTGCGCGCCGCGGTCAAGGAGGGCAATGATCCTCGAGCGCATCACCAAGCCGGACTGCGCCAAGGGCTTCATGCTCGACGGGTTTCCGCGCACCCGGCCGCAGGCCGAGGCGCTCGACGCGGCGCTGCGCACGGCCGCGGTCGAGCTCGACGCCGTGCTGGTGATCGAGGTCCCCGACGGGCTGCTCGAGGAGCGCGCGGTCGGCCGGCGCAGCGATCCGGCGACCGGCGCGATCTACCACCTCACGTACAACCCACCGCCACCCGAGATCGCGGACCGGCTGATCCACCGCAAGGACGACACGATCGAGGCGGTGACGACGCGGATCCAGAAGTATCACGCCGAGACCGCGCCGGTGATCCCGTTCTACATGGCCAAGGGCATCGTCAAGCGGGTCGACGGCGTCGGCGATCCCGACCTGATCACCCAGCGGATCACCGCGGTCCTGGGCAGCTGAGGTCGCCGATGGCAGGGTTTTCGCACAAGAGGATCGACGCGAAGTGGCAGGCGTTCTGGGAGCGCGAGCAGACGTTTGCGACCCCGACCGATCGCAGCCGGCCCAAGTACTACGTGCTCGACATGTTCC
>VBLP01000312.1:0-10600 GCA_005887925.1 Deltaproteobacteria bacterium | reverse complement strand
CGGCCGAGCGGCGCGCCGAGCGCACCGGCGAGCACCCGTCGGTGATCACCGCGCGCAACATCGCCATCTTCAAGGGCCAGCTCCAGAAGCTCGGGCTGTCGTACGACTGGGCGCGCGAGCTCGCGACCAGCGACCCGCGGTTCTACAAGTGGACGCAGTGGATCTTCGGGCTGCTCCACAAGCGCGGCCTGGCGTACCGCGCCGAGGTCCCGGTCAACTGGTGCCCGGCGCTCAACACCGTGCTCGCCAACGAGGAGGTCCACGACGGCAAGTACGTCGAGACCGGCGATCCGGTCGAGAAGCGCCTGCTCATCCAGTGGATGCTGCGGATCACGCACTACGCCGATCGGCTCGTCGAGGACCTCGAGGGCCTGGACTGGCCGGCCGGCACGTACAAGGCGCAGCGCGAGTGGATCGGTAAGTCGCTCGGCGCCAACGTGGTGTTCAAGGTCACCGGCTCGAGCGAGGCGATCACGGTGTTCACGACCCGGCCGGACACGCTGTTCGGCGGCACCTGGGTCGTGCTCGCGCCCGAGCACCCGCTGGTCGACGTGATCACGACCCCCGCGCAGCGCGCCGCCGTCGAGGCCTACCGCGCCGAGACCGGCAAGCGCAGCGAGCGCGATCGGGTCACCGAGGCGGCCGACGCGCCCAAGACCGGCGTGCCGACCGGCGCGTTCGCGGTCAACCCCGTCAACGGCAAGCACATCCCGATCTGGATCGCCGACTACGTGCTCGCGAGCTACGGCACCGGCGCGGTGTTCGCCTGCCCGGCGGGCGACGAGCGCGATCACGCGTTCGCCCGGAAGTTCGGCCTGCCGATCATCGAGGTGGTCCGCGGCCCCGAGGGCACCGACGTCCAGGCCGCCGCGTACACCGGCGACGGCCCGCACGTGAACTCGGAGTTCCTCGACGGCCTCGACAACGCGGCGGCGATCACCACGGTGATCGCGTGGCTCGGCGAGCGCGGCCTCGGCGAGGCCAGCATCCGCTACAAGCTGCGCGACTGGCTGTTCTCGCGCCAGCGCTACTGGGGCGAGCCGATCCCGATGATCGAGCTCGCCGACGGCACGCTCCGCCTCGTGCCCGACGACGAGCTGCCGGTCGAGCTGCCGCAGATCGACGAGTACAAGCCGACGCCCGACGGCAAGCCGCCGCTGGCGCGCGCGGCCGGCTGGCTCCATACCGTCGACAAGGCGACCGGGCAGCCGGCGCGGCGCGAGACCAACACGATGCCGCAGTGGGCCGGATCGTGCTGGTACTACCTCCGGTTCCTGTCGCCCGGCCGCGACGACGTCGCGTGGGACCCCGACGAGGAGCGCTACTGGATGCCGGTCGACCTCTACGTCGGCGGCTCCGAGCACGCGGTGCTGCACCTGCTGTACGCGCGGTTCTGGCACAAGGTGCTCCACGACGCCGGCCTGGTCTCGACCAGGGAGCCGTTCCAGCGCCTGTTCCACCAGGGCATGATCCACGCGACGTCGTTCAAGGACGCGCACGGCAAGTACCACGAGCTCGACGAGATCGAGAGCGCGGGTGGCGCCGCGGTCGATCCGAACAAGGACAACTTCGCGCGGATCAGCGCGACGAGCTGGCACGTCAAGGGCACGGGTGAGCCCGTCGAGGTCAAGCTCGACAAGATGTCCAAGAGCCGATACAACGTGGTCAACCCCGACGACATGGCGGCCGAGTACGGCGCCGACGCGGTCCGGCTCTACGAGCTGTTCATGGGTCCGCTCGAGGACGGCGTCGAGTGGGAGACCTCGGGGGTATCCGGGACGCGGCGGTTCCTCGACCGCGCGTGGCGCGTGCTGGTCGAGCCCGAGACCGACGGGCTCACCGGCAAGGTCAGCGAGGACGCGCCGACCGATAACCGCGAGCTCGAGCGCGCGCTGCACGCCGCGATCAAGAAGGTCACGCAGTCGATCACCGACCTGCGGTTCAACACCGCGATCGCCGACATGATGGTGTTCGTCAACGAGGCGACCAAGGCGACCGCCGTGCCGCGCGACTGGTTCGAGATGTTCGTCAAGATCCTGTCGCCGTTCGCGCCGCACCTCGGCGAGGAGCTGTGGCAGCGGCTCGGCCACACCCGGTCGATCACGTACGAGCCCTGGCCAGCCTGCGACGAGGCCAAGCTCGCCCGCGACGTGATGGTGATCGCGGTGCAGGTCGGCGGCAAGCTGCGCGGTCAGATCGAGGTCGCGCCCGACGCCGCCGAGGCCGCGATCCTCGCCGCGGCCCAGGCCGACGCCAAGGTCCAGTCGTTCCTCGCCGGCAAGCCGATCAAGAAGGCGATCTACGTCAAGGGCCGCCTGGTCAACCTCGTCGTGTAGCCGCTCGACCTGGCAGCTACTCGATCTCGAGCGCGATCCGCAGCGCGGTGCGCAGCGCGGCGAGCTTGGCCGGCCCGAGCGTGCCGACGTAGTCGGTCAGCTGCCCGCGCGCGAAGCTGGTGAGCACGTCGCACAGGATCGCCGAGGCGTGCTTGAGACCCTCGGCGGGGCCGACCTCGACCTCGCTCGACAGCCCGCCGCGCTGCGAGTAGACCGGCGCGCAGATCGCCGTCGAGAACCGCGATGCCAGGTGCGCGCTGCGGCTGACCACGACGACGACACGGCTGCGCTTGGCATCGCCGCTGGGGTGCCGGACGCGATACAGCTCGCCGCGGCGGAGCTGCGCGCCCCAGCGCGGGACTCTCGCCTCGGCGGCCCGCGTCGCCGGCGGGCGCCGCTTACTCGCCAAGCTCGATCCAGGGCTGATAGGTGAGCAGGTCGGCGGTCTCGGCGTTGTAGGTGTCGGCGAGCCGGTTCATGATCTCGACATCACGCGCATCGCGCGTCGCACGCGCACGCGCCGCGAGATAGTCGCGAACAGCGCGCTCGATCACCTCGGAGCGGCTGGACGACTTGGCGAGCTCGTCGACCGCCTCGAGGAGATCTTCCGACAGTGTGACCGAGGTCTTCACCTTCATCCTACCGGTATCCTACCTGGATTCGCACCGGCGTCAACCCCACCCCCCGGCCCGGTTCGCGGAGCGCGTCAGGCCGACGCGGTGACGCCGGAGACCGCCGTGTCGGCGAGCTGCGCAGCGGCGTTGGTGGTCTCGCGCGCGGTCTTGACGGCGCCGCCGAGCACGCGGTCGGCGCCGGTCAGCGTCTCGCTGGCCGCATCGTCGATCCGCTGCACCGCCTTGCGGGCGAACCGGAAGCCGGCCGCGCTGACCTTCTCGGCCAGCTCGATGCCCTGCTCGATCGCGGCGCGGAGCTCGATCCGCGCGTCCTGGAGCACGGCGATCGCCGTGGTCTGGCCCTTCTCGGCGACGTCGATCGCGAGGTGAACGACCGCGGGGAGAACGCCGTGACGGGTGGCGGAAGTCTCGATCTTGGTGGGTGTCATGGTTGCCTCCTTCATGGGTGCCTCCTGCATGACCGCAAGGTAAGACGCATTGCGTCACGCGGCAGTGACGGCGCGATGACAACTTCTAACGCGACGCGTCGTATGAGAGATAACCTGACGAAGGAATTACGGAAATGGCATAATATCGGCATGGAACCCGCATTCATTCCGGTCAACGTCGCGGTCTTGACCGTCTCGGACACGCGGACGGCCGAGACCGATACCTCGGGCGGCTACATCGCCGATCGGCTGACCGAGGTCGGCCATCGGATCGTCGCGCGCGTGATCGTCAAGGACAGCGAGCTGGTGATCCGCGCGCAGCTCGCGCAGTGGATCGCCGACCCCGGCGTCGATGTGGTGATCGCGACCGGCGGCACCGGCGTCACGCCGCGCGACGTCACCCCCGAGGCGCTCGCGCCGCTCGTCACCAAGCCGATCCCCGGCTTCGGCGAGCTGTTTCGCTGGCTCTCGTATCAGGAGATCGGCACGTCGACGATTCAGAGTCGCGCCGACGCCGCGCTGTGCGGCCAGACCTACGTGTTCCTGCTGCCCGGCTCGACCGGCGGCGTGCGGACCGGGCTGGAGAAGATCTTGATCCCGCAGCTCGACCATCGCCTCAAGCCGTGCAACTTCGTGATGCTCCTGCCGCGGATCAAGAACGAGCCGACGGGACTGGGCAGTCGCTGACGCGATCACGGTGCCGTCCGGCGCGCTCGATCCGCGCGATCCGCGTGATACCGTTGATCGATGAGCTCGCTCGACCTCGCACTCCAGCGTGCGCTCTCGGTCCGGCTGAACCTGCAGATCAGCCTGTCGCAGCTGGCGATCGTCGAGGAGTGGATGGACATCCACCTCGATCGCTGGCTCGAGCACCTGCCGATGCCGCCCGACATGCCCAACGCGCAGGCCGTGAGCTACCTCGCCATGCTCGGCAGCGACCTGCGCCGCGTGTGGTGGGGCGCCTGGGGCGACCCGCGCGGCTTCGTGCCGAAGATGGCCGACTACTTCAAGCTGTGCAACATCGCCAAGAGCGACGCCAGCCTGCTCGATCAGGTCGGCGAGCTGCTCGAGCCCAAGCTGGTCGGCCCCTGGATCGGCGTGTGGGGCGGCAAGGTCACCACCGGCTGGCACTTCTGGGATCCGCACCCGTGGTCCAAGGTCGAGGCCATGTTCGGGACCCACGAGGCGAAGTACCAGGTCAAGAAGTGGGTCGACGATCACCAGGTCGAGCGCATCGAGCGATTCACCCAGTCGATCGGCGACGCCGCGTTCTCCGAGATCGAGCTCGCGGTCCCGGGCGCGACGACCGACGATCAGGTCGCCGCGCTCGACGCCTCGTTCGCCCAGCTCACCGGCGCGCCGCTCGAGCCGGCCTTCGTCGCCGGCCTGCGCACCATCACCCTGCCGCAGTTCGCGCTCGCGATCCGGATCCGCGGCGGCAAGGTCACGCGGGTCGGCGCGCTGATCCCCGGCATCGCGATCGACGACATCGCGCGGCTGTGCAGCGACGCCAAGGTCCCGGTCGAGCCGCGGCTCGCCAAGCTGGTCGGCGCCCTCGGCGAGGGCATCGCGCGCGTCGAGTACGGCCGCGCCGGCGACCGCGCCGGCGTCGACGTCTACCTCGAGCCGACCGACGCGGCGACCCGCGGGCCCGAGCCCCCGTCGACCCAGGCCAACTAGCCCGTTATCTGTCGCTCCGGGAGTTCATCGCGGCGCGCCGGGAGGCGGCTCCACCGGCGGTCGAGCCGCCGACACGGGCTTGGTCGATCGGAGCGTGCGTCGCACCTTGCGCAGCACGAACCAGCCGCTGATCCGACCCGCCAGCCAGGTGATGGCGCTGGTGAGCCCGCTGCGGTAGACGTGGCCGGCGAACCCCCAACCGCTCTACCCGTGACCTACGACGGACCACCCACGGCGCTGCCCGGCGGCGGAAGCGCTTCGACGAACCGGAACGAGACAGCGCCACGACCGAAGCGACGCCAGACGGTCCGATGGGCCGACAAGAACAACCGGTGAGCGAGGTCGAAGGGAGAGCCGTGCTTCGCGAACGTGACCGGGCTACTGCGGCGGTCACATCGGTGAGGCCATCGCTGCCGACGGAGGACCACCGAACAAGAGTGCCAGGCCGCCCTGCCAGATCACGCCGGTTGCCCCCTTGGTGAACGGCTTGTAGGCGTTGACCTCAGGCGCGAGCCAGAACGCCTTGCCGATCTTGAGCTGGATGCTCCCAAAGCCACCGGCCATGAACCCACTCGAGGTGACCGAGCTCTGATTCGTCGAGTCGCTCGCCGATCCGGTCGCGATCGCGTAGAGCGCCTTCGGACCGAACGCGAGCTCGAGCGAGTCGGTCACCTTGTAACCGAGCAGCAAGGGGAGATGCAGATACGCGACGCTGAAGCTGGTGCTGTCTCCGCTGCCTCCGCTGCCTCCGCTGTCCAGGCTGACGGAAATATAGCTCACCGCCGGCGCGACCGCAGCTTCGAATGTACCCTTCGCGAACTGGTATTTGCCGCCGATCTCGCCGCCGATCAGGTAGAGCTTCCCGCCGATGTCGATATCGTCGGTGACACCGTAACGCGCGTTGAGCTCGAACTGCGGAGCGGCCACGGTCGAGGTGGCCCCCGCAGAGTCCTTTTGGGAGTAGCCGACACCCTCGAGGCCTATCCCGAAACGGACCGCGCCCTTGGGCACCGTAGCGGGAGTCTGCATCGTGCTGAGTGACGGACAGCCGGTCAGTACAACCAACGCCAGCGTGACAAGAGCAACGAAGACCCGATGGAACATTAGACCTTTTAGACGTTTGAACATTGCACCTCCTGATGATTGAACACATCTGCGCGTGGAATCGATTCACTGGCCAGCGGTGATCATCGACTTCCCGCGCTTCATGCGCGCCCCGCACACAACGCGTGCCAGAAGGCCTGTGGCGTGTTGGCGCTCGAAAAGCGACAAGCTAATTTAATTTAGGCCTACGATGGCGACCGGCTCGTGCGAGGTGTTGGCTTCGAGTACTGGCCCCCGTCCGCTTCGCGCCCCATGCCGAGTCGAACCGATCGATCGCGGCTTCAGGGTTGAGGTGGTGCATGACGACGCTCTCGAGATCCTGGTACGTCTCATTGGCTGATGCGCTCAAGGAATAGAGACAGCACGCCATCTTTGTGAGCGGCTTCGCGCGACGATTTTGCCAAAAAAAGGCAGCTCGTGAAACTTCGGCTGATTTCGTTGACTTATAAGCCCGAGCGTCCGAGCGCGGGATCCGTATTCGACTGGCGCCGCACATGTGGTGCACCGGACCAGGGCGCGGTCGCACCGTGACCCGCTCACGGTGTTCGCTGGCGTCGATGACCGGGCGCCTCGCCGGCCGTGGCCGGCGCCTATGCGGCGGGCCCGGGCCCTGTCCGCGCGGAATAGCGAGCCGACCCGTCAGAACGAGAATGCGAACTGACTCACCTCGGTGGGGCACTCGGTGCCGGGTACGCCCGGGATAAGCGCCCCATGGTCGACCTTCTGACAGGTATCGGCCACCGGTTTATCCTTGCTCTTCGTCGCAACCGGAACGCAGATGAAGAACACGCAGGCGCTGAACTGGGCGGTGACCAGCGCGCGCGCCTTGGCGAACACGTGGCCGAGCGGACTGGTGAACGAATCGGTGTCGGGAAGATCACCGGCTCGATAGCTCGGGTTGCTCAGCGTGATGGGCGCCTGCAGATGCCCGTCGAACACCGTCTCGGCCTGCAGCTCGGCGTAGGCTTCGAGCTCGACCTCCAGACCGACGAGGAGCCAGAACACTAACGGCGTCCAGAGATACGAGTGCATCTCGCCCTCGGCCACGCGCTGGGTCTGCAGCGGTACGCGGAAGCCCAGGAACACGTCGGCTTCGTCGATCGTCAACGAGGGCTCCGCGAGTGAGCCGTGCAACCCACCGCGATAGTGCAGGTTGCTCGAGATCGCGCCCACGAATGTGGGGCCGATGGCGCGAAGGTCCACCGTGGTGAAGCTGAAGATGGCCAGGCTCGGAATCGGAAAGCGAAAGCCGAAGGCGCCGACCAGGAAGCCAGATGCTTCCCCCGAGGCATTCGCGCTCAGCGTGAACTTGCGCCGGAACCGCATGTCGAAGGCCACGCTGGAGTCGATGCGGATCTCCGAGCCCACGATCTGGATATCGCACCGCGGCGGCGGCGCCTGGAACACGAAGTCCTCGAGGTCGCCGACGAACTGGAAGTGGACGTCGGAGATGTTGGGCGGGATGATGTCGAGGTCTCCGACGGCGAACGCGAAGAACCGGGGCGCGATGACCGCGAGGCCAAAGCCGTGCGTGAACGGCTCGAGGACGCGCTGCACGTCGTTGAACGCATCGCCGATCTGGTGCTCGAGGAGCGGCTCGAGCTCGGTGTCGATCAGGACGTTCGCGGCGATCGCAAACGCGTCGAGTCCGGCGAGCACCGCCCGGCGGTGTCCTTCGCTCGACGTGATCGGCGAGAAGCCATCCACCATGCAGGCGCCGCCGCTCACGTCGAGCGTGGTGAATGCCCCGATCGCCTTGGTCCCTTGCAGGGCAGACGGGCTCGCCGGGCTCGGTGCGCGCTCCCCCGAGGACTCGGCGGGACCTGTCGGCCCGCGGCATCAGCGCCCGCATCGGCGGACGAGATCGTGATGGCGTCCTCGCTCAGAGAGTCGCGCAGCCACTGCAGCTCGGCACGAGCGAACTGTCGCTGATCGATCTGGTCCACGAAGATCCGGTTGCCCGCGCCCCGGAACAGCGACCAGGGCGAGGGTCGGTCCGGCATGGGATACGAGTCGTGCAGCGCCTTCACATCGAAGTACTCGATGCGGGAATCGAGCAAGTGATCGTTCGCGTCGAACGCCTTGATCACGACGTGGTTGGCCGCTGGCGTGAGCAGGCCCATGTCGACCGGGGACACGAAGCCCTGCTCGCCGGTGGAGTCGCGGAACACCAGATCGCCGGCGGTGAACTCCACGAACGCCACCGGACCGGCCGTCGCCACCGCGAACAGGTTGTCGGTGCGAGATCCGGAGATGTAGAAGTTCGAGGCGGACAGCGAGTGCTCGACCTGTAGGATCTTCCCCGGCTGGAACAGCACCTCGTACGTGTTGTCGCGCGGGTCCTCGGCCGGGATGCTCCGGTCGGGGTCGATGGTGATCCGGAACGTGTCGTCGAGGCGGGCGCGGAACGACGTCAGCGTCGCCGAGCGAGTCTCCTTCGCCGCGATCCCGTCGACGAGCCATTCGAGCGCGCCGCCGGCGTCGCCGGCGGAGATCACCTCGAAGACGACCGGGAAGGTCTCTGCGAGGTCGTACTCGCCGACGTTCTCGATCTGGAGCGTCACGTCGACGTCGCAGATCAGGTCATCCGTGCAGTTCGTGAACGTGTACTTGATGCTGTTCTCGTTAACCCGCACGTTGCGAGCGCCGCTGCGGAAGCGAACGCTGCGCGCCAGCGCGAGCTCGTCGATCGCGCCCCGGACGACGATCTCGTGCGGACCGCCCGGAAGCTGCAGCTGCGTCGTGTTGCGATCGGCCGGCAGCAGCACCGGCTCGCCGCCGTCGACCGAGGCCGTGAGAAAGCTGAAGTTGCCGCCGGCGTCCCATTGCAGCGCTACCGCCGGCGGGATGTTGTTGTCGATCACGTTCTCCCCGCTGTGCGGGGCGACGATGGCGAGATGCGCCACCTGGAACGCGACGCTGGATCGCGCGATGCGGCCGTCGAGGTCCTCGCCGATGATCTCGAGCACGTGCGCGCCGTCCGGCAGGTTCTCCAGCGCCGTCACCTCCACGCCGTCGAGGCGCGTCACGATGGTGCGCAGGAGCTTGCTGGCGACGTAGTCGATGGGAATCGTGCTCGCGGCATACAGCTGCGGTCGCGGGGAGACCACAGTGAAGCTCGGCGTCGTCGAGTCCACCGTGACGATGATGGTGCGGCTCAGCGTGCCGCCGCCCGGGCGCGTGGCAGTGAGCGTGATCTGCTGCGTGCCTTCGGCGGGCAGCGTGATGATGTCGCCGGACACCACGCGATCGCCGACCCCGCCAGCCTCGTAGCGGACGGCGCTGTTCGAGTCGAAGATCACCGGCAGCGATCGACTGGTCAGCCGCTGTCCGTCGCGCGGACTGGCGATCACGAGCGTCGGGGCCTCGGTGCTCACGCGGAACGTTCGCACCATATCGACCGTGGCGCCGCTGTCTGCGCGGACGTGGACGGTCACGGTGTGGTCGCCGTTGCCGAGCCCGGTCAGGCGGGGCGAGGTCTGGACGTTGCCATCGAGGAGGATCTGGCGATCGACCACGGGGCGGTCGGCGGTGAACGTCACCGTGATCTCGTCCTCGGGATACGTCCGCGCCTGTGGAGACAGCAGCACGGGGTGGAACGAGTCGCCGTCGATCTGGAACGTCACCGACTTCTCGACGACGTGGCCACCGCCATCGAGCGCGCGTATCACCAGCGTGTGCGAGCCGGCGCCGAGAAAGCTCAGATCCGCCGTATCGACGACGGCCCCGTCGACCAGCACCGTCACCTGCGTCATCGGCTGGCTCAGGCTGAACGCGAGCGTGGGGCCGCGGGCATACGTGGCGCCCTCGTCGATGCTCTGGATGTCGATCGCCGGTGCGCTGAGCTCGGCCGAGAAGAACAGGTGCGTCGCGCCGACGTTGCCCGCGCGATCGGTGACCTCGATCCGCACGCTGTTCCCGCCGTCCTGCAGCGGCAAGAGCACCTGGTTGCCGCTGAACGCGACGGCGCCGCCGCCGTTGAGCCGGTATGCTTGCGCGGCGATTCCGGCCGCGGTCTCGACCGTCGCCACCGCGACGCGCAGGACGCTGCCGAGCTGATCGGGCGACGCAACGACCGCCGGCGGTGTGCGATCCGCAGCCACCGTGTGCAGGCTCGTGTACTCGAACACCCGCCCCAGCCCGTTGACGACACGCAGCTTGAACTGACGACACGTCGCGTCGTCGAGCGGGACCACGACCGACCGGACCAGCGTGGTCTGCTGCCCGAACGCCTGCCAGTCGCCGAACGCGCCGCACGCGCCGCCGGCCAGCGCCGCGACGCGCTGGAATAGCTGGATGCCCTGATACCCGATCGAGATCGTGGGCAGGACCAGCCCGACCTCGACCCGGTCGTCGCGGGTGAAGCCATCGGGATAGCCGATCTCGCCGTCGGAGCCAGCGTTGGGATCGCCGAAGC
>VBLP01000310.1:26471-36752 GCA_005887925.1 Deltaproteobacteria bacterium | reverse complement strand
GTCGCCGAGATGCTCGCGCGTCTGTCGCTCGAGCACACGGTGATCACCTGCGTCGATCGCGACGACCTGGCCGACTTCGGCGCCGCGCACTGGGCCGAGACGATCCGCCGAGTCAAGGCGGCGTGTCCCGGGATGACGCTCGAGGTCCTCGCCGGCGACTTCAAGGGCAAGACCGAGCTGGTCGACATCGTGCTCGCGGCCGATCCGGACGTCTTCGCCCACAACCTCGAGACCGTGCCGCGGCTGTCGCGCGCGGTGCGCGTCCAGGCGAGCTACCCGCGCAGCTACCGCATCCTCGAGCACGCCCGCAAGCGTAACGCGGTCACCAAGACCGGCCTGATGCTCGGCCTGGGCGAGACCCGCGGCGAGGTCGAGGAGGTCCTGCGCGACGTCGCGCGGCTCGGCGTCGACATCGTGACGCTCGGCCAGTACCTGTCACCGAGCAAGCAGCACCTGGCGATCGAGCGCTACGTGCCGCCGGCCGAGTTCGCCGAGCTCGAGCAGTACGCGCGCGATCAGGGAATCACCCACGTGGTCGCCGGCCCGCTCGTGCGCTCGAGCTACCACGCCGACGGCCAGGCCCAGCTGGTCCGCGATCTGCGCGCCGCCAAGCGCGCCGCCGGGTGAACCGCAGGTGCGCAGGAACTCACCGCAGAATGCGAGTGGCCGCGCCTGACGTTCGAACGTCGAGCGCTATGCTCGATCGGTGAACATCACCGTTGTTGGCGCAGGCGTGGTCGGGCTGACGACTGCGCTGACGCTCGAGGAGCGCGGCCACACCGTGCGCGTGGTCGCCGCCGAGACCGGCGACGCCACGACCTCGGCGGTCGCCGCCGCGTTCTGGTTTCCCTACCGCGCCGGGCCGCCCGATCGCGTCGTTGCCTGGGCCGCCGAGACCAAGCGCTGGCTCGATCCGCTCATCGCGGATCCGGCGTCCGGTGTGGCGGCAAGGACCGGCTACGAGATCACCACCGACGAGGGGCTCGATCCGCCGAGGCCGTGGTGGGCCGCGCAGATCGACGTCAGCCGCGCACCGGCGCCGGTGGCCGGCGCGCCGATCGCGTGGCGCTACGCCTCGCTGGCGATCGAGCCGGCGCGGCTCCTGCCCTGGCTCGCGAGCCAGCTGCGCGCACCGATCGAGCACCGGACCGTCACCGATCTCGCCGGCGAGCCGGGCGACGTCGTCGTCAACTGCACCGGCCTGGCCGCGCGCGATCTCGCCGGCGACCACGCGCTCCTCCCGCTGTTCGGCCAGGTCGTGATCGCCGAGCTCGGCGAGGTCGACCGCTCGGTCTCGGTCACCGACGATCGCGACCCCGATGCGCTGTTCTACCTGGTGCCGCGCCACGATGAGCTCGTGCTCGGCGGCTGCGCGCTACCGTGGCCACCGGGGACGCCGCCGGTGGTCGACACAGCGATCACAGCGCGCATCCTCGCCCAGGCCCGCTCCTTCGGCCTGCCGATCGGGCCGGTGAAGCGCGTGCGCGCCGGGCTCCGGCCGTTCCGCCCCGAGGTCCGCCTCGAGCGCGTCGGCCGCATCATCCACAACTACGGCCACGGCGGCGCGGGCTACACGCTGTCCCGCGGCTGCGCCGTGTCCGTGGCCGAGCTGGTTGGCCCGGCGAGCGCCGGCCTCCGGCCGTAGGTCGCGACGACCCGGATCTGACCCGTCAGATCTTGATCACGCCGCCCATGTAGAGGCCGGCCGCGGCGACCGCGAGCACGAGCATCGCGACCAGGATGATCACCGGGAGCTTGGGGCTGATCCGCTCGGCGGAGAGGCTGCGGTCCGCCGGCGGCGGCTGGATCTTCGACGGATCCTTCTCGGTCGGCGGCGCCTCGCGCGGCCCCGAGCCATCCGGATACGAGCGGTCGGGCTCGAGCGCGCGGGCCTTGCCCGACGGCCGGTCGCCGCGCGCGCCGTCGCGCTGGCCGCGGCGCTCCTCCTCGCGGACCGACAGCATGGTCGGATCGTCGTCGCCGATCCGGCCCGGCTTCTGGCTCTCGATCGCCAGCGGCTTGGCGAGCATCTTCTCGTCGATCGCGGTCATCTCGTTCGAGTCGCTGGCCAGGAGCGGCACCGGCGGGCGAGCCGGGACGCCGCGCGGCTCGTGCATCCGCGCCGGCACCTTGTCGTGCGGCATCTCCTCCATCGCGAGGATGGCGGGATGGACGAAGCCCTGGGTCAGACAGCGATCCCAGGCCTCGCGCAGCGCCTGCTCGGCCTCCGAGCCATCCTTGAACCGGGTGCGGTCCGACGGCTGCAGCGCGGTCATCGTGACCGTGGCGAGCGGCTCGGGGATCGAGGTGTCGTGCCGGCTCGGCGCCGGCGCGTTGCCCTGCACCACGTAGCCGTTGGTGGTCTTGGTGTCGGGACCCTCGTACGGGATCCGGCCGGACAGGAGCTCGTAGAACACCGCGCCCCAGGCGAACACGTCGGCCTGCGGCGTGTAGCGACCCTCGCGGATCGCCTCGGGCGGCGAGTAGCCCGGCGTGCCCATGAAGATGCCGACCTGGGTCAGGTCGGAGTCGGGCATGCGCGCGATGCCGAAGTCGGCGAGCTTCCAGCGGTTGTCGCCGGCGTGCAGCACGTTGGCCGGCTTGACGTCACGATGCACGATGCGCTGGCGGTGGGCGAACGCCAGCGCCGACGCGAGATCGAGCGCGATCTGCACGCCACGCGCGAGCGGGAACCGCACGCGGTCGAGGCGGTCGGCGAGCGACTCGCCCGGCAGGTACTCGAGCACCATGAACGGTGCGCCCGAGTCCTCGTCGAGGCCGACGTCGAAGATCGTCACGATCGCCGGGTGCTGCATCTTGGCGGCGGCCTTGGCCTCGCGCTGGAAGCGCTCGAGGAACGCCGAGCGCACCCGCCGGCCCTGGCCCTGCGGCGACATGATGGTCTTGACCGCGACGACGCGGTCGAGCAGCGGGTCGCGCGCCTTGTAGACCACGCCCATCGCGCCCTTGCCGATCGTCTTGATGACCTCGTACCGGCCGATCCGCTGCCGGCCCTCCTCCCCGGTAAATTGCAGCCCGGGCGGGGCCTCTCCGCGCAATCGCGTATTGGTTCGCGGACGCGCTTCTTCGGGCATCGCTGCCGAAAAACTCTAACACGACCGCGGCGATGCCGCGCAATGTAGCGTAACCTAACCCCAGAGCTCGCCTGATCTGACCCGCCTCGCGTCGCAGTTTCCGCGAAAACTACTCGCGATCCGGGCTCATCTCAGACGAGCTCTGGGGTTAGCGCTGCGCTCGCACCGATCCGGAGATCCGGGACCCCGCCGGCACCGAGCTGGTCACGAACGCATTTCCGCCGATCACCGAGCCCTTACCGATCACGGTGTCCCCCCCGAGGATGGTCGCGTTGGCGTAGATCACGACGTGGTCCTCGAGCGTGGGATGCCTGCGATGCCCAGGGGTTGGGCGGGTTTCACCCTGCGGCACGGTCAGCGCCCCCAGGGTGACGCCCTGGTACAGCCGGACCCACGCGCCGATCCGCGTGGTCTCGCCGATCACCACGCCGGTCCCGTGGTCGATGAAGAACGGCGCATCGATCTCCGCCCCGGGGTGGATATCGACGCCGGTCCGGCGGTGCGCCAGCTCGGTCATCATGCGCGGGATGACGATGGCGCCCTCGCGCAAGAGCGCGTGCGCCATGCGATAGACGCAGATCGCGTAGGTTCCCGGGTAGCACAGCAGGATCTCGTCGACGCCGCTGGCAGCCGGATCGCCCTCGTACGCGGCCTGCAGGTCGAGCGTGACCAGCCGGCGCAGCTCGGGCAGGTGGCCGAGGAAGCGGTCGGTGATGGTCTCGGCCTTGCTGGCGCAGTCGAGGCACTCGAGGTCGGAGCGGCCGAGCACCTGCTGGCGCTTGTGGTGCAGCGCGCGATAGACCTGGCGATGCAGCGCGAGCCGCAGCTCGATGACCCGGGCGCGGATGACGTCGCGCAGCGCGCTCGGCGCGCCGCGGTCCACGTCGCCGCCGGCGTAGCCGGGGAACAGCAGGGCGCGACACTGCTCGACGATCGATGCGACCTCGTGCCTGATCAGCGACGTCGTCGACCCGCGACCGAGACTCACCCATGACCTGCAGCCGCCGGCGTTCGGTGGACATGGGGGTCGCTTACCATGAAGTGGGTCAATCGTCGCCCCGTGAACCGGTCCGCGGCACCGGCAGCTGTGCTGCATTGATGCGGGCGATCACGTCGTCGAGCCGCTGCTCGGGGATGGTGACCCGCGTCGGTATCCCGCCGCCGATCCCGAACAGCTCGACGAAGTCCCACCCCGAGTTGAACGCCGCGGCGATCGTCAGCATCCCCGAGTCGCGGACGATCGCGACCGGCGCGCGGACCTGGCCGGCGAGCAGGAGGTCGGTCTTGTCGAACGGGCCCTGCGCGCCGGAGGTATCGACCACGGCGACCCGGCCGCGGATCGTGAAGCGGTTCGCGAGCTCGCGGGTCAGCGCGTTGCGGTGCTCGAACTCGACCGCGGCCTCGCCGATCACCTGGTCGTGCACGCCAGGCTGCATCCCGCCGACCAGGAACTGCACGACGCCGCGCTTGAGCTGATCGTCGCGGAACCGGGCGCGCAGCGCGCGATCGATCCGCGCCGCGATCGGCCCGGGGCTGCCGACCCGCGTGTCGACCGCGCGCGCGTCGTCGTCGGCCCCGGCGTACGGCTCGACGCCGCCCAGGATCCACTTGGCCGCCGCGTACAGCCCGTCGAGGTCGACGTGGGTGCAGATGCAGTCGATCGGGCCGGTCTGGCGGACGAGATCCTGCGTCACCATCTCGGGGCACGCGCCGTGCTGCGCCTTGGTCGCCAGGACGAACCGCGGATCGCCGGCGAACGCGGCGTGGCGCTCGTGATCGTGGTGATCGACCCAGACCGCGAGCCGCGCGCCGAGCGCGTCGATGAACGGCCGGGTCACCAGCTCGAACGACACCGTGCTGCCGATCGTCGCGGCGAACGCGAGATCGAGGACGACGACGCGGCCGTGCAGCTTGTCAGCGCGCGGCAGCACGCGCGGCGACGCGAACACGAGCTGCGGCATCTGCACACCCGACCATACCCTTGTTCGCGCGCCAGGCATGGCTTCGTCTGCCATCTCCCGCTCGGGTCTGGTGCGTCTCGCGCCGCCGCGTGTCGGTCCGGCGTCAGCGCTGGCAGTGCATCGTCACCGACCAGCCGTCGTGCAGGAAAACCTCGCGCACCGTGCCGCGGTCGCCGCACTGCGCCGCTCCCGGCACCAGCAGGCACAGCGTGCGCTCGCCGCCGTCGGCGACCATCGCGCTGCGCCGGCCCGCGCCGACCTGGCCGACCTGCGCGCCGTCGATCCAGACCTCGACGGGATCGGGGCAGTGGCTGTTGTCGACGTAGAACGTCGCGCGCGCCCGGGGCCGGGGCGGCTGCGTCGTCGGGATCGCCTCGGGCCGCTCGTCCTCGGCGACCCGGTAGCGCGTGGGGTCGGCCGCCGCGGCGGCGAGCAGCCGATCGGTGCAGCCGGCGACGCGGAGCTCGGGCTCGAGCGAGCGGCTCCACTCGGCGCGCAGCTCGGCGAGATCGGCGAGCGCGAGCTTGAACGACCGGCGCGCCGCCGCAACCTGGGTGCGCGCGTTGGGCAGGAGGCCCGCCGTGGCGCCCGCCTCGTCGTGGCGCGCGATGAACCGCCAGGTCGCCTCGAGCTCCTCGCCGAGCCGGACGATCGCGGCCAGGCCGCGCTGCGCGGCCGCCCAGCTGCCGGCGATCTGGGCGATCGGGCAGCGCCGCACCGGCTCGGGCCTGGCCGGCGCGTACGGTCCGCGGTGAAGCGCACCGAGCACGCCGAGCACCTGGCGCTGGTACGCCGCGCGCTGCCCCGCGAGCGCCTGGGTGACGGTGGCGTAGCGGTCGAGCGCCTGGCCGATCGCATCGGCGTCGCCCCACGGCCGGACCAGCTCGGGCGTGAACTGCAGCGCGGGCGTGGTCCCGGCGTCGAGCGCCTCGAGCGCGGCGCGCGGCGCGGCGAGCGACGGATCGGCGGCCGATGCGGCGATCAGCTCGCGGCGGGCCTGGGCGCGATCGTCCTGCATCGCGTGGGCGATCGCCGCGAGGTAATGCAGCTGGCCATCGCCCGGCCAGCTCGGCAGCGCCGCCGCGGCGTCGCGGGCGGCGGTCGTGGCGTCCCTGCGGCCGAGCTCGGCGGCGATCAGCGCGCGCCAGGTCAGGGGGTTGCGCGGGGCCTCCCTGGCCGCGCGCCGCAGGTACCACGCCGCGTCGTCGGGGCGATGCTGGAGCAGCGCGATCACGCCCAGCGCCTGCTCGGCGGCCGGCAGGTCGTCGCGGTAGCGCTGCAGCGAGGTGTAGGCGCGCGCGGCCTCGGTGAGCCTGCCGGCGTCGAACAGCGACTGGGCGGCGGCGAAGCCCGGCCAGCTCGACTCCGGCGCGAGCTTGCTCGCCCGCGCGTACCACGCGAGCGCGCTGTCGAGGTCGGCCCGCTTGCGGTAGGCGTCGCCGGTCCGCACCGTCAGCGCCAGGTCGGCCGGGCGGACCGCCGCGATCGCCTCGAGCGCCGCGATCGCCTTGTCCCAGCGCGCCAGCGCGCCGTACGCCGAGGCCAGGTCGGCCTTGGTCTCGAGGTCGTCGGGCGCGCGCGCCGCGATCGCCTCGAGCTCGGCGACGAGCCTGGGCGTGTCGCTGCGCGAGGCGTGGATCAGCACGAGCACGCGGCGCGCCGCGAGGTGATCGGGGCGATGCGCGGTCACCTGCTCGAGCTGCTTCTGCGCGCCGGCCGGATCGCCGGTCCGCCACAGCGCGTTGCCCAGCTCGTAGCGCGCGTCGAGGTCCCACGGCCGCCGCCGCACCAGCCGCCGGAACAGCTCGAGCGCGACCTCGTGCTTGCCGGTCTGGGCCGCGCCCGCCGCCGCGGCGCGCAGCGACTCGATGTCGTCGGGCGCGAGGTCGCTGGCGTAGTTGAACTTGCCGAGCGCGCGGGCGGCCGCCTTGGGGTCGTCCGGCGCGGCGGCGAGGTAGAGCTCGCCGAGCACGCGCTGGGCCTCGAAGCACTTGGGATCGATGAACACGGAGCGCTCGAGCTCGTGCTCGGCCGCCTTGAGGTCGGCGGCGGTCACCTGCGCCGCGCCGCCCGACGCACGCCCCGCCGGCGTCAGCGTCGCCGCCGCGGCGATCGCGCCGGTCATGAGGCCCAGCCCGTGGCCCATCAGGTTGACTGCGTACAGGTCGATGGCCAGCGTGCGCTGCAGCGCCCGGCCGCGCGCCTCGTCGATCGCGATCCCGGCGCCGCTGGACCACAGCTCGGCGATCGCCTCGCCGAGCAGCTGGTGGTAGGCCTTGACCTCGCCGGCGCGCTGGGCGTGCGCTGCGATCTGGGCCTTGCCGCCCGCGACCTTCCACAGCGTGAGATCGAGCCGGAGCTGCCAGGCCGGGCGGTCGACCCAGCCGGTGATCACGAACGCCGCGTCGTGCGACGTCGCGAGCTCGGCGACCTCGTCGGCGTCGGCGTCGATCGCGACCGGGCCGACGTGCAGCGGCCCGCCGGTCGGCTCGAGGCCGAGCACCCCTTCCGTCTTCTCGCTGATCTCGAACGGCGCCTCGGCGACCAGCCAGTCGAACGCGCGGACGTTGGCGCGGTTCTCGAACGGCGCGACCGCGAACCGCGGCGGCGGCGGCGTCCAGGCCGGCACGTCGGTCGACTCGACCGCCGACGCTCCCGCGGACTTGGGCGGCTTGGCTCCCGGGGTGGGCGGCTTGGCCGCAGCCGGTGTGCGCGGATTCGGCGCAGCCGACCCTGCCGCGGGAGCTGCCGGCCGCCCCGGCTGACCGCCGGCGAGCCCAGCAGCGGCGATGATCGCCGTGCCGCACAGGGCCGCGTGCAGCCATCGCCGGGACCTCATAGACTGAGCATAACCGTGGCCGAGCCCGCGATCCTCCGCAAGCGCCGCAGACGCCGCCGGCTGCGCATGGTGTCGGTCCTGCGCCTGGGCTTTCTGCTCGCGCTCTACGGCGCCTCGTTCGGGGCCGCCGCGCTCTACCTCGCCATCGGAGCATCGTGCTGTCCTCCGACGGCGAGGAGGTCGGTACGTTCTCGATCGAGAACCGCAAGATCGTCGCGCTCGAGCGCATGCCACCGCACGTGCCCGCCGCGTTCCTGTCGGCCGAGGATCGCCGGTTCTACAAGCACAAGGGCTTCGACCTCCTCGGCATCGCGCGCGCGGCGTGGACCAACTTCCGCTCCGACGGCACGATCAAGCAGGGCGGCTCGACGATCACCCAGCAGATCATCAAGCAGACCCTGCTCGCCGGCGAGGAGCAGATCGGCGCGATGGAGCTGTCGCCCGAGGGCTACGCCCGCGAGCGCAAGGTCCGCAAGTACCGGCGCAAGACCAAGGAGGTGATCCTCGCCGTGCGCCTCGAGCGCGAGCTCACCAAGGCCGAGATCCTGTCGATCTACCTGAACCACGTCTACCTCGGCCACGGCGCGTACGGCGTCGGCGCGGCGGCCGAGACCTACTTCGGCAAGGAGGTCGAGGACCTCACGATCGCCGAGTCCGCGATGCTCGCCGGCCTGGTCGCCTCGCCGTCCAAGTACGCGCCGCATCGCAACATGCAGCTCGCCCGCGAGCGCCAGCGCTACGTGCTCGGCCACATGCGCGACGACCACTTCATCTCCGAGGCCGAGTACTACGCCGCGCTCGCCGAGCCGATCGCGCTGGTCGACGAGAGCGACCTCAACCACCTCGCGTCGCCGTACTTCGTCGAGCACATCCGCCAGCTCGCGACCCGGCGCTACGGCAACCGCGACCTGTTCCGCGGCGGCCTCAAGTTCCACTCGACGCTCGACACCCGCATGCAGGCGGCGGCCGAGAGCGCGCTGCGCCGCGGCCTCGAGGCGCTCGACCGGAAGCTCGGCTTCCGCGGCCCGATCGGCGCCGTACCGGCCACCGCGCGCGGCGCGTGGACCACCGGCCCGGCCCACCCGATCACCGGACCGACCGACGACACCACCGCGGTCGCCGACCAGGTCCTGCCCGAGCAGGTCTACGGCGCGATGGTGGTCGACCTGCCGCGCACCGGCGTCGGGGTCACCGTCGACCTCGGCCCCCGGCGGCTGGCGCTCATCACCGACGATGCCCGCGACGTGCGCGCGTTCCGCGATCCCAAGACCGGCGCCGCGGTCGCGCTCGGCGACCTCTTGCCGGTCCGGCTGTCCGCCGACGGCAACCAGGCCACGCTCGCGCAGCGCCCGGCGCTGCAGGGCTCGTTCATCGTGCTGGAGCCGAGCACCGGCCGCGTCCTGGCGATGGTCGGCGGCTACGACTGGACCGCGTCGCAGTTCGATCGCGCGACCCAGGCCAGGCGCCAGGTCGGCTCGTCGATCAAGCCGTTCATCTACTCGGCCGCGCTCGAGGCCGGCAAGACTCCCGTCGACCGCATGACCGACGGCCCGTTCTCGGTGACCACCGCGACCGGCGTGTGGACGCCCGCCAACTACGACAACAAGTACCTGGGCGACGTCACGCTGATGACCGCGCTGGCGTTCTCGCTCAACACGATCTCGGTCCAGCTCGCCGTGCAGGTCGGCCTCGACCGCATCATCGAGATCATGCGCGGCTTCGGCATCGCGTCACCGATCCCGCGCCACATCTCGATCAGCCTGGGCACCCCCGACCTGACGCCGCTCGAGGTCGCCGCGGGCTACGCCGGCATCGCATCGGGCGGCCGCCGGATCACGCCGCGGTTCTTCGACCTCGTCACCGACACCGCCGGCCACGTCGTCGAGGATCTGCGCAACCAGCCGCCCGGCCCGCAGGTGATCTCGCCCGAGGTCGACTACGTCATGATCAACCTGATGAAGGGCGTCGTGCAGCGCGGCACCGCGCGGTGGGCGGCGCAGCTCGGCCGGCCGACCGCAGGCAAGACCGGCACCTCGGCCAACTACCGCGACGTCTGGTTCAACGGCTTCACCACCGACCTGCTCGGCTCGGTGTGGATCGGCCGCGACGACTCGACGCCGATCGGCGACAAGATCACCGGCGGCGGCGCCGCGGTGCCGATCTGGCTCGACTTCATGCAGAAGGCGCATCCGCGCACGCCGGTCCGCGACTTCCCCGTGCCACCCAACGTGAGCTTTGCACGCGTCGAGCCGTGGAGCGGCGATCCGTCCTGGCCGTCGCCGGAGGCGGTCTGGATGCCGTTCGTGCGGGGCACCTTGCCCGGCAAGTTCCTCGCCGGTCCCGCGATCCGTTCGTTCGACGATCTCGTTCCGCCGCCGGTGCTGCC
>VBLP01000310.1:0-26406 GCA_005887925.1 Deltaproteobacteria bacterium | reverse complement strand
CTCGAGTCGGTCGACGCGGGCGGCGATTCGACGGGCCGGGCGTGCGTGGTGAGCACCACGTCCGCGCCGTGCATGGCCGCCACGATGCAGAACCCGGTGACCTTGACCTGGATCCAGCAGAACATCTTCACCGTGTCGTGCAACTTCTCGGGCTGTCACAGCAGCGCGAGCGACGCCGGCAAGCTCGACCTCAAGACCTCGGCCCACGACCACCTGGTCGGCATCTCCTCGATGATCGATCGCACGCGCATGCTCGTCGTACCCAACGACGTCCACGCGAGCTATCTCATGCTCATGGTGCGCGATGTCCCGCCCGCGATGGCCACCCCGCCCGCGGCCGCCCCGCCGGGCTCGGTCGGTTACATGCCGCAGGGTTCCACCACGCTGTGCTGTCAGAAGCTCGATGCGCTTGAACGTTGGATCAACTCTGGTGCTCCAAACAACTGACCCGCGCTTCACGATCGATCCGAGATCCACGCGTCCAACGCCAGTAAGCTATCGTTCACCCAAGAGATTTCGCCGAGGCTATGCTTGACGCAATGAACCGCCTGTCGCTACAACCCTTCCCACGTACCGCAAAGGGGTACGCCCCCCGCGCGCGGAGGCAATTCCACCGATGAGCTGGTTAAGCGATGTCTTCCAAAAGGGCGGGCCGTTCTTCATCGTCAACACGTTCCTCCTGGCCGTCGTCATCGGCCTGATCGTCGAGCGCGCGATCTACTTCCTCGGCCGTGGCCACCCAAGAAGCTGTGCGACGCCACCACGGCGCCGGTCGCGCGGGTCGCCAAGGCCGGGCTCAACCGCCTGCACCGCGGCGAGGCCGCCGTCGCCCAGGCGATGGAAGAGACGATGACCGACACGCTGCCCGAGGTGAAGACCCGGATCGGCGCGCTGTGGTCGCTGGCCAACATCTGCACACTGATCGGTCTGCTCGGCACGATCACCGGGCTGATCGCCACGTTCGCCTCGATCGGCGACGCCAATCCCGCCGATCGCCAGAAGAAGCTGTCCGACGGCATCTCCCAGGCCATGTACAACACCGCCTTCGGCCTCACGATCGCGCTGATCTGCATGGTCGGTCACCTGCTGCTGTCGGCCGCGATGAAGAAGGTCGTCGCCGATCTCGAGGCGTTCAGCCTGCGGTTCGAGAACCTTCTGGCCGACGGTGGCCCCGTGGCCGTCCAGAGCCGCGCGCCGGCCGCCCCCACCGAGGACGAGCACGAGACGGCGCCCTCGGCCTAGCGATGGAATACTCCGCACACAGAGTGCGCTCCAAGACCCGCGCCGCCGTCAAGCGGCGCGAGGACGACATCGTGTGGGACGAGCTCGAGAGCGGCGAGCTCAACCTGATCCCGTACCTCGACATGGTGACCAACCTGGTGCTGTTCCTGCTCGCGTCGGTCACCGCCGGGTTGATCCTGACCCAGATCGACACGACGCTCCCCGACCGGCAGACCGCGCCGCCGGCCACCGCGCAGACCCCGGCGACCAACCCCGACGAGCAGCCGCTCAAGCTGGTCGCGTCGATCACGCGCGACCGCGTCATCCTGTGGTCGATCAGCGGCCTCGAGGGCACGCTCGCCGCGCCCAAGCTGGTATTCCAGCGCACCGGCCGCGACGGCGAGGCCTGCGACGGCCCGTACATGTGCGAGTCCAACTCGTGCGATCCGGTCACCCAGAAGTGCATCCCGAGCCGCGACGAGCCGGCGCCGGTGTTCGACTACCGCGCGATCAACGACGCGATGTTCGAGATCGCCAATCGCCGCTACGCCGGCAAGCAGCGCAAGGCCGAGACCTACCAGGCGATCCTCATGGCGGACGGTGCCATTCCGTACTCGACGATCGTCGCGGTGATGGGCGCGATGCGCTGCAAGCTGCCCGAGTTCGGCAAGGAGGCGACCCACTGCGCGCTGCCGACGGAGGATCCCGCGCTCAAGAAGGCGCCCAGTCCGGTCTCGCCCGACGGCAAGCTCTACGACACCTCGCGCGCCACCTACGATCCGAAGAAGATGGCGCTGTTCCACGACATCCTGTTCTCGTCGGGGTTCGAGTAATGTCCTTCACGCAGCGCGAGGCGCGCAGCATCATCCGCAAGGCCGTCGGGCGCGTCCCCGAGGGCGAGGAGATCCGCCATCTCAACATCGTGCCGATGATGGACATGATGACGATCCTCCTGGTCGCCTTCATCTACCAGGCGGCGGTCAGCGCGACCCAGCTCACCGCCGGCACGGTGTCGCTGCCCAAGTCGCTGTCCGACGACGATCTCCCCGAGGGCGCGTCGACCGTGATCATCACCAAGACCGGCGTCGTGGTGTCCGCCGGCAAGGAAGCCAAGTCGATCGTCTCGGTCGCCAACGGCGACGTCGATCCCGCCGAGAAGGAGGGCGGCGCCACCGGCGTCAAGATCCCGCGGCTCACCAACTTCCTGTCGGCGCTGCACCACGAGGAGGACGCCGCCCGGCTGCGCCAGCCCGGCTTCGACCCCGCCTCCGCGCCGCCCCCCGAGCTGTTGATCATCGCCGATCGCACCACGCCGTACCGGCTGCTGATCGAGGTCCTGTTCTCGGCCAAGCAGAAGGAAGCCGGCTACAAGCATTTCCGATTGATCGTCCAGAGGTCGTTCCCGATTTCGCCGGCCAAGAAGTGACCGCCAGGCTATAGTCGCGCCATGAAGCTTGTCGGCGAACGGCGCGCCCTCGCGGCCGCGATCATGGCCTTCTACTTCCTGTTCTACGGGGTGCTCGCTTACTCGCAGATCGCCCCTGATTTCACCAAGGCATTCGCGGCGATCGCCGGCGTGTACGGCCTGGCCTTCTTCTCGCTGGTCGCCGGCTACTTCTGGGCCCGCTGGTACTCTGTCGGCGTCGGCCTCTACGGCGTGATCTCGGCGGCCGTCGGCATCTGGCAGATCGGCGCCGAGCCGCTGCTGGTGTTCATGGGCGGCACGCACCTGGCCGCCACGCTGTTCCTGTGGGGCCAGACGATGAGCGAGCCGTACCAGCGGCTCGGCCGCTCGGTGATCCGCGCCGGCGTCAGCCTGCCGTTCATCCTGCTCTACGCGTTCGTGCCGCGCCCCGACGGCGCCGCCGCCCTGGCCCTCGTGGCGTTTGTCCTGGCCGCCGTCGGCCTGCGCGGCCTGGTCCAGCTCAGGACCTGGGGCGTCCTGGCGATCGGCGTGGCCGGCGCCCTGATCCTCGCGATGGTCAGCGCCGATGTCGCGGCCCGCGGCTTCGATGCCTTCGCGGTGCGCCCGACGATCGCCGCCGGCATGCTGATCTCTGCCGTCGTGCCGTTCCTCCGGCCGATCGCGCGGTTCGTCACGGCATAGTCGCCGCCCGGTGCCCGGGGCGGCCGGCTGTCGTGCCGCTGCTCGGGCGCGTAGCGCGTTGAATCTTGGCAGCCCCCGCGCTACCGTCGGAGGCCTATGGGTAGAGGTTCCTTCGGGGCATGTCTGGGCGTTTGCGCCGCGTTCTTCACGTTCGCCACGCTCGGGATCGGGCTGGCTTCCACCGGCTGTCAGCCGCTGTACGGCGGCAAGCCGGAGAAGCTGGTGGCACCGCAGAAGAAGAAGGTGCCGCCGGAGGCCGCCATCGTCGAGACACCGGTCAAGATGGTCGACGACTGCACGGCCGACTTCCGCGGCGATCCCAAGAACGTGCGGCAGCTGACCAGCCAGGCCAACCAGCTGACCGACGAGGGCAACACCGCGATGGCCAACTCCGACAAGGCCACCGACGCCTCCGCGCAGGCCGGCCTGCTCAAGGAGAGCATCGACCGCTACCGCGGCGCGCTGGTCAAGGACCCGTACAACGTCGAGGCCACGCTCAAGCTCGCCCTCGCCTACGACAAGGTCTATCGCAAGGGCTGCGCGATCGCGATGCTCAAGCGGCTCGCCGCGCTGACCACCAACCCCAGGTTCGCCAAGGCCGCCACCCCGGCGATCGACTCGATCGGCGACAACAGCCAGTGGTTCAAGCACTATCGCAAGGACGCGATGGCGGCGGTGGGGCGATGACGCGCGCCGCGCTGGCGCCGATCGTCGCGCCGATCGTCGTTCTGGGCCTCGCATTGATCGTCGCCCTGGGCGGCTGTCACGAGAAGCAGGCCGTCACGGCGGCGCCGCCCCCCCTGCGTCCCGAAGCCGAGCCGGTCACCACCGCCAAGACCACCGTCCAGAAGGACTGCGACCCGGTCGACGCCGACCACGAGGGCAAGTCGCTCAGCTTCGACGAGCGCTCGATCCCCGAAGGCAACCGCCTCGCCGAGCAGGGCAAGGCCAAGCTGCGCACCGCGCAGAGCGCCGAGGTCACCCGCGTCGTCCGCGAGGACATGATCACCCAGGCGGTCACCGACTTCATCACCGCGCTGCGCGCCGATCCGTACAACGTCGAGGCCACCTACAGCCTCGCCGCCGCGTACGCCACCATCGGCCGCTATCAGTGCACCATCAACCTCTTGACCCGGCTGCTCCAGCTGCGCCCGCATCCGAGCAAGCGCGCCGACGTCGAGGCACACCTCGACAAGCTGCTCGGCCGCAAGCAAGTCCTCGATTCTGACTTTGCCGAGATGCGCCGCGACGATCGGTTCCGCGCGCTGATCCAGAAGATGTGCGAGGGAACCAACGATCCCAACTGTGTGTACGGCGCACAGCGCGAGAACCGCGAGCGCTGACTGGGACCGAGCGTAGCCGCAGCGCCGGGCTCCTGCCCGAGGATCCGGCACCAGCGAAGCGAGGGACCAGCCAAGCGCGGGACGGCGCCCGACACCGCATCGGGTTACCGTCCCAGGTGGTCCACGGTTGCCGGGCGCTGCCGCCCGCGGATCGCGGAAGACCCCCTCAGGCCCCGGTCTGCCCGCCCACTTGCGACCCGGAACCGGCCGGTCCGCATCACCCTGTGAGCCATCGCGGCTTTACCTCGGCGCCGCGGTGCCGTATGAACCAGGGGTGCGAACCCTTGGCGCTGCGCTGTTCCCGCTGATCCTGCTCGCGTCCTCGACCACGGCGGCCCAGAAGAAGGGTCCGGATCCGAAGAAGAAGACCGAGTACACCAAGGGCCCCGTCGGCAAAGCTCCCGCCCCCTGCGGCGCCCGGATCTTGCCGCTGGTCGAGGGCAACAAGTGGACCTACGAGTTCGTCGAGTCCGGCCTCCCGCCGCGCGAGGACATGGTCAAGCTGTCGCCGTCCCAGCCGATGGAGGTCGTCATCACCGTCAAGTCCGTCGAGACCAAGGGCCCCGACACCGTGATCACGCTCGAAGAGAAGACCAAGGCCGACCTCAGCAAGGATCCCAAGAAGCACATCTACGACGAGCGCACCCTCACCAGCACGATCACCTGCAACCGCACCAAGTTCGAGATCTCGCCCGAGAGCTTCTTCTTCGCCGGCGAGCCCGGCGGCTACTTCGGCCTCGCGTTCGACAAGTTCGACCGCTCCAAGGACACCAGCCTCAAGCTCGTCAACGGCGCGATCGGCGAGGGCCAGTGGCGCGAGGAGATCGTCGCCCACTTCAGCCGCACGCCGTTCCAGGACTCCGGCGCCAAGCTCGACAGCGGCAAGCTCGAGCTCGAGCGCGCCTTCACCCCGCAGCCGCCCGAGTCCGTCAACACCAAGGCCGGCCTCTACGCCGGCGCCGAGCACCTCGCGCTCGTCACCACCGGCCGCGTCACCCTCGACCATCCCCAGGGCGAGGGCAAGCCGCTCGACCTGCCGGCCAACTGGCTCACGCAGATGTGGCTCGTCCCCAACGCCGGCGTCGTCCAGGTCCTCAACGCCTACGCGCACAAGTACATCCTGGCCAGCGCGCAGCTGAAGTGACCCGAGCCGGGTCGATCGATTCCGGTCCGCAGCGAAGCGAGGATCGGAATCACCTTGCGGCGAGGGTCCCCCTTGCGGGGATCAGCTCCGGGCCGCGCTGCACGGTCCGACTGACCAAGCCGCTGCGCGACCGCATCCGCGCCGGTCACCCCTGGATCTACGATCGCGCCCTCGCGGCGCTGCCGCCAGGCCTCGCCGCCGGCGACGTCATCGCCCTCGCCGACCCCCAGGGCGAGCTCGCGCTCGCCTTCGCCGACCCCGACTCGCCGATCCGCGCCCGCGTCCTTGCACCTCCCGGCACCCCCCTCGACCCCGCCTGGGCCGCCGGCCGCGCCGAGGCCGCCGCCGCCCGCCGCCGCCGCGACCCGCTGCTCGCCGGCTGCACCGGCCGCCGGCTCGTCCACGGCGAGGCCGACGCCCTCCCCGGGCTGGTCATCGACCTCTACGATACCACCTGTGTGGTGGTGTTCGACGGCCCCGCCGCCGCGGCGTTCTGGCGCCCCCGCCTCCCCGACCTCTTCGCCGGCCTCGAGCGCGGCGGCGCTGCCATCGCCCACGCCTGGCTGCGCGGCGACCGCCGCCGCACCAGCGCCTCCGGCTCCGGCCTCGGCTCCGGTTCCGGCGCACCCCTCCGCGGCGATCCCCCCGCCGAGATCGTCATCGCCGAGGACGACGCACGCTTCGCCGTCGACATCCGCGCCGGCCAGAAGACCGGCTTCTTCCTCGATCAGCGCGACAACCGCCGCACCATCCGCCGCCACGCCGCCGGCCAGACCGTGCTCAACCTGTTCGCCTACACCGGCGGTTTCTCGCTCCACTCCGCCCTCGGCGGCGCCACGCACATCACCTCCGTCGACATCGCCCCGCCCGCCATCGCCAACCTCGAGCGCAACCTCGCCCTCAGCCACCTTCCCGCCACCGCTCACGAGCTCGTCATCGCCGACGCCTTCGACTTCCTCGCCCGCGCCGCCCGCCAGCACCGCCGCTGGGACCTCGTCATCGCCGACCCGCCGAGCTTCGCGCCCAGCGAGCGCACCCGCCCCGCCGCGCTCGCCGCCTACAAGAAGCTCGCCGCCGCCGCCCTCGCCGTCACCGCCCCCACCGGCCGCTTCGCCCTCGCCTCGTGCTCGAGCCACATCACCGAGGCCGACCTGCTCGATCAGGTGGCAGGTCTCGCCGATCTGCGGTTGCGCCTCGCTGCCGGCGCCGCCTCGGATCACCCCGTTCTCCCCGCGTTCCCCGAAGGCCGCTACCTCAAGTTCCTGCTGTTCGACGTCGGCGACGCTGCGGTGTAGCTGGACCGCGTCCGCGCCATGCTGTGGCGGCTCACCCACTGAGCGGCCCAGGGTCAGCTTCTTCCTACGCTGCCCCTCGTTTGCTCCGTGCGAGGTATTCTTTGGCCTCTTTGTGCCACGGCACG
Source organism: Deltaproteobacteria bacterium (assembly GCA_005887925.1). GTDB lineage: Bacteria > Myxococcota_A > Polyangia > Haliangiales > Haliangiaceae > JABFXX01. Next base: position 19,171 of record VBLP01000310.1, on the reverse strand, counting down.
GCGACGGTCAATGCCTCGAGGTCCTCTGTTCGATGTCGGTGCGTGATGGTCGCGAAACGACCTCACTCCGACGAGCGAGCCGTGAGATAGCGAAGCAACGCCACTGGTTCTGTGTCGATGCTCGGAATCATCGACACAGCACGTAGTCCGATACTGTTCGATTCGGACTGTGCAGGTGAAAGTAGTTCCATTTATTGGACACTGCGATGACGCATGGCACATTGGCCGCGCGTCATGCGCAATCGCTTCGATTACATCTCCAAGCAGATCGGCCAGAAGGCTCTCGCTCCCTTTGGCACCGCGGTCGTGCAGGACGCGATCAACGCGGAGACCCAGTACGCCGACCTCCGCTTCGAGCCGGATCCCGCGCGGCAGGCCGGGCGCGATCGCCTCGGTCTCCTCGGCGAACTCGGCGCCAGCGCGTGCCTCATCGAGGTCTACAGCGGGGCGCCGCAGCCCGAGGACTTTCGTGCCTGTCTCCCAAGCATCTGGTCTCCTGGCGGCAACGCGTCCGCGAGGCGAGATCGGAGAGCAAGAAGCAAAACGATCCTCCGCGCGACGAAGCTGCGGCCTCGTTCCTCTGGATCATCGCAGCCCGCACGCCGACGACGCTCGTGGCCAAGCTCAAGCTCGAGGCTTCACCGAGCTGGCCGGCGGGGATCTACCTGTTCGGAGATGATGTCCTGCGCGTCGGGGTCGTCATCGCAAGTGAGCTGCCGCGCAACCGCACGACGCTGCTCGTCCGCCTGATGGCGGGGGGGCCGCTGCTGGCACCGGCCGTCACGGAAGTGGCGGCGCTTCCGCCGGATGCGTACGAGCGCGACGTCGCCGAACAGTTCCTGCTACAGTTCCAGCAGATGGTCGGGCAGAGCCCGAGTCAGGATCCCGACGAACAGGAGTTCATCATGGCCATGCTGAAAAGCTGGGAAGAGGGCAAAGCCGAGGCACGAGCGGAAGGACGAGCGGAAGGACGAGCGGAAGGACGAGCCGAAGGACGAGCCGAAGGACGAGTGGAAGGACGAGCCGAAGCGGCGGCCCACGCCGTGTTGACCGCTCTCCGCGTTCGGGGCATCGGCGTGCCAGATACCGTGCGCCAGCGCATCCTGGCCGAAACGGACTTGGAGCAGCTCGATCGCTGGATCGAGAGGGCAGTCACCGCGTCGTCGCTCAGCGACGTGATCGATGATCCTGGTCGCTGAGCGAATCGAAGACAGACCGCTCCTCGTTGCTTCATGGCCATGCTGAAAAGCTGGGAAGAGGGCAAAGCCGAGGCCCGAGCGGAAGGACGAGCGGAAGGACGAGTGGAAGGACGAGCCGAGGCGGCGGCCCACGCCGTGTTGACCGCTCTCCGCGTTCGGGGCATCGGCGTGCCAGATACCGTGCGCCAGCGCATCCTGGCCGAAACGGACTTGGAGCAGCTCGATCGCTGGCTTCGGACAGCTGCCGTCGCTTCGTCGATCGAGCAGATGGTCGATCTCGAGTAAGGGACGTCGGCGCCACCGCTGCCCATCCAGCCCGACCGGCAGCGCCTACGCGGCGCGGATGCGGCCGCGGCGGCTGGCCTCGGCGCGGAGGGCGGCGGCGCGGGCGTTCATGGCGGCTTCCTGGGCGTCGTCGCGGTGGTCGTAGCCGAGGAGGTGGCAGAGGCCGTGCGAGGCGAGGTGGAGTAGCTCGCGGTACAGGCCGCGGCGGGCCTGGCGGCGCGCGGTGTCGACGGAGATGACGATGTCGCCGAGGAGGGCGGCGTGGAGGGCGGCGGCGGGGCCTTCGCGCTGGGCGAAGGCGAGCACGTCGGTCGGGCGGTCGTGGCCGCGATAGCCGCGGTTGAGCGCGCGGATCTGGGCGTCGTCGACCAGGCGGAGCGAGACCTCGTAGTCGGGCCGGCCGTCGTGGCGGGCGGCGGCGCGGATCATGCGGGCGAGCTCGGCGGCGAGGCGCCGGCGCAGGCCGGCGGGAAGGCGGACGGCGCCGTCGACGGAGAGGTCGAGCATCAGCCGGGCATCAGAGGGTCCGGGGCGGGCGGTCCCAGACCTCGGCGGCGAGGAAGATGCCGAACAGGTTGGCGTCGAGCTGGCCGCGCTTGACGTCGCCGGCCAGGATGTCGAGCGCCTTGTCGTGCGGCATGGCGCGCTTGTAGGGCCGGTCGCTGGCGGTGAGCGCGTCGTAGATGTCGCTGATCGCCATCATGCGCGCGGGGACGGGGATCTGGTCGCCGCGCAGCTGGAGGGGGTAGCCGGTGCCGTCGAGCTTCTCGTGATGGGACCCGGCGATGGCGGGCACGTCGCGCAACGCGCGGCCCCACGGGATCTGGTTCAGGAAGGCGTAGGAGTACTCGACGTGCTTGTTGATGTCGCCGCGCTCCTGCTCGGTGAGCGAGCCGAGCCGGATCTGGAGGCAGCCCGCCTCGCGGGAGGTGAGGAACGACGCGAGCCGGCCGTCGTCATCGCGCCACTGCATCCCCGCGATCTCGGCGATCCGCTCGAACTGGCCGTGGTCGAGGACGGTCGGCTCGTTCGACGTCAGGATGAAGCGGATGATGTCGTCGAGCTCGGCGAGCTTGGCCGCCATCGTCGCGTCGATCGTGGCGAGCTCGGCGGCGACCTGCTCGCGCGATGCCTCGGTGAGATAGCGGACCTTGGACTCGAGGCCCTCGATCTTGTAGCCGCGCTTGATCAGCTGGAAGCGCTGCAGGATCAGCTCGCGCTCGTGCTCGTAGAGCTTCTTGGCCTTGACCAGGACGTGCTCGCGAACGCCGACCTTGCCGAAGTCGTGCAGCAGGCCGGCGTAGTTGATCTGGGTGAGATCGTCCTCGGAGAACCGGACCTCGCGGAAGTGGCCGGTGTCGGTCTCGTTGACCGCGATCGCGAGGTTGACCGTGAGTTTGGCGACGCGCTCGGAGTGGCCAGACGTCGTCGGATCGCGCGACTCGATCGCAGTGACCGCGGCCTTGACGAAGCGTTCGAACAGGTTCTTGACCTCGCCGTAGAGCAGGACGTTCTCGAGCGCGATGCCGGCCTGTGACGCGAGCGCGAAGATGTAGGTCTCGGAGATCTCGTCGAACGGCACGACGCCGTCCTCGAAGTCGCTCGGCAGATCGAGCTGGATCCAGCCCTTGGCGCGCTTGTTGATCAGCTGGATCACGCCGATGACCTCGTTGCGCGCCGAGATCATCGGCACGGCGAGCACCGAGCGGGTCTGGTAGCGGTTCTGATCGTCGAACGAGCGGTCGTGGATGAAGCCCCAGGGGTTGTTGCCGGTGCCGGGCGGGTCGAGGGCGTAGAGGTTGGGGATGTTGATGCGATCGCTCGACAGCACGCACTGGCCGACGATCGAGGCCCCCGATACCGGCATGACGCGGCTGATGCTGGGCAGGTCGCGGCTGTCGTTCTGCGACACCTCGAAGCGGACCTTGCGCTTGCTGATGTCCTCGTCATGACCCTCGACGATGTAGATCGAGCCGGCGTCGGCGTTGGTGACCTCGCAGGCATGGCGCAGGATGATCGCGAGCAGTTTCTTGATGTCGCGCTCCTGCGACAGCAGGCGGCCGATCTTCATCATCATCTCGTTCTCGTGGCGTGACCGCTCGAGCTCGAGATCGATGCCGGCGCACGCCATGCGCTGGACGATCGCGTCGCCGCGGCCGCGCAGGGTCAGGAGCAGCCGGGTCATGCCGATCGGCGAGGTCACGGCAGTGAGATCGGCGTCGGCGGGCAGGAGCTCGAGCTGCGCGGCCTCGAGCTCGTCGTCGTTGCCGACCAGGATCAGGCCGTAGTTGCCCGATCGCGCGCGCACGAGGTGCGGATGGAGCTGCAGCGGGTCCTTCCAGACCTCGGGCCACGCCATGATCAGCAGCACCGGCATCCGGGCGCGCTGCGCGACGACCTCGAGCTCGATCCAGCCGTCGCCCTGCCGGCGCACGCGGTAGCCCGCCATGCGGCGGTCATGCGAAACGGCCGCAACGAGGTCGTCCGGGCTGCCCACCATGGCCATGATTCTAGCGGTTCTCGCGCTCGCTGCGCGTGTCCGCGGCAGCTGCGGCGCTGCCGGGGGTCGCAGCGGGGGTGACGTCAGCCGCGGCGATCGGGGTGCCCGCGGCGGAGACGCCCGGGGTATCGCCGGTCGGGCCGCCGGCACCGGCCGGGGTGGAGTCGGCAGCCGCCGGGGCGCCGCGCTGCGCAGCGTCGTCGGCTCGCACGTCGCGTGCCTCCCGGGCTTCGAATCGCGCCCGGTCGCGCTGGTCGTAGGCGCGGATCAGGGCGGCGACGAGGGCATGGCGCACGACGTCCTGGTCGGTGAACTGGACCCGGCCGATGCCGCGGATGCCCTCGACCAGCTCGAGCGCGTCGCGGTGGCGTCGCCGGTGATGACGGCCTTGGACTCGAAGCCCATGCGGGTGAGGAACATCTTCATCTGCTCGGGCGTGGTGTTCTGCGCCTCGTCGAGGATGATGAAGCTGCCGCTCAGCGTCCTGCCGCGCATGAAGGCCAGCGGCGCGATCTCGATCGTGCCGTCGGACAGGAACCGCTCGAGCTTGTCGGCCTCGAGCATGTCGTGGAGCGCGTCGTGCAGCGGACGCAGGTACGGATCGATCTTCTCCTCGAGCGTGCCCGGCAGGAAGCCGAGCCGCTCGCCGGCCTCGAGCGCGGGCCGGGTCAGGATGATCCGGCGGACCTGCTTGTCGAGCAGCGCGCGCACGGCGAACGCGACCGCGAGGTAGGTCTTGCCGGTGCCGGCGGGGCCGACCGCGAACACGATGTCGTTCGTGCGGACCAGGTCGACGTAGGCCTTCTGGGTGGCGCCCTTGGGGGCGATCGGCCGGCCGGCGCGCGGCGTGAGGATGACGTCGCCGAACACGGTGCGGATCGACGGGGCGGCCGCGGTATCGCCCTGGAGCAGCTTGACGGCGCGGACCACGTCGTCGGACGTCAGCGCCTGGCCGGTCAGGGCGAGGTCGTAGAGCTGCTCGATCGCCGAGCGGGCGGTCCCGGTGGCGGCCTCGTCACCCTCGATGGTGACCTCGTTGCCGCGGAGGTGGACCTGAGCGCCGGCGGTGCGCTCGATGAGCTTCAGCCGGGCATTGTTGCTGCCGCACAGCGCCTGCAGCGCCTCTGGATCATCGAATGAGAGCTTCTCGCGTCGGGTCGACTTGCTGGTCACGGGTTTCCCGTAGGTCCGCAGACGCTGTAGCGGCCCGCAGACGCGCTCGTATAGCACGGCAATCCGCTATGGTGCGCGCCATGAAATCGGAGCATCCGCCGGCACCGGCCGGGGCATCGCTGACCCGCCTGGTCGACATCATGGACCGCCTGCTCGGGCCGGGCGGCTGCCCCTGGGACCGGGAGCAGACGCTCGACACGCTGCGGCCGTTCCTGGTCGAGGAGACCTACGAGGTGCTCGACGCGCTGTCGCGCCGCGACGTCGCGGGCCACTGCGAGGAGCTGGGCGACCTGCTGATGCAGATCGTGTTTCACGCCGCGCTGCGCGCTGCCGAGGGCGCGTTCGACATCGACGCGGTGGTGGGCGGAATCTCCGACAAGCTCGTGCGTAGGCACCCTCACGTATTCGGCGACGCCCGCGGGGTGTCGACCAGCGATCAGGTGCTGGCGCAATGGGAGGTGATCAAGCGAGCCGAGAAGGCGGCCGCCGGCGGCCGGGAGCGCATCCTCGCCGGGGTCAAGCCCGCCCCCGCCCTGGCCCGCGCCCAGAAGATCGGGAGCAAGGCCGGCAAGGTCGGGTTCGACTGGCCGGGCTGGGAGGGCTCGTTCGCAAAAGTCGAGGAGGAGGTCGGCGAGGTGGCCGAGGCGATCCGCGCCGGCGACGCCGCGGCGACCCACCACGAGATCGGCGACCTCTTGCTCGCCGTGGTGAACGTAGCTCGGAAGGTTGGCGTGGACGCCGAGCAGGCGCTGGTCGACGCGACGAGTCGGTTCCAGCGCCGGTTCGAGGCGATCGAGGACGCGCTGTCCGAGCGTGGTCGGACCCCTGCGACCTCGACGCTCGAGGAGATGGACGCGCTCTGGGAAGACGTGAAGCGACGCGAGCAGCCCTGAGCTGTGGACGATGCGTGACGAAAGTGATGCTTTTTTGTGCAGGGAAGATCGAGTGAAAGAGATCTCGATGAGATCAGCCGCGCCACCGCCAGGCGATTCGCAAGTTATCCACAATTGCCGTGGGTACTCCCGCGGGGCGATTCGCAAAATCTGTGGGACTCCCCGGAGCCGGCTATCGCGGTGGCCGTCGCGGTGTCCCTCCCTTGACTACGGGAGCTGGCCGGGTTAACCACTCGCTCCCCAGGAGAATTGCGAACGTGGCCAATATAGCCTCGGCCGAAAAACAGAATCGGAAGATGATCAAGCATCGCGCGCGCAACCGCGCCGCGATGGCGTCGCTGCGCACAGCGGTCAAGAAGGCGCGCGCTGCCGTCGACGACAAGGCGAACGACGCCGGGAACCTGGTGAAGGCAGCGGTGTCGATCATCGACAGCGCGGTCACCAAGGGCATCCTCAAGCGCCGCACCGCGTCGCGCTACGTGTCCCGCCTCGCGGTCCGCAAGCCGCCGGAGGCCTGAGACACTGACCAGGTGATGCGTGTCCCGCGGAGCACTCGACGGTGCTCGCGCCGCGGCCCCGACCCTGTAGTCTCGGCCTAGTTGTCGTCGTCGCTGGGTTCGCCGCCGGCGCCGTCGGCGGTCGCCGAGATGCCGTACTTGCGCAGCAGCTTGTGCAGGTACTTGCGATCCATGTCGGCGTCGCGCGCGGCCTTGGAGATGTTGCCCTCGGCGCGCTTGATCAGCCACGTCAGGTAGCGGCGCTCAAACAGCTCGTTCCACTTCTCCTTGGTGACGCGAAACGACAGCCCGGGCTCGAACTCGATCCCGTCGCGCAGCTGCGCGGTCTTGGGGGACGCCTCGCTGCCGAGCGGCGCGACCAGCGTGCCGGGGTCGGCGCCGAGGGCGAGCGCGCGCTCGATCACGTTGCGGAGCTCGCGGACGTTGCCCGGCCAGTCGTGCGCCATCAGCGCGGCGCGGGTCGCTTCGGACAGCGCGATGCCGCCGACCGGGCCGAGCTTGCCGAGCATCGCGTCGATGAGGAGCGGGATATCCTCGCGGCGCTCGCGCAAGGCCGGCGCGGTGATCGGCACGACGTTGAGCCGGAAGAACAGGTCCTCGCGGAACTTGCCCTTCTCGACCTCCGAGCGCAGGTCCTTGCGGGTCGCCGCGATCACGCGGAGGTCGACCTTGACGATCCGGCTGCCGCCGACGCGGCGCAGCTCGCGCTGCTCGAGCACGCGCAGGAGCTTGGGCTGCAGATCGAGCGACAGCTCGCCGAGCTCGTCGAGGAACACCGTGCCGCCGCTCGCGAGCTCGAACGCGCCCTGGCGCGAGCTGACCGCGCCGGTGAACGCGCCCTTCTCGTGGCCGAACAGCTCGCTCTCGATCAGCGTGCCGGCGACCGCGCCGCAGTCGACGACGATGAACGGCGCCGCCGCGCGCGGCGACAGCTGATGCAGCGTCCGCGCGACCAGGTCCTTGCCGGTGCCGGTCTCGCCCTCGATCAGCACGGTCGCGTCGGTCGGCGCGATCCGCTCGATCAGTCCGAAGATCTCGCGCATCGCGGGCGACTTGCCGACCATCTCGCCGAGCGCTTCCTTCTCGCTCGGCAGGATCTCGATGCGCTCCTCGAACGGCGTGAACTTGAGCTCGCACGCGCCGAGCCCGATCACCGAGCCGGCGCGCAGGTACGCCTCCTTGACTTCGGCGCCGTCGAGGAACGTGCCGTTGGTCGACTTCATGTCGCGCACCAGGTAGCCCTTGGCGTCGCGCATGATCTCGAAGTGGACGCGCGACACGGTCTCGTCGCTGAGCACCAGGTCGTTCTCGGCGGCCTTGCCGACGCGGAACACGTCGCCGGCGATCACGAACTCGGTGCCGCGCTGCGAACCTTTGATCACGACGAGCTTGCAGCGCCGCAGGTTGACGGTCGCCGGCGTGGCTTCACGCCGGATCCGCGTCCCCGTCAGGTGCTCCATCGTGACATGGTACCGCGATCACGCTCGCTCGTCTTGCCGCCGCCCGGTCAGCTTGCGCCCGGATCGCGTTGCGGTTCCTTGTTTGGTGGATCCAACGAGAGTACCTTCCGGTGAGTGCCGCGTCTCGGGGTAGTGCTCGCAGCGCTGAGCGTGTTCGCTGTCGGTGCCGGGTCCGGCGGCGTCGCTCGCGCACAGCCCGCGCCACCGGCGCAGCCCGCGCCGGTCCGGCCGTCGGACGCGCCGCTGCCGTCGTGCCTCGACCAGACGATCAAGGACCAGCTCGGCGCCGACCTCAAGCCGCGCGGCGTCCAGAAGCGCGACTTCATCAAGAACAAGAAAATCGTGCTGGTCGCCCACGGCGGGCTGTACGGCGGCGACCTGACCTCGTCCAGCTGGATCGCCGGCGGCTCGCTCGGCTTCTTCTTCACCGAGGACCTCGGGGTCAACGTCGAGCTCGACCTGACGCCGCTCACGCTCGACCTCGACGCGCCGCTCAACAAGTTCTTCGGCGATAACCGCTTCGCCCCGGGCATGGCCTACCTCGGCCTGGCCAACCTCTTGTGGTCGCCGATCCACGCCAAGCTCAAGCTCGGCGGCGGCATCGTGCACTCCGACATCCTGGTGTTCGCCGGCGGCGGCCGGATGTTCCACGACGCGGTCCAGGGGCTGTCGTTCGACGCCGGCAGCGCGCTCGACGTGTTCGTGACCCGCGCGCTGACCATCCGGATCGATCTGCGCGACCTGATGGCGATCGAGGAGATCTCGGGCCAGGCGCGGTTCACCAACAACCTCGTCGCGACCGCCGGGCTCGCGCTCTACCTGCCGTCGGGGCTGTGATGCGCGCGCGGCTCGCCCTGCCCCTCCTGATCGGTGCGTCCGTCGTCGTCACTGCCGCGCCGGCGATCGCCGACGACGATGCGCCGGCGAAGTCAGGCGACCGCATGATCGACAGCAAGCTCGCCAAGGCGGATGCCGCGAACAAGGCGGATGCCGCGAAGAAGGCGGATGCCGCGAAGAAGGCGGATGCCGCGAAGAAGACGGAGCCCGCCAGGCCCGGCGAGCCGGTGCCGGGCAGCACCGCGATGTGCATCGATCAAGAGATCGCCGACCGGCTGGCGATCAAGCGCAAGCGCCGCGGCGCGGTCGACCGCCTGTTCGTCAAGCAGGGCCGCCACGAGGTGTCGATCGACGGCGGCTATTACGCGAGCGATCTGCTGAGCGGCACGTACATCGTCGGCGGCACGTACGCGTATCACATGACCGACGAGACCTCGGTCGAGTTCGCCGGCTGGTGGACGCACGCCAACGCCGACATCATCCGCGCGCTCGAGGACAAGCGCGGCACGGTGGTCGCCGACACCTACGAGCGCGAGATCTTCGCCGAGTCGCTGCTGGTGTGGAGCCCGGTGTACGGCAAGCTGCGACTTGGCGGCTCGATCGTCCACTTCGACCTCCATGCCGACGTCGGCGTCGGGGTCATCGACTCGAACACCAGCCGGGGCGCCGCCGGCGTGCTGGGGTTCGGGATCAGGCTGTTCATGGGCCAGGCCTTCGCGGTCCGGATCGATGCCCGTAACCGGACGTTTCGCCAGGAGCTGCTCGACGAGCATTTCCTGGTCAACGACAGCGCCGTGACCGCCGGCCTGTCGATCTTTCTGCCGCTGCATAATTGATGGCGCGCGCTGCGCGATCACGTCATTTTGGGGAGACCGTCGATGCCCATCCGCTGGAGTTCCGTTGCGCTCTTCGCCGTGGTGCCCGCGCTGGCGATCGCAGCGCCCAAGCCCAGGCCGAAGAAGCCGCCGCCGCCGGTCAAGAAGCCCGATACCGCCGCGCCCGCGGCGACACCGACCGCAGCGCCCCCCGCGACCACGGACGAGGCCGAGGACCGGGGCCCGGCGGCCAACCCGGTACCGGCCCCCGCCCCGCTGCCGGCGAGCACGCCGGGCGGCGGCGCCGGCGGTAGCAGCGCGGGCGGTGGCGCCGGCGGTGGCAGCGCGGACCCAGCAGCCCGGCCCGACGCGGCGGACAAGCCGGCGGGTGACAGCGACGTCGACAGCCTGCGCCAGGAGTACCTGAGCCTGCGCGACGAGCTGTTCAAGTCGCGCGCGCGGGCCAACGCGGTCGCGAGCCAGCTGTACTCGACGCGGATCCAGATCAAGCTGACCTACACCACCGCGCGGTTCTACAACCCGGCGAAGGCGGCGATCCGGCTCGACGGCGCCAGCGTGTACGACGACGCCGGCGGTGCGATCGCCGGCGACGACGGCGTGCGATTCGACGGCTACGTCGCGCCGGGCCGGCACCTGATCACGTTCCACGTCGAGGCCACCGGCAAGGACGATGACTCGTTCACCTCGACGACCGAGAGCCAGATCGTGGTCAAGGCGGTCGCCGGCAAGGACCTCCTGATCGCGGCCAAGGCGCGGGACTCGGGCGACATCGCCTACGAGTGGAAGCGCTCGGAGCGCGGCAGCTACGGCCTGGGCATCGATGTCGCGGTGCGGACCGCGAAGGCGGTCGAGACCGCTCCGACGGCCGCCCCGCCGCCGGCCAAGGGAGCCAAGAAGTGAGCGCAGCGCCCGGCCGACATCGGCACGGGGTCGCGGTCGGCACGGCGGTCGCGCTGGCGGCCGCGCTGATCGCGCGCGCGGCGGTCGCGGCGCCCGCGGCGGCGACCGCGGCGGCGGGCAAGCCGGCCGAGCGGCCCGCGGCCGCCGATCCGGTCGCGAAGTACTTCACCGAGCTCGCCGCGGTGAAGCTGATCGACGCCGAGAGCGGCACGCTCGAGACCCTGCGCCGCGAGCTGGGCGCCGCCGAGCTCCTGCTGCGCGACGGCGCGTTCGGCAGCGCGGCGGTCGCGCTGTACGCGATCGTCAAGTCGCCGCGCTACGCCGCGTTCACCGACTTCGTCGAGCTGCAGAACGCCGAGTACGACCTCGGCGTGGCGCTGGCGCGCGCCGGCAGCTACGGCGCGGCGCTCGACGCGCTCGAGGTCGTGCTGCGGCGCGGGCCGGCGGCGCCGTACTGGGGCCCGGCGCACCGCCGCGCGGTCGACATCGCGCTCGAGACCCGCGATCACGCGGGCATCCTGGCGCGCCTCGAGGCGATGAAGACCGCCGACCCGATCCCGCCGTCGGCCGCGGGCGAGCGCGCGTACCTCCGCGGCCGCGCCGCCTACGACGCCGGCAAGCTGGCCGACGCCGAGGGCGAGCTCGTGCTGATCTCCAAGCAGAGCCGGCTGTACTCGTCGGCGGTCTACCTGCGCGGCGTGATCCGCGCCCGGCAGAACAAGTTCCGCGACTCGGCCGAGGCGATGTGCGAGGTCGCGGCGACCCAGGACAACGACAAGGTGACGTTCGTGGTCGACCAGCGCTACTTCACGATCAAGGACCTCGCGCGGCTCGGCCTGGGCCGGATCGCCCACGAGCAGGGCGAGTACGACGACGCCTACTACCACTACTTCCAGATCCCCGACGACTCGGTGTACCTGCCCGACGCGCTGTTCGAGGCGTCGTGGTCGATGTACCAGAAGCGCGAGCTCGCCACCGCGCGCGACCTGGTGAAGGAATTCCTGGTCGCGTTCCCGTCGTCGCCGCTGTGGCCCGAGGCGAGCCTGCTCGCGGGCTACGTCGAGCTCGCCGACTGCAAGTTCGACGACTCGCAGAAGTGGTACGACGAGCTCGCCCGGAAGCTCCAGCCGATCGTCGACGAGATCGACCGGGTGCGCAAGGATCCCGAGCTGCGCAAGCAGCTGTTCGCAAGCGCGATCACGCGCTACCGCGAGGTCAAGGACACCGGCGAGATCGCCGGCAAGAAGCCCGACAAGGCGCAGGCCACCGCAGGCGCCGCCGGGGCCTCGCCGGCGACCACCGGGACCACGATGGACGAGCTCGTCGCCCTGCTCCGCCTCGATCCGCGGTTCCTCCGGCTGTCCGACGCGATCACCGGCATGCACGAGCAGGCACAGACCGCCCCGGCGGTGGTGCGGCAGTGGCAGCAGCTCGCGCGCCAGGTCGCCGAGACCCGGGTGGCCGCGGTGTCCGCAACCCGGACGCTCGAGCAGGAGCAGCTCGCCGACGCCAACGCGGTGGTCGAGGACCTGCGGCGGCTGGTCGGCCAGATCCGGGCCGAGAAGTCCGATCTCGCCCGGGCGCGGCGCGACGGCATGATCGCAGCCGGCGAGGCGGGCGAGGAGGACGCGCGGCTCGACAAGCTGCTCGAGCGCACCCGCGCCGCCGAGCGCAAGGCGGTGGCGGCCGCCGACCGCGCCGCCGAGGCCGCGGCGACCCAGGCCCAGCCCGGCATCCGGCCGATGATCCAGGCCGACCTCGCCGACGCCCGCCGGCTCGACAAGGCGGCCCACGCGCTCCACGACAAGCTCGAGCAGGCCGGCGACAGGCTCGCGCAGCAGGCCGTCGACCGGCTCTACGCCGACACCCGCCGCGTGCTCGACAAGGCCAAGCTCGGCAAGGTCGACGCGATCATCGGCCAGAAGCGCAAGCTCGACATCGCCGTCCAGGACCTCGCCGCCGGGCGGTTTCCCGAGGAGCTGATCGGCCGGATGTGGAACGCCAGCATGATCGGCGACGACGAGGAGTTCTGGCCCTGGCAGGGCGAGTACTGGGCCGACGAATACGAGGGCTGGAGATGACGACCGCACGCTTTCGATCCGGCGCCGACCTACGCGCCCGCCGCCGCGCCGCCGGCGCCCTGCCGCTCGCTGCGGCCCTCGTCGCGGCCCTCGCCGCCCTGGCTCCCGCCGGGCCGGCCGCCGCGCAGACCCCCGAGCGCGAGATCGACACCTCGCGCGGCCCGAGCTCGGAGCTCTACATCCGCAAGCGGCCGCCCGCCCCCGAGGCGCCGGTCCTGTCGGCCGAGCTCAAGGCGCTGCTGGCGTCGACCGAGAAGAGGCGCGACGACAAGCGGCTCGAGGCGATCGGCCTTCTGCGCGCGTTCCTCGACAGCAAGCCGACCGGCGAGTCCCGGGCCGAGGGCACGTTCAAGCTCGCCGAGCTGCTGTGGGAGGAGTCGCGCCGGCTCTACCTGATCCGGATGGACGAGTTCTCGCGCGCGGTCGAGAAGTGCGCGCAGAAGCAGAACAACTGCGAGCAGCCCAGGGAGCCGCGGATCGACCTCGCCGAGGCCGAGGCGCTCTACCTCGATCTCCACGACCACCACCCGGGCTTCCGCCGGATGGACCTGGTGACCTACCTGATCGGCTTCGCCGAGAAGGAGGCCCAGCACGAGGACGTCGCCCTCGCCCGGTTCAACGAGGTGATCGAGCGCTTCCCCGGCTCGCCGCTGTACGGCGACGCGTGGATGATGGTCGGCGAGCACCACTTCTCCGCCGCCGAGTGGCCCCGGGCGATGGCGGCCTACAAGCACATCCCCGACGACGCGGCGACCAGCGACCTGGCGACCTTCAAGATCGCGTGGTGCGAGTGGAAGCTCGGCAACACGATCCAGGCCGCCAAGGACTTCAAGCGCGTGCTCGACAAGGCGGTCGCCGCCGAGCGCACCGGCACGGTCGCCCAGCGCCGGCGCAGCGCATCGCTGCGCGACGAGGCGCTGCAGTACATGGTCGTGGTGTTCACCGAGGACCGCTCGATCACGCCCAAGGAGGTGTTCGACTTCCTGGTCTCGATCGACGGCGAGCAGTACTCGCGCGACGTCATGGTCAAGGTCGCCGAGAGCTACGCCGCGCAGACCGAGTGGGAGCGCAGCAACTCGGCGTATCGCTTCCTGATCAAGATGGACCCCGAATCGATCAAGGCGGCCGAGCACCAGCGCAGCATCATCGCGAACTGGAACAGCGCGCTCGACGTCGAGCGCGTGCAGGAGGAGATCACGATCCTGCTCGCGAGCTACGGTCCGCGCAGCGACTGGGCCAGGGCGCAGCGCAACCGCGAAGCGCTGGCGCGCTCGCTCGACACCACCGAGGACCTGGTGCGGGTCAGCGCGACCAACATCCACGCCGAGGCGCAGCGCCGCGAGAAGGGCCTGAAGCGCCCCGAGCAGAAGCAGTGCGTGACCCGGCCCGAGCTCCCCACCGACGTGCTGGCGCTGTACAGCCGCGCGTCGGACGCCTACGGGGCGTACCTGGCCGCGTTCGGCCCCGGCAAGAGCGCGCCCGGCGCCGCGCCCGACAAGACCAGCCAGAAGACGACCGAGATCCGCTACTACCGCGCCGACATCCTGTGCTTCAAGCTCGGCAAGGTCGAGGCCGCAGGCGACGAGTACCTCGCGGTCGGCAAGACCGCGCCGGTCGGCAAGTACCACAAGGACGCGCTGTTCAACGCGATGAACGCGTTCGAGCTCGCGCGGCCCAAGGACACCGCGGGCCGCCACCAGCTCTATCCGGTCGACAAGAAGTTCGGCGAGGCGATCGACCTCTACGCGACGCTGTTCCCGGCCGACAAGACGCTGGTCGGCGTGATCTTCAAGAACGGCCAGATGTTCTACGACTACAACGACTTCGACGAGGCGATCAAACGCTTCGGCGTGATCGTCACCAAGTACCCCGACGACGAGAACGCCGGGCCGGCCGGCGATCGCATCCTGTCGGCGCTCAACAAGGCGGCCGACTACGAGAACATCGAGAGCTGGGCGCGCAAGCTCAAGAAGGCCAAGGCGTTCGCCGCCAGGGATCAACAGGACCGACTCGATCGCCTCATCGTCGAGGCGATCCAGAAGAGCGGCGACAAGTACGCCGAGGCCGGCAAGTACGTCGAGGCCGCCGGGTTCTATACCCGCGTCCCCAGGGAGACCGGCGACGCCAGGCTCGCCGCCCAGGCGCTGACCAACGCGGGCGTCATGTACGAGAAGGCCAAGCAGCCCGAGAAGGCGGCCGACATCTACCTCGACCTCGCCGAGAAGTACGGCGACAAGAGCCCCGACGTCGCCGAGAAGGCCGCGTTCGCCGCCGGCCAGGTCTACGAGAAGGTGATCTACTACGATCGCGCCGCCAAGGCCTACGAGCTGGTGTGGAGCCGGTTCCGCACCGGCGCGCTCGCCGCGGACGCGCTGTACAACGCCGCGGTGCTGCGCCAGGCGCTCGGCCAGAACAAGGAGGCGATCGCGCACTACGCCGAGTACGCCAAGAAGTTCCGCGAGCGCAAGGACGCCCCCGCCGTCGCGTTCAACATCGGTGTGGTCTACGAGAACGTCGGCGACGACGGCCCGGCCCACGCCGCGTTCAGCGACTACGCGCGGGTCTATCGCTCGACGGGCAAGCGGCTGGTCGAGGCCCACACCCGGGCCGGCCGCACCGCGCTCAGGCTCGGCCAGCTCAAGCGCGCCAAGGAAGACCTCGCCGCGGCGCAGAAGATCTGGAAGGCGGCCACCGGCAAGGACAAGAAGGACGGCACGACCTGGGCCGCCGAGGCGCGCTACTACGAGGGCGAGCTGATCTTCCGCGACTACGAGAAGGTCTCGCTCGACGTCAAGCCGGCGCTGCTCGAGAAGACGCTCAAGACCAAGGGCAAGCTGCTCGCTGAGGCCGAGAAGGTCTACACCTCGGTGATCGACTACCAGGAGCTCAAGTGGGCGACGGCGGCGCTGTTCCGCGTCGGCCAGGTCTACGATGGGTTCGCCGAGGCGCTCGCGACCGCGGCGCAGAAGCCGCCCAGGAATCTCACGCCCGACCAGGTCCAGGCCTACCAGGACGGGATCAACGCCTACGTCGTCGAGATCCAGGACAAGGCGGTCACGCTCTATACCGCCGGCTACCAGAAGGCGATCCAGATGCAGGTCTACGACGACTACACCGCGAAGATCCGCGAGGCGCTCGGCCGGCTCGCCGCCGACAAGTTCCCGCCCGAGAAGGAGTCGCGCCAGCGCGAGCGGATCGGCGATCGCCCGCCGGGCCTCGAGCTCGTCACGGAGGTGGCGCGATGACCCGCGCGATCCGCGCGGCGATCGTCGCGCTCGGCGTGCTGTCCGCGTGCGGCGGAGGCGGCCGCGCGCGACCGGCGGCCCAGGCCCCGCGCACCGGGCCGCGCGCGGCGCGCGATCCGGTCAACCCCAAGGCCGCCAAGGAGTTCGAGGGCGCGATGCGCGCGATGCGCGTCGGCGGCCCCGAGGCCCAGGACACCGCGAAGGCGCGGCTGCGCTCCGCGGCCGAGCTCGATCCGTCGCTCTGGGAGGCCTGGCACGACCTCGGCGTGATCGCCTACAAGGACGGCGACGACGACGCAGCGGTCGATGCGTTCGGCAAGGCGCTCAGGCTCAAGCAGGGCCACGTGCCGAGCCTCCTGGCCCGCGCCGAGGCCAACCGGCGCGGCGGCCGGCGCAAGGACGCGCGCGCCGACTACGAAGCCGCGCTCAAGCTCACCGAGGAGGACGATCCCAACCGCAAGGACGCGGCGGCGCGGCTGGCCTCGCTCTTGCGCGACGCCGGCGAGTTCGACGACGCCGTCGAGGTGCTGCGCGACACCGTCCGCGTATCCGGCGCCAACGCCAAGATCTACACCGAGCTCGGCCTGATCTACGTCGCGCAGAAGCGGCTCGATCTCGCCCAGCTCGTGCTCGCCAAGGCGGTCGAGCTCGACGCCAAGGACCCGGCGATCTACAACGCGTTCGCCGTGCTCGCGCTGCGCCAGGGCAAGGCGCAGGAGGCGTTCGAGCGCTTCGATCAGGCCGTGTCACTCGACCCGTCCTACATCGACGCCCGGTTCAACAAGGCGGCCGTGCTGCTGGATGCCGGCGACTACGCGCGCGCCAAGACCGAGCTCGCCACGATTGTCGAAAAGCGACCCGATGACTACGCCGCCGGCGTCGCGCTCGGCGTCGCCCAGCGCGGGCTCAAGGACTTCCCGGAGGCCAAGAAGACATGGGACCGCGTGATCCGAGAAGCGCCACGGCGCAGCACCCCGCGGGCCGACGCGCTGTTCAACGCCGCGATCCTGGCGCTCGACTACATGAACGACCCCGCCGGCGGCAAGGTCGCCCTGGAGCGATACCTGCAGGAGGCTCCGGTCAGCCACGCCAAGCGTCAGGCGGCAGAAGAGAAACGAAAGGAACTCGGTAAATGAGGCTGAGGCTTGCCGCCCCCGGCAGGGGGTTTGCGACCGCGATCCTGGCGCTGATGTGCGCATTTTCGCTACCTTCGTACGCCCAGCCCAGAGCCAAGGCCGAGGCCGGCAAGGGCGCCAAGCCCGCCGGCGACAAGGCCGGACCCGCGGCCGACAAGAAGCCCAAGGAGAAGACCTTCGACTTCAACAACCTCCAGCTGAACGGTCAGCTGCGCACGCCGCAGCTCCTGTACTTCCTCGAGCGCGCCAACGAGGAGCTCGAGCGCGCCAGCCTCGAGAAGCGGTCGTTCATTCCCCACCTGGTGCGCTCCGTGGAGGAAGAGGCGTTGTGAACGCCGTCTCCGCGCATGCCGGCGAGCCGCGGCCCCCCTGGGCCCCGACGGCGCTGCGCGCCACGCTGATCTGGCATGACGAGGTCATGGAGGACCTCGTGCTCGACAAGCCGCGGCGGGTCACCATCGGCCCACACCGGCGGTCCACCTTCGTGCTCCCCGAGATCGGCCTGCCGCGGAAGTTCGCGATCGTCCGCCCGGGTAATCGCGGATACCTGCTCACGCTCGGCGAGCGCATGCGCGGCACGATCTGCATCGCCGGCAAGAAGCAGGAGATCGCCGATCTCGTCCAGCGCGAGAGCGCGGGTGGGTTCTGCGCGGTGCCGATCAGCGGCCGCGACTGGGGCGTGATCGATCTCGACGAGTCCGGTCACTACAAGCTGTTCTTCCAGTTCGTGGCCGTCGACGAGCCACCGCAGTTCTTCACCAGGCAGGTGGTGATCTCGGGCCTGGCGGGCTGGGTGATCGCGGGCACCGTGCTCAGCTTCCTGATCCGCTGGTGGGCCGGCATCGAGCTCGACGAGGCCGCGCTCCGCGGCTCGCTGCTGTCCACCGGCGGGCTGCTCGGCGGCGGGATCGGCTGGCGCCTGATCCGGCAGGATCCGTTCATGACCTACCAGCTCTACGACGGCGAGAACCCGTTCGTGTGGCCCGGGCCGCGCGCGCTGACCGGCAACTACCTGGTGACCCGGCTCGACCGCGAGGAGCCGCCCGAGCCCAAGCCGGTCCCGACGATCGGCAACACGCAGCAGCAGCAGCCGGCGCCGCCGACCAAGGACCCGCCCAAGAACACCGCGACCAAGGGCAACGAGGGCCGCGCCGGCGGCAAGGGCGACACCGAGCGCGCGCGCGATCCCAACGCCAAGGACGTCCCGCCCGAGCCGCCCAGGGTCGGGGTGTTCGAGGACAAGAACCGCAAGGTCCTCGACAACATCATCGATCGCAACCTGGCCACCAGCCTGTCCAAGTTCACCGGCATCCAGAGCGACACCCTCAACCGCGGCTCGCTCGGCTTCGGGCCCGGCGTCGGCACCGGCGTCGGCCCCGGCGAGGGCACCGGCACCAAGACCGGCAGCAAGGGCGGCGGCAGCGGCGGCGGCGGCAACGTCGCGGGCGACTTCAACAGCGGCCCCGGCAAGATCGACACCGGAGGCAACCGGCCCGGCGGCGGCAACTGCAAAGGCACCGGCTGCGGCTCCGGCCCCAGGACCATCCAGGTCGCGTTCGCCGAGCCGAGCGGCGACTTCGGCGGGCTGACCGCCGAGGAGATCGATCGCGTCGTCAAGGCATCGCGCGGCCTGTTCCGCGCCTGTTACCAGAAGGAGCTGAACCACACACCCGGCATCGGCGGCAAGCTCGTCGTCCACTTCCGGATCGGCGGCGACGGCCGGGTCCAGTCCGCGAACACGGCGACCGCCAGCGGCACGACGCTGCACAACGATGCCGTCGAGCAGTGCGTCAAGCGCAACATCAACACGATGCTGTACTTCCCGGCCAAGGGTGGCATCGCCAACGTCAATTACCCGTTCGTGTTCACGCAAGGAGGCTAGGTCATGCGCGTGCTGCCGTCGCTGTTCGTCGCGCTCGGGGTCGCCGCGCTCGGTCTCGCCGCGTGCGCCAACGATCCGGTCTACATCCCCGCACCGATGACGATGGAGGCCGGCATGCTCGACATGACCGGCATGTTGACCGAGGCCAAGGCCTCGCTCCCGCTGCCGATCAAGACCGAGACCGCGAGCGACGCGATGAAGCGGGCCGCGCTGACTGCCAAGCTCG
>VBLP01000309.1 GCA_005887925.1 Deltaproteobacteria bacterium | reverse complement strand
TATCCTAGCGTAGGTGGGGCGGAATGGATCGGGGCGCGCGGATGGGCGGCAGCGCGCAGCGACGGAGGTCGTGATCGGTTCGACATGTCGGCTGCGCAGCCCCCGTACAATCGAGGAGCTGCGGTCATTTCGGAGCCAGCGTCGTCGGGTCGGCCCGGGGGCTTTGTTGCCAAACTGTAGCGGCGACTGTCGGGGCGAGCGCGGCCGCCCACATAGAACGGTGCGTTGCATGCCCAACCGATCGCGGCTGCAGTAGCATCCGACCTGCGTGGCGGATGTCGAGCTGAGACGCATCCTGCGGCTCGTCGCCGCGCGCTCGCTCAACACCTTCGGCCGCCAGGTGCTCAACGCGACGGTGCTGTGGGAGCTCTACGAGCGCACGTCGAGCAAGCTGGTGCTGTCGGCGGTCGGTCTCGCGCAGGTCGTGCCGGTGGTGCTGCTGTTCGTGCCGGCGGGCACGCTGGTGGATCGCTCGGATCGCCGGTCGCTGTCGGCGGCCGCGGCCGGGGTCACCGGGGTGATCGGCCTGGCGCTCGCGCTGCTCAGCGGGCTCGACGCACCGATCGAGCTGTACTTCGTGCTGCTGGCGGGTCAGGGCTGCGCGACGGCGATCCACGCGCCGGCGGTCGCTTCGCTCGTGCCGCTGATCATCGCGCGCGGCGAGCTGACCCGGGCCAACCGGATCAGCGCGAGCCTGCAGGAGCTGTCGGCGATCATCGGGCCGGCGCTCGCCGGCCTCGCGCTCAAGTTCGTGGCGGCGTCGTGGGTCTATGCCGCGATCGCGATCACCGGGCTGTCGGCGGGCGTACTGTATCGCTCGCTGCCCCGGCCGCGCGTGGTCGAGCCCGGCGCGGCGAGCGCGCGCAAGGACTGGCGGGTCGGCCTGCGCTTCATCTTCGCGTCGCCGCTGCTCTTGCCGGCGCTGACGCTCGACATGTTCGCCGTGCTGTTCGCCGGGGTCACCGCGCTGTTGCCGGCCGTCGCGTCCGACGTGCTGCACGTCGATGCGCTCGGCTATGGCTTGCTGCGCGCCGCGCAGTCGGCGGGCGCGGTGATGATGGCGCTGATCGGTGGCCGGATCGCGCCGTGGCGGCGGCCCGGCCGCGTGCTCCTGATCGTGGTCGCGCTGTTCGGGCTCGCGACGGTCGGCTTCGGGCTGTCGACCTGGTTCCCGCTGTCGCTCGCGCTGCTGTTCCTGTGCGGCGCGCTCGACAACGTCTCGGTCGTGATCCGGCTGACGCTCGAGCAGCTGGTCGTGCCCGACGCGATCCGCGGCCGGGTCAGCGCCGTTCACTTCGTGTTCATCGGCATGTCGAACGAGCTCGGCGCCGCGGAGTCCGGTCTGGCGGCCGCCATGCTGGGTACCGTGCCGTCGATCATCGTCGGGGGCGCGCTCGCCGTGATCGTGGTGGGCGTCGTCGCGCTGCGCTGGCGCGAGCTGGCGCGCATGCCGCCCTTGTCGGAGCTCCAGCCCGGCTAGCGCGAGGAGACCGCGCGCACGCTCGGCGCGCCGTGGGCTGCTGCGCGGATGGGCGTCGGGGCAGCGCCTGCCGAATCACCACCGACGCATGCGCGGACGGTCCTTGGTACGTGCGGGGCATGACCTGCCAGTCCTGGTTACAGTCGCCGCCCCCGACCCCATCCGCTCGCGGACGCCCACGGCGAGCCGAGCGTTGACGTCTCGCGATCGCGCCTCCATCGCACACGTGACGGGCTCGGGCGCGCCCGGTGCGCGTCCGTGTGGTCACAGCTTGCCGGCGTAGTAGATCGCGCCGACGAGGAAGCTCACCGCGTCGCCGGGAGAGTTCGACAGGTCGGTGCCGAGGGAGGCGTGGACGTCGAGCGCGTTCATGAGGTTGTAGGTCGCGGTCAGCGCGACCGGCGTGGTGTCGGAGAACAGGAAGGCGTTGGCCGAGTCCTTGATGTCGAGCCGGGCCAGTCTGGTGTCGAGCTGGAGGTAGAGGAGCGGCGTGGCCTGGTAGCCGAGGCCGAGCGGGAGCGAGACGTCGATCGGCCTGGCGCCGGTCATCGCGTCGCGCGACAGCGCGATGCTGAGCTGCTGGGTGCTCGGGAAGCCGGTGATCACCGCGAGGTCGTCGGTGAGATTGTACTGGACGTGGACGCCGAGCATCAGTGGGTTGGCGGTCTGGGTCAGCAGGTTGTATCCGCCGCGCACGCGCGCGATCGCCTCGAGCTTGCCGTCGAGCGCGCCGCGCAGGAGCTTGTAGCCGACGTCGACGCTGAGGCTGCCCCTGGCCTCGAACTCGCGGGTCGCGAAGGTGTACGGCACCTGGACCTCGAGGTCGTCGGTGATGCCGTAGCCGAGGGTCGGCGCGCCGCTCATCGCGCTGAGGTCGTTGTTCGACGTGACGTCGAGGCCGAGCATGGCGACGCCCGACGGCAGGGTCAGCGGCCGCGCGATCACCGCGCGCGGGTAGCGCGGGCCCGGTTCGGCGGGCTGGCCGGTCGCGGTCGCCGCGGTATCGCGCGACGCCGTATCACCGGGCGACGCGGTGGCGACCGCGGGCACGCCGCCGTTGCCGCCACTCGTGTCGTCCGCGGCGGCGGGCGTCGAGCACAGGATGATCATCAATGATGTGACCGGGAGATTGGTAATCGCAATGCGCTTGTGATGTGAGCTGGTCATGGGCGGAGAGCATCGCAGGCCGGCATTTCCGACGGATGACCGGTAAGTATCCATTGCAGCATACTTGCTGGGACCAAGCATTCCATATGTGGGTTTCATCCGACAGGCCGCGTGCGCGGCATGTTTCCAATCCGACATGAACTGGAAACATCGAATCATCGTCAATGATGTGTTCGGGAGTCACTCCCGTGATCGATGGTCACTCCGGTATTGGAGATTGCACTCCCGATGTGGCCCGAGCAGCGCGGTGCGGACTGCGGGCTGCGGGGTACCGTCGTGCGGCGATCTCCGTCGCGATCCTCTGGGTTTTGCCTGCGCGAAACCTGGCGGAAACCTGCGCGCGGTAGCGTGGGTCGCGTCGCTCAACACGTTGTCCGCGCGATCAGGAGATGGTCCTCGTTGCCGCGGTGGCGGCCTCGCCGTGCGCCGCGCGCGCAGAGCCCACGCCGGCCGCGTCGCCGCCGGCTCCGACCGTCGAGCAGCGGCTGGCCAACCTCGAGGCCTACGTCACCAACAGCGCGCCCGACGCCGCGGGTGGTGCACTCGCCCAGACCCCCGGCCCCGGCCACAACGGCTGGATGATGGTGTCGACCGCGCTCGTGCTGTTCATGACCCTGCCCGGGCTGGCGCTGTTCTACGGCGGCCTGGTCCGCCGCATGAACGTGCTGTCGGTCCTCGCGCAGTGCTTCGGCACCGCAGGCCTGGTCACGATCCTGTGGTGGCTCGTCGGTTACAGCCTGGTGTTCGCCAAGGGCAACGGGCTGCTCGGCGGCCTGGGCTTCGCGATGTTCAGCGGCGTCACCGCGGCGCCCAACGGCGACTACGGGGCGTGGGTGTCACAGAACGTGTTCGCGATGTTCCAGATGATGTTCGCGATCATCACGCCCGCGTTGATCGTCGGCGCGATCGCCGAGCGCATGAAGTACTCGGCGGTGATGGCGTTCATCGCGCTGTGGATGTTCGCGGTGTACTTCCCGCTGGCGCACATGGTGTGGGGCAGCGATGGCGCGATGAACGGCCTCGCGAACGCCGCGGCGCAGATCCGGGCGATCGACTTCGCCGGTGGCACCGTGGTCCACATGTCGTCGGGCTGGTCGGCGCTGGTGCTGTGCTTGATCCTCGGCAAGCGTACCGGGTTCGGCAAGCGCGCGTT
>VBLP01000305.1:15162-31827 GCA_005887925.1 Deltaproteobacteria bacterium | reverse complement strand
CGCCGCGACCGCCGACCGCGCGCCGATCGACGGCGACACCCTCGCGCGCGAGCTCGGCCAGGTCGCGCCCAACGAGGCGCGCAGCGCGTGGACCGAGCACGGGCTCGCCACGTTCGCCTACGGCGACGGCGCGGGGCGGGTCCGGGTCACGCTGACCCGCGACCACCGCGGGCCGGGCGCGAGCCTGCGGCTCCTGCCCGCCGAGGCCCCGGCGCTGTCGAGCCTCGGCCTCGACGGCGTGGCCGACTGGCTGCGCGACCGCGGCCTGATCGTGATCGCCGGCCCGTCGGGCAGCGGCAAGACCACCACGCTCGCGTCGCTGGTCCGGGCGCTCGGCGAGCAGCGCCGGCGCGTCGTCGCGATCGAGGACCCGATCGAGATCGTGCACGTCAGCGCGTGGATCAGCCAGCGCGCGGTCGGCGAGCACGTCCCGTCGGTCGGCGACGGGGTGGCCGCGGCGATGCGCGAGGGCGCCGACGCGATCGTCGTCGGGGCCGTCGGGTCCGCCGGGGACGCCGCGGGGGTGATCGAGGCCGTCTCGGGCGGCCACCTGGTGCTGACCACCCAGGTCGCACCGCGGGCCGCCGTGGCGCTCGACCGCATGCTCGACCGCGTGCCCGCCGAGCAGCGCGACGGTGCGCGCGCCCTGTGCGGCGATGCCTTACTCGGCACCATCGGCCCCGTCGTGACCCGGTCGGGCCGGTCGTTCGAGGTCGCCGGCGGGCGCCGCCGCGCCGTGAGCTAGCTGCGAGCTAACGCCTCGGATTTGCACAGCCCGAGCATTCGAGGCTATAACGAACAAAGCACGTGACCGACGACTATCGCGAGGGCGGGACGTTGATCCTGCAACGTCCTCTGGGCGCATCGGAGAAGAAGCCGCCCGCCGGTGACGCGTGCCTGGTCAACCTGCATCCACCCGGCCCCGACATCGGGCGCCGCATTCCGCTGCTGAACCCGCAGTACATCGTCGGTCGCGACAGCGAGGCCGGCTTCGTGGTCAGCCGGAGCTCGGTGTCGCGCCAGCACGCGCGGCTCTACATCGACGAGGACGGCAACTGGTGGGTCGAGGACCTCAACTCGACCAACGGCACCTTCGTCAACGAGACCCGGATCAAGGACAAGCAGCTGACCGACTCCGATCAGGTCCGGTTCGGCGACGCGATCTACAAGTTCCTGGCGGGCTCCAACATCGAGTCGGCGTACCACGAGGCGATCCACAACATGGCCATCCAGGATGGCATGACCGGGATCCACAACAAGCGCTACTTCACCGAGTTCCTCGAGCGCGAGATCGCGGTGTGCTCGCGCCACGGCCATCCCCTGACCCTGGTGATGTTCGACGTCGACCACTTCAAGAAGGTCAACGATAGCCACGGCCACCTCGCCGGCGACGCCGTGCTCAAGGAGCTGGCGGCGCGGATCCGGCCGCGGATCCGGCGCGAGGACCTGTTCGCCCGCTACGGCGGCGAGGAGTTCGTGTGCGTGCTGCCGTCGACCGCGCTGCCCGGCGGCATCGTGTTCGCCGAGCACCTGCGGACGCTGATCGAGGAGCGGCCGTGCGTGTTCGAGAACCTGACCATCCCGTTCACGATCAGCCTCGGCGTCACCACCCTGCACCGCGAGACCGGGGTCGACGTCGCCGGCCTGATCAAGCGCGCCGACGAGAACCTCTACGTCGCCAAGCGCGGCGGCCGCAACCGGGTCGTCCCCAGCCTGGCCGACCTCATCCCGGCCTGATACACCTCCGCGCGTGACGATCGCGGCCAAGACTCTCGACGACCTCGGCTGGCCGACCTACGTCGACCACTGGGTGCGGCGGTGCGCGACCGCCCGCGGCGCGGCGGCCGTGCGCGGCTTCCGGCTGTTCGGCGACCGCAGCGAGGCCGAGGGCGACGGCGGGATCGCCGCGGCGCGCGAGCGGGCCCACGAGATCACCGAGGCCCGCGGCCTGAGGGTGCGCGACGTCCCGCTGCCGCTGGGCGGCATCGCCGACATCGCCGCTGCGATCGGCCGGGTCCGCAAGGCCGCGGCGCTCGACGCCCCCGAGCTGGTCGCCGTGGCGTCGACCGGGCAGGCGCTCGGCCGGCTGCGCGCCCACCTCCGCGAGCACCCCGACGACGCCCCGCGGCTCGCCGCGCGCGGCGAGGCGATCGCCGACCTCGGCCACGTCTACCTCCCGATCCTCGAGGCGTTCGGCCCCGACGGCCGCCTCGTCGATCACGCCAGCGACGCGCTGGGGCCGCTGCGCCGCGCCCTCGCCGCGATCAAGGCCCAGCTCGAGAAGCGGATGGGCGCGCTGCTCGGCGACGAGCGCTTCGCGCCGTACCTCCAGGACGCCTACTACACCCAGCGCGAGGACCGCTACGTCCTGCCGGTGCGCACCGACGGCAAGGGCTTCGTGCGCGGCATCGTCCACGGCACCTCGCAGAGCGGCCAGACCCTGTTCATCGAGCCCGAGGAGATCGTCGACCTCAACAACCGCGCCAAGCTCGCCGAGGCCGAGGTCCTCGACGAGGAGCGCCGCATCCTGGTCAAGTTCTCCGGCTGGGTCGCCGAGGAGGCCGACGCGTTCGACGCCGCGCTCGCCGCCGCCGAGACCCTCGACGTCATCGCCGCCGCCGCGATCATCGCCGAGGACACCGTCGCCGCCGAGCCGATCCTCGACGACGCGCCGCGGATCGCCCTGCTCCACGCCCGGCATCCGCTGATGCTGCTCGCCGAGCGCCGCTGCGTCGCCAACGACATCACCGTCGCCGCCGGCGCCACGCTCCTGGTCTCGGGGCCCAACGCCGGCGGCAAGACCGTCGCGCTCAAGACCGTCGGCCTCGCGGCGCTCATGGCGCGCTGCGGCCACCACCTCGCCGCGGAGAGCGGCAGCGCCATGGGCTGGTTCCCCGACATCCGCACCGACATCGGCGACGCCCAGAGCCTCGAGCACGACCTCTCGACGTTCTCGGGCCACATGGTCAACCTGCGCGAGCTGCTCGCCACCGCCGGCCCCGGCTCGCTCGTCCTGATCGACGAGATCGCCGTCGGCACCGACCCCGATCAGGGCGCCGCCCTCGCCCAGGCTGTCCTCGAGGCCCTCGCCGCGCGCGGCATCACCAGCATCGTCACCACCCACTACGAGCGGCTCAAGGCCCTCGGCGCCACCGATGCCCGGTTCGCCAACGCCTCCGTCGGCTACGACCTCGCCCGGCTCGAGCCCACCTTCAAGCTCCACCTCGGCGTCCCCGGCAGCTCCGGCGCCCTCGCCGTCGCGCGCCGCATGGGCATCGCCGCCGCCGTCGTCGATCGCGCCCGCGACCTGATCGGCCCGCACGTCGCCAGGGTCGAGGAGCTGCTCGCCAGCGTCGCCGATCAGCGCCGCCGCATCGAGGAGGAGCGCGCCGCGCTGCTCGCCGAGCTCGAGGCCGCCGAGGCCGAGCGCGCCGCCCTCCGCGTCAACCGCACCCGCACCCTCGCTCGCTACGAGAAGCAGACCCGCGCCGCGCACGGCGAGGCGCTGACCGCGCTCAAGGCCGCGCGCCGCGAGATCGACGACGTCCGCCGCGACGTCAAGGCCCGCGCCGGCGCCGCCACGCCCGATGACGTCAAGGCCGCCACCCGCCGGCTCGTCACCCCGGGCGCCACCGTCGCCCGCCACGAGCCGCAGCGCCAGATGCCCCCCGGCACGCCGCTCGATCCTCCCCGACGACCGCGTCGAGGTCCGCGTCGGCGTCATGCGCGCCACCGTCCCCGTCAAGGACGTCCTGCTCGACACCCACCGCCAGGCACGCCGCGCCGAGCGTGCCGCCCACCCCGACCACGGCGACCGCCCCGACCGCGGCGATCACGGCGATCGCTCCAACGGCCGTAACCGCCCCGACCGCGGCGCCCGCCCCGGCACATCGCACGCCTCCTCCGAGATCCAGCTCGTCGACGGCGTCCCCGCCGGCGGCCGCACCAACGCCCGCACCATCGACACCACCCTCGACGTCCGCGGCAACCGCGTCGACGACGCCGTCGCCCAGGTCGACCGCTTCGTCGACGAGAGCCTCATGGCCGGCCGCGACGCCATCTTCGTCGTCCACGGCCACGGCACCGGCGCCCTCCGCTCCGCGATCCGCAGCCACCTCCAGGCCCACAAGGCGATCGAGAAGCTCCGCCCCGGCGAGCAGAACGAAGGCGGCGACGGCGTCACCGTCGCCTTCCTCCGCGGCTGACCTCTGGTGCCGGCAGCTCGAGCAAGGCAGGCGAGCCCCCCGAACCTCGAACTTACTTCGTAGCGGTCGGGCCCTTCGTCTTGGCAGCGACCTCGGCCTGGTACTTCGCAGTAGACCGCTCGATCGCCTTGAGGTGCTCGCCCGCGAGCTCCGGCCGGGCCGCCCGGGCACGCGCCTTGGCGTCGGCCGTCGCCTGGTGCTGCCCCTGGAAATGTGGTGCGACGTGGCGAGCAAACAGCTCGTAGCTGCGGAACCTGGCCGCCGGAGCTGCCCAGTCGTGGGCGAGCTGCAAGTAGGCGCCGAAGCCGCCGTTCGACTGGGCCTCGAGTCGCTTGATCTGCGCGACGGCGTCCTCGGGAGTACCGATCGCGCCGAGGCCCGACTGATTGACGAAGTCGATGCACTGGCGAACCGTCGTCCCGCTGCCGACTGCCATCTGCGGGAATGCCGCGGTGTTCTGGAAGTAATCGAACCAGTCGAGGATGCCGTGCTCGACATCCCGGTACGCCTGCTCCCGGGTCTCGGCGAGATGGACCAGACCGACCAGGCGCCAGGCGTTGCGGTCGACGGTGACACCGTAGTGCGCCGCGCGCTCCTCCATCACGCTCCAGTGGAGGGCCAGGACGTCGAAGCCGGCTGCCGTGGTCGCACCGACCGACAGGAGGCCGTGGCCGTAGCGGCCGGCGAGCCGCGGCCCCGACGGCGAGGCGACCGCGGCGATCGCGATCTCCGGGTGCGGATGGGTATAGGGGCGAAGGTGAAGCCTGGCATTGCGCAACGTCCAGCGGCTGTTCTCGAAGCTCACCGGCTCCTCGCTGCGCATCAGCCGGGTGATGATATCGACCGCGTCCTCGAGCAGCTCTCGGGTCTGCGACATGTCGAGCCCGATCATCGCCGCGTCGCTCGGCAGCGCACCGGGTCCGAGCCCGAGCATGAAGCGGCCCCTGGTCATGTGATCGAGCTGCACCGCTCGCTCCGCCACCCACAGCGGGTTGTGATAGCTCGCGCTGATCACGCCGCTGCCGAGCTTGATCCGCCGGGTCCGCTGGGCCGCCGCGGCGATGAAGATCTCCGGCGAGGCAATGATCTCGCTGCCCGCGGAATGGTGCTCTCCGATCCACGCCTCGTCGAAGCCGAACCGGTCGAGATGTTCGATCAGCTCCAGGTCACCATCGATGAGCACCGTGGGATCGGTGCCCGCCGGATGGAATGGCGCCATGAAGATTCCGAAGCGCATACGCGACAGCGACATGGCGGGATCCTGCACACCCCGCGTGACGAACGCCATCGCGATCCGCAGCGATTTTCTGCCGCGGTTGTGATGCCGACCGCCGGCGATCGCGCGCCGTCACCGATCGATGGTGTGGATGCAAGCTTCGGCCAGACGCGGGGCTTGCGCTGGCGAACAAGGTTCGATTAACTGGGGAATGCGCGCACGAAGAAGCGCGCAGTTGCGAGGGTAGAAAAGGATCGTTCGATGAAGATGCACCTTTGTCTGTGCTCGCTCGGAGCCGGCCTGGTCCTCTGGGCCGCTCCCGCGGCGGCTGGCACGCTGAGCGTGGGCCCGGGGAAGATGTATGCCGGTATCGCCGACGCCATGCGAGGCGCGCACCCCGGCGACGTGATCGAGGTACAGGGCGGCAACACCTATCCAGGGATGATCTGGCTCCGGGAGGACACCGGCGGGACGAAGGACAAGCCGGTCACCATCCGGGGGATCAAGGTCAATGACAAGCGGCCGGTGCTGAGCGGCGTGGGCTCCGGCCAGTACGAGAACATCATCCTGCTTCTCAACGCCAACCACGTCGTCATGGAGAGCTTCGAGGTCATCGGAGACGGAGGCGACAGCAACTACTGTGTCGTGCACAAGGCCGACGACGTCATTCTCCGTGACTTCGTGATCCATAATTGCCTTCACCAGGGTGGGGTGGTCGGTAACGACTTTGGCTCCGGATCGCTCACGCTCGAGTACAGCGAGCTCTATCACAACGGCAAGGGAGCGAGCTCGCACCAGATCTACATGGCGACCGACGAGACCATGTATCCGGGATCCATCTTCAGGATCCAGTTCTGCTACGTGCACGACGGGATCGGCGGCAACAACGTACGATCGCGCGCCGAGCGCAACGAGATCTATTACAACTGGATCGAAGGCGCGTTCTATCACGAGCTGGATCTCGTCGGTCCGATCGACGGCGATCTGCTTCCGTTCCGCGAGGACTCGGACATCGTCGGCAACGTCCTCATCAAGAAGAACTCCGAGTGGCGCATCGCGCGCCTCGGCGGCGACGGAGACGGCAACACGGGAGGGCGCTACCGCTTCTCCAATAACACCATGGTGATGACGGATACGTCATCGACCGTCATCAGCCTTCAGAATACGGTCGAGACTCTCGAGATGTACAATAATGTGATCTACGGCTCGAAGGCCGGCTTCGAGGTCTACGACGTCAACGAGCCGATCGGCCCGGCCACCGTTCACTTCGGATCGAACAACTGGGTCCTCACCGGCACGACCAGCATACCCAAGGAGTGGACCGGCAGCCTGAGTGGCAGCGACGTGGACTTCGTCGATCCGGCGAACTACGATCTCCGGCCCCAGATGGCCTCGCCGCTCGTCGACAAAGGGACGATCCACACGGTCTCCACCGGATCGCTGGGCTTCCCGCGGGCGCTCCTCATGCCGACTCACCATCCGCCACAGCATCTTCTGATCGCCCTCGGGATGGGGGACGGCCGCAACAACGTGGGTGCGCCGGATATCGGTGCGTTCGAGGTGAACGCCAGTGCGCCCGGCGCTCCGCCCCAGGACCCGCCCCCCGAGATGATCGGCAACAACGGCATGGGCGGCTGCGGCTGCCATACCGCCGGCTCGCAATCAGCATCGCTGTTCTGGTTCGTGGCCGGCCCCGCTGTCCTGATGCTCTCCCGCGGCCGGCGGCGACGCTGATCCTGCCCTGCCACGCTCGGGACGCTTGTCATCGAGCGCTCGTGGTTCGGGCTGGCCATCAACCGCGGTGATCCCGGCAAGTCTTCGTCGTGGGACTGGGAGTCGGCCACGCACCGAGCGAGATCACCGCGCGATCGTCGCCCGGCGAATGTAGTCGAGGTCCGGGAAGTTGCGGCGCAGATACTGGTTTCCGCCCTGGAATACCGGGTCCTGCTTGCCGGCCCGGATCCCGCCGCCGGCGCGCTCGCCGTACGCGGAGTAGAGCGCGTCGGCGACGTCCATGCCTTCGATGACGCGCGCGAACGGCACGAACGGCTCGGCGTCGAAGCTCGCGTCGTTGTCACGCAGGTTGATGAACACCTGCGTCGTCCTGCCGTTCGGGTCCTTGAACGCGTAGGCCACGGTGCCGCGCACGTTGGACAGCACGCGCGGGTCGTCGGGGATCGTGCGCGTGCGCCAGCGCTGCGCGACGGCGGGATCGCCGTGGATCCCGAACTGTGCGAAGACGCCGGCGCGGACGCGGAAGATCGCGGCGTCGTCGTAGTAGCCGGCGCGCACGAGGTGATAGAACCGATCGGCGCCATGCGGCGCCCACGCGCGCTGGATCTCGAGGAGGATGGGTCCCCTGGTGGTCTCGAGTCGCACGTGACAGAGGTCAGGTGCGCGGTCCGGAAATTCGGCGCCATCGGGTTGCAGCGGCGGCGGGTGCCCGCCTGCACAGCCCGCCACCAGAGCGGCCACCAGCAGCGGTCGGATGCGCCACGAAGCCATGGCCGCGGCGGCTACTTGGAGGCCCCGCCGGTGGCCTGGCTGAACGCGGCCGCGGTGATCGCGGCGAGGGTGTCGCCGTAGGGCGGGAAGAAGGCATCCATCAGGTCCGGCTGGCCTCGGACGAAGACACCGCGCGGATTGGAGAACTCCCGGAAGCCTTCGATCCCGTGATGGCGGCCCATTCCGCTCATTCCATTGCCGCCGAAACCCAGTGAGGGCAAAGCGCCCTGGGTGGCGCACGTGTTGACGCACGCGCCGCCGGAGATGGTCTGTGCGAGGACGCGACCGGTCTGAGCATCGTCATGACCGAAGACGTACAGGCCGAGGGGGCGTTCACCGGCATTCACGAACGCGATGGCGTCGTCGACGGTGTCATAGGCCTTGATCGGGAGGATCGGGCCGAAGATCTCCTCCTTCATGAGCTCCAGGTCATCCCTGGGAACGACGACGAGCACGAGCGGCATGCGGCGGGTCTTGCGATCCACGACGGCGCCGGGCTCGAGCTCCACGATCTCGTGGCCGGTCTCTCGCGCCTGGTTGAGGAGCTTCAGCAAGCGATCGAGATGGCGTTCGGTGATGATGCCGGTGCAATCGCCGCTGCGACTGTACGACGGCATGTTGTCGCGCATATGACGCCTGGCGAGCTCCACGAACTCCGGGACGCGCTTGCGCGGAACCAGGCAGTGATCGACGGAGATGCACATCTGCCCGTTCTTGATCAGCTTGGTCCCGAGGATGCTGGCGACGGAGGTCTTGTCGATGGCGTCATCGAGCAGGATGGCAGGGCATTTCCCGCCCAGCTCCAGCGTGACCGGCGTCAGGTTCCGCGCTGCCGCCGTCATGACCTCGCGGCCGATGTGGGGACTCCCAGTGTACAGCAGATGGTTCCAGGGCAGCGTGGGGAACGCGCGGGCCATCTCGATTCCGCCGACGGCCGTGGTCACGTGATCGGGATCGAAGGTCGCGCGGAACATCTCGGCCAGCAGGGATCCGCAGGCCGGGGTGTAGTCCGACGGTTTGACGATCACGCGGTTTCCCGCCGCGAGCATCTCGACCAGCGGACCGACGCCGATATCGAAGGGGAAATTCCACGGAACGATGTTGCCGATGACGCCCTTGGGCTGGTAGCGGATGAACGCTCGGCCGGTTCCGAACAGCGCGGGATCGGCGTAGCGCTCCTCGTCGCGCATCCAGGCCTCGAGCTGCGACAGCGCGTACCCCACGCGACCGGCGACACCGAGGACCTCCACGAGGTCGGTGAACAGCTCGGGGTGGACGCAGAAGTCGTCGCTGATGGCCTTGCGGATACGATCGCGATTGGCCAGCATCATGCCGGCCAGCGCGGCCAGGTGTGCCTGGCGCTCCGGAAGGCTCGGGCAGGGATGGGCGACAAACGCCTGCTTCTGGCGTTCGAATGCGTTGCGCAAGCCCGCGATGGCCGCGGCGTCATCGCCGGCCTGCTCGCTGCCTCGGGTGACGACCATGTCCTGGAGTGCTCTCATCGGGTCAAACCTTTCTCGGAGCGGAAGGTCACCTGCCGCACGGCGGGTCGCTCGGGTCCCGCTGCGGCGCGCTACGTGCAGATCGCAGTTGCGGGATCCGAGCTGATTCGACACTGTAACCGCCGCGCCATGCACGGTTGCTCCACTTGTACCATGTCGAATCGCGCTGCTGTTCTGAGCCTGTGCGCCGGCTGTGCGGCGACCGCGCCGCCCGCGGCGACGCCGCCCGCGCCGCCGCCCGATCGGGACGTCGTCATCGTGGTCTGGGACGGGCTGCGGCCCGATGCGGTGGGGCCGGCCGACACGCCCAACCTCGCCCGCCTGCGCGACGGCGGCGTGGACTTCACCGACAACCACGCGACGTATCCGACGTTCACGATGATGAACGCGGCGAGCTTCGCGACCGGGGCGTTCCCCGATGCGACGGGGTTCTACGGCAACGTGCTGTGGCAGCCGGATGCCAGGGGCAACGACTCGGCGGGAAAGCCGATCGACTTCCGCCAGCCGGTGTTCTCCGAGGACTACGGCGTGCTCGATGGCCTCAAGGGCGCCCGCAAGGACCTGCTCCTGGTCGAGACGCTGTACGGCGCGGCGCAGGCGGCGGGGATGGCGACGCTGGCAGTGGGCAAGAGCGGCGCGGCCTATCTGCAGGACACCCGGCGCGGCGGGATGCTGATCGACGAGAGGACGGTGCTGCCGATCGAGCTGGCCCGCGAGCTGATCGCGGCGCACGTCGCGCTGCCGCCGACCGCGCCGCAGGCCTATGCCGACGGCGAGCTGGTGCTCGGCCCCGACAACGGCAATCCGGTCGCGTTCCGGCCGGTGCCGAAGCTGAAGGATGGGATCTCGTCCGATCCGACCGACGAGGGCGGCAGCCCCTACAAGGGCACGGCCGAGTACCTCGTCCACGTCTCTCTGGAGTCGGTGCTGCGCGACAGGCACCCGCGCCTGACGGTGCTGTGGCTGCGCGATCCGGATACCACGCAGCATAACTTCGGACTCGGCACTCCCAACTGGCACGACGCGCTGCGGTCGAATGACCGGCTGCTCGGCCAGCTGGTGGCGAAGATCGAGGAGCTCGGGCGCAAGGACAAGACGGACCTCTTCATCGTGTCCGATCACGGCCACAGCAGCGTGTCGGGGCCGCTCGACCTGTTCCCGCTGCGGGCGGTGCGCGACGGCGCGATCGCGAAGATCGATCCGCGCGGCTACTCGGTGTCGGGGATGGTCCGCCTGGCGGACCTGCTTCGCCGGGGCGGATTCGCTGCGCTCGATGGCCTGGGCTGCACGTTCGCCCCGGTCGCGATGGGCATCCGGCGCGACGACCGGCCGGTGTATCCGACGCTGGTCGACGGCGACGGCAAGATCTGCGGCAAGGAGGGCCAGGCGTACCAGGTGGCGCCGCTCAAGGTCTCCGACGAGCTGCCGGCGCACGCGCTGGTGGTCGCGGTCAACGGCGGCAGCGATTACATCTACGTGCCGGACCACGATCCGGCGCTGGTGCAGAAGACCGTCGCGTTCCTGCAGTCGCGCGCCGAGGTCGGCGCGATCTTCGTCGATGACCGCTATCGCGAGATCCCCGGAACGATGCCGCCCCGACATCATCCTGAGCTACGACTACGACGAGGCGGCGGTGATCGAGGGGGTGCACGGCACCGAGATGGCGGGCGTGCTGGGCGGCAATGGCTATCGCGGCATGCACGGCAGCTTCAGCCCGATGGACGTCCACAACACCCTGATCGCGTCCGGCCCCGACTTCCGTGCCGGCTGGAAGGATCCGCTGCCGACCGGCAATGTCGACGTCGCGCCGACGGTCGCGCGCATCCTGGGGCTGGCGCTGCCGCACGCCCAGGGCCGCGCGCTGCTCGAGGCGATGGCCCACGGCCCGGCGGCGAACGACTACCGCGTGGCATCGCAGGTCCAGCGCCCGGCGGCCGCAGCGACCGGGCTCACCGTGCGGCTGCCGACCGATCCCGACGGCAAGGACACCGCGAAGCCGACGAGCTACACGTTCGAGCTCCACACCAAGTCATTGACGTACGGCGGCCGGACCTACACGTACTACGACTTTGCCAAGGTCGCGCGGCGCTAGCGCGCGTAGCCGATCTCGATGCAGTTCATCGACTCGCTCGCCGCCAGGCTGCCGAGCGGCGTGGCGACGCAGATGCGGTTGTAGCCGGGGCTGAGCGGCGGCTTCACGACCGCCATCCCGGTGCCGAACACGACGGTCGACGACACGGTGGTGACGCCGGTGGCGTCGATCACGAACAGCTTGAAGGCATCGCCGCTGGCGGCGCTGATCAGCGTGATCGCCGGCTGTGGATCGCTGGTGGCGATCGGGTTGTCGGCCGCGAACGCGGCGCCGCGCTGCGCGGTCGACGGGAGCCCGGCTGCGCCCATGACGGACGGGGCGTCGTAGCGCATGCGGCCTTCCGCGCCGGTGCCGGCTGCGGAGCCGCCGCCGCTGCCGCCGCCGACCGTCACGCTGCCGAGGGTGATCGGCCCGCCGGATCGAAGGATGACCGTGCCGCCCGAGCCGCCGCCGGCGGCACCTGCGAGCAGGCTGCCGGCGCCGCCGGCGCCGCCGTTGGCGGAGACCGCGCCGATCTTGAGGGTACCGCCCGCGGTGATCTCGAGCGTGCCGCCGCCGCCGCCGCCGGGGCTCGCGCCGCCCCCGCCGCCGCCGCCGCTCTGGTTGGTCGCGTAGGACGAGATCAGATCGTCGCCGGTGGCGCCGCCGCCGGCCGCGGCGACCTTCCGAGCGCGTCGAGGCCCGGACCGCCGGGGACGCGATAGCCGCCGCCACCGCCGGCGATGACGCATCCCGCCAGGATCGATGCGGCGATCGCGACGCGGGACGTTCTCATCACCGTCATGCGCGGCAGCATAGCGAGGCGACGCACGAGCTCCGTTGGTTTTCCGGCAATTCTTCGTCGCAGGCGTTAGATCCGCGTGAGAGCGGCGATTGCCTAACATGGCAATCATCGTGATTGCGCGCACTGTGCTGCAGCGCCCGATCAAGGCGCGACGACGGGGAACGTCGTCTTGTAATACGTGTCGCGCTCCTTGGCCGGCGGCAGCGCGATCTTGGCGGCCTGGGCCTCGATGCAGCGGTCGACCTGTTCGAGATCGCGGTCGACCAGCTCGCCGACGATGACGCGCACGGTGACGCCGTCCGGCGGCGCGAACAGCCGCGGCCTGAGCCGATCGGTGCGCGGCGTGCGCGGCCCGGACCGCGTGATCTCGACCCCGACGAGCGCGTTGGGGAACTCGGCGAGGCAGGCGCGCAGCTGCGGCATCGCCCGCTGCGCGGCGGCGCGCACGGCCTTGAGATCGAGCACCGCCGAACCGTTGCCCTCGACCAGGCTCGGCAGCTCGCTGGTCTTGAGGTCGCGGAGGTGGTCCTCGGCGCGCTTGCGCCACGGGCTCTCCGGCGCCGCCTTGAGGAAGCGGCGGAAATAGGCCAGCGTGTACTCGGGCCGCGCCGGCTCGGTGGTGTAGGCGAGCGCGAGCATGTAGTCGAGCTCGCCGGGCCCGAGCGGCGGCAGCGTCGGGTTGAGCAGCGTGGCGAGCGGGTGGTCGATCTTGACGCCCTCGCCGGCCTCGACGAGGGCGTCGGCCGGGCGGCGCGCGCGGTCGTACGCGGTCGCGAGCAGGAAGTGGATCATCGCCGGCACCGCCGGCTCGGAGGACTCCAGGGCCGAGCGCAGCGCCGCGATCGCCTCGTCGAGCTTGCCCATCGCGATCCGGATCTCGCCCAGCCGCATCCAGACCTCGCCCGAGGCGTTGCCCGACGCGGCGGTCTCGGCGAGCGTACGCTCGGCGTCGGACAGCTTGCCGGCCCGCGCCTGGCACAGCCCGAGCTTGCGGTGCAGCTCCGCCAGCGACCGCGGCGTCTCCTCGCTGCGGTGCAGGTAGCTGTCGGCCGCGGCGAGGTCGCCGGCGCACTTCGCCCAGGCCTTGCGATCGAAGTACACCTCGCCGCGCAGAGCTGGATCGCCTCGTCGAGCTTCTCGATCGCCTCGGCCATGCGATCGGCGGCGCGCTGGTTCAGCGCATCGGTCGCGGCGCGCATCAGTTTCTGGTAGGGATGGCGCTCCGGCGTGACCGCGGCGTTCCACAGGCTGGACTTCGCGGTCTTCTCGGCGTCCTTGTCGACGGGAGCCCGCGGATAGCGCCGCGACTGCGCCGACGCGGTCGCGGCGAGGCCGAGCGAGCACGCGGCGAGCACGAGCGATCTCAGCAAGGCGGCGGGTCCAGCTCGGGCGGCGGCGATTCGAGGTGGACGTGCTTCTCGCGCAGCTGCTCGATGTGCTCCTTCGCGCGCGCCTGGAACTCGGGGTGCGCGCCGCTGGCGAGGTAGCGGTTCCACAGCGCGAGCGCCGCGCCGTAGTTGCCGAACGCCTCGCTGGCGAGCGCGAAGTAGTAGGCCGATTCGCCGCGCGGCACGAAGAACACGGAGTGGCGGACGCACTCCTTGGTGAACGCGTCGAAGCCCTCGGCGCCCTGGCCCTGGATCTGGCGCAGCGCCTGGTCGCCCGATCCGTCGCGATCGAGCGCGACCGCGAGGCCGTACACCGTCGACACGCGCGCCGCGCCGGCCGCGATCGCCTGGACGTACTTGGCGATCGACTCGTCGAGCCGGTCGAGCATCATGTAGGTCTCGGCCAGGTTGCCGAGCAGCTGCTCGTCGCCGCGCGTCCCGGTCAGGCCGTCGCTGCGGTCGAGCGCCGCCTGGTAGTCGAGCGCCGCTTTCTCGAGATGGCGGCGGTCGCTCGCCGAGCCGTTGACCAGCCGGGTGTTGAGCAGCGCGCGGTGCACGAGGATCTCGCTGACCCGCGGATCGAGCGGCGCGCGGGCCTCGAACTCCTCCCACGCCTTGATCACCGACTCGGCGCGGCTGAGGTCGCTGGGATCGCAGGTCAACAGGCGCGGCGGCCCCTGCTCGCAGTTGAGGTACATCTGGTAGAGCAGGTTGCCGATCCGGAAGTACGGCTCGCCCTCGCGGGGGCGCATCTGGGCCGCGGCCCGGTACGCTGCCTCGGCGCGCCGGATCGACTCGAGGTTGTTGCTCAGGCTCGAGCTCTGGATCGTCGCGGTCAACGTCGCGGTGTCGCCCTCGAGCATCTTGGCCTCGTAGAGGTCGCGGGCGGCCTCGTCCTCGGGGCTGGTCAGCGCGCGATCCCACACGCTGGCATCCGCAGTGGCGGCGAACGCGGCGACGATCAGGAGGCTGCGCTTCATCACGGCACCACCCTGGCATGCGGCGGCGGCGCCGCGCGCAGCGCATCGAGGGCCTGGACATGCTCGAGCGCGCGGTGGCGCCACGGCGCGCCGGGCACGGCGGCGTACAGCGCCCACTCGGCGCGCGCCTCGGTGTACGCCCCGAGCGTCTCGTAGAGCAGCGCCTGGTAGTAGTACGCGTCCTCCGCCGGCGCGAACGCGAGGTCGGCGAGCGCGCGCGAAACGAACGGCCCGAGCTCCTGCTGCAGCGCCGACTGCATCCGGTCGAGGATCTCGAACGCGGCGCCCGGCTGCTCGTCGCGGTCGTAGTGCACCGCGAGCGCGAAGCTCACCAGCGTGACCGGGTCGGTGAAGAAGTTGCCCATCCGCTGCGGCAGCGCGTTCGCCAGCACGTCGATCGCGCTCGACATCTCACCGCGCGCCGCCAGCGCCGTCGCCAGGTGGACCGCGATCACCGCGTTGTTCGCCACCGCGATCGGGCCCTGGGCATGGCGCAGCCAGCGCACCGCATCGTCGAGCTTGCCCAGCCGCAGGTAGATCGCGCCGAGCCGGCCGGTGACCTCGCCTCCCGCGCGCTCGGGGCCCTCGATCCGCACGCAGGCCTCGAGCGCGTCGATCGCCTGGCGCGTCTTGCCGAGCTCGTCGGCGGCCTGGCCCAGCAGGCGCAGCACCTCCGGGTTCTCGGGAGACAGCTTGTGCGCGTAGCGCAGCATGCCGTAGGCGTCGCTCACGTAGCGCAGCCGGCGATCCGCTTCGCCGTCGGCGTCGCCGAGCTTGCCCATCGCCACCCGAGCCCGCGCCACGAGCGCGGCGACCTCGGCGCCGTGCGGCTCGATCACCTCGCGCCACAGCACGCTCGCCTGGTCCGTGCGCGGCGGCGTCCGTGCGGGGCGGGCGTCGGCCGGGCCGGCCGCCAGCGAGAGCGCAACGAGCGAGATCCAGCGCACTGCTTGCAGTATGCAGGGCGAACCTCACCGATGCCAGATGCCCGCGGGTGATGTACCCGCGTATGCGCGGATTTACCCTCGTCATCTCCATCGCTTGCGGCGGCCTTCGCGAAATGCAGCGAATCGGGCCCGCCAGCAGCCGCGATCGGCTGCGAAATCGCCATGTTTCGGGCGCCACGCGTGATCCGAAAGCTTCGAGATCGCGGCGCACGTCCGCGCCCAGTGCAGCCCGCGGTTGCAGCCGCCGAATGTGTTGCGAGACTTCCGGGCGTCACGCGCGTCTCGATCACGTCGGGATCGGCGCCATCCTCGATCGCCAGGGTGATGAACGTGGCCCGCATGTCGTAGTGCCGCCGGTGTCGCCAGCCGAGCGCCGGAAGGTCCTTGTTGCGCTACTGCATACCCGCTGCATCTCGCTGCGTTCCGCTGCACTCCACAGCGCTCGGCGCACCATCGACCAGGCGAAGTGCGCGAGATTCCGCGATCTGAGCGTCGTGGAGCGCATCGTCAGCACGGTTCGACTCCCGCCGCCCACAATTTCAGCGCGTCAACGCGCCCTGCGGCCTGCGGCGGCCGTTCGCTATCACAGGCTGACCGCGTCGATGAACGCGACGCGATGCGGTCTTCGGCGATGCCCACAGCTCATTGACGGAGCTCACCGACAGTGATCGATCCAACCAGCGCTCGAGCATCGCGAGATCTGCACACTTGAGGATGCGACGTTGCTGCTCGGCCGTGGGCGCCAGCCCGCGTCGCATCAGGATCTTGAGCAGCGCCGCCGCCGCGCCCTTGGTCTCGCCCTCGGCCTTTCCTTCCGCTCGTCCGCGCTCGAAGTTTCGACGTTGTGCTGCGCTGAAGAAGTTCACGAGCCCGGGTTGCATTTCGATCGCCTTTCGTGCCGCTTCGCTCAGGTTTGCTTCGATCAGTAGCGAGTATAGCATTCGCCGACAGCAGGCCATTGCGCGCCGAGGTCATGCCTGCCGCGGAGTTGGTCCAGTTCGAGCTCCACGGCCGAGCGACTCTCAAGCCGGCAGCTCAACCTGACA
>VBLP01000305.1:0-15063 GCA_005887925.1 Deltaproteobacteria bacterium | reverse complement strand
CCGAAACTAACCTCGTACGGGTCTTCTCCCCGTACGGGTCTTCTCCCGGGGCCGGAGCGTTGCCTCCAGTTGCTCGTCGGGCACATTGGCGCTCAGCACCCCGCGCTGTCATGCCGTGTAATCCTCTGTCATGGTGCGGCGCGCGACCCGGGTCTACGTTGGCTGCACGGTCGCTGATGTCCCACAGCGAAGCGGCCGGCGGAGACGACACGAATCAACGGCGGAGATCATGACAGACACAGGGAATGCTTCGTCCATCCGCGTTGCTCTGAAAGCCAGCAACGGTCGGTACGTCTCAGCAGAGAGAGGTGGTAGTGCCCCGCTCCGGGCGACCCAGCGTACGATCGGACGTTGGGAGACCTTCGAGATGCTGTACCAGGGCGATGGGCGCGTGGCGTTCAAGGCCGCCAACGGGCGATACGTTTCGAACCAGGGGGACGGGAGCCAGCCGCTCATCCCCAATCGTGACCAGATCGGGCCGAGCGAGACCTTCGAGGTCACCACGCTCGGCGGAGATCGCCTGGCCCTCATCGCCTCCAGCGGGGGCTACGTCAGCGCCGGCGACGACGGGGGGCAGCCGCTACAGGCGAATCGACAAACGGCGGGCGCCGGGGAGACCTTCCAGGTGGCCCCCCTCGACGCGCAGAGCAAGCCCCTGGCCGAGCCGGCCGGCGCCGCCGTCGAGGTCAAGCGAACCGCCGTCGTCGCGCCCGCATCCGCCGTCGTCGCGCCCGCATCGGCTCCCGCGGTCTTCACCGTGTGCTTCAGCGGGACCGGCTGCACGCGCGACGAGGGCGAGGTGAGTCGCCCCGAGAGCAACAAGGACATCTACTGCGACCGGACCGGCTACATCCCCGTGCGCATCCACAAGGAGATCTCGGGCGATCTCCGGGCCACGCACCCCAGCGTGACCGTGCGGGGAGTCGGGGAGAACGACTGGAGCGTCCCGCGGCACGACAGCGAGCCGCTCGTCTTCAGCGGGCCCCTCACCGCGGACAAGACGCTGCTGAGCTACGTCAAGAGCTATTCCGGCGGTGACCAGCTCTCGAAGGTCACGCAGCTCGACGGCTGGTCGGCGCCGGCGCTCGCGCTGCACGGCGCGAACCTCGCGGCGGCCAGCGGGGCCCGGCAGCTCAACTTCATCGGGCACAGCCGGGGCGCGGTCGAGGCCATCATGGCCGCCTGGTTCCTGTACGCGTACGGCTCCGACCAGATCCGTCAGCTCCCGGTGAACATCTTCGCCATCGACCCGGTGCCCGGCACCGGCGA
The DNA here is from genome assembly GCA_005887925.1 of Deltaproteobacteria bacterium. Classification (GTDB taxonomy): domain Bacteria; phylum Myxococcota_A; class Polyangia; order Haliangiales; family Haliangiaceae; genus JABFXX01. The sequence continues at coordinate 13,794 of VBLP01000305.1, read as the reverse complement.
CTGGTACAGCATCCTCACGCAGCTGCCGCCCAACGTGATCCATTACGTGGGGGTGTATTCCTGGGACCAGTGCGTGCAGCCCGCGGACCAGCCGTTCTCGGCGCTGGTGCCCAGGCCCAATGGCCTGATGATGGGGAAGGACAACCATATCCAGCTCACCAACTACCGGTGGTATCCCTGGGACCGGTGGAAATACCTCGCGGACGACTCCCAGAAGCAGGATCCGCTGAAGCCGGCCGGCGATCCTCAGCCGACGGGCTACGAGCTGTTCGCGTGTCGCGGGCGGCACGGCACCGTCGCCGGGAACGCCACCTCGAATGGAGCGTACGACCCCAAGGACGTCAGCGATGAGGTGAAGCCCGTGCCGGAGCTGGTCTACAGGATAGCTCGCGCTTACCTGACCCAGTGGGGCGTGTCGTTCCCCGCGCTGAGCGCGGTGAGCGATGGCGCCATGACGCTGAGGAGAGACATCAATATCAACCATCGCGTGTTCGACGCCATGGGCGGTGGCGCGACCAGGACGAGCGCGCTGCCCGATCGTCCCTACGTCCGCAGGGTCTCCTCCATCTACGGCAGGAACCCCTTCAACACCTACTTCATGGACGACGTCGTCGGGGATCCGCCCTACACGATGGCCTACCCCGTGACGAAGGATCGCACGGACGCTGGGTGGGTGAAGTGGAAGTTCCTGTAGTCGTGGAGACCTTCGAGCGGTCGGCGCGAGCTTCCGGAACGACACATCTTCAAGAGGCCAGACAATGAGTGAGATCGATGCTGTCGTCCACAAGGTCGGCAAGTACTTCAACCACCTGAGCGGCGAGAACTACATCCGGATCCTGGATACTCCTCACGTGTGGGGACTGCCCTTCGGAAGAGAGATCATGAGCCAGGCCCGGACGCGCCAGAGCGAGTTCGAGCGCGCCATCGCCGAGGTCGTTCAAAAGGCGAAGTACCGGTGCGACCTCGCCTCGCTGAACAGCCCCGACCCCGACTGGATCCGCGTCGTGGTGGGCGCCATGGATACGTGCCTGACCACGAGGATGGGGCGCACCCAGCCGACACAGTTCCGCTTCTTCTTCGGGCAGACCCCGACCGTGCCTCTCGGGGAGCCCGCGAACTACACGGAGCTCAAGGCGGCGCTCGTCCGGCTGGTGCGGGACCGGTCGGCGCAGTGGGAGCGCATGCCGGAGATCTGGGTGGGTCGCTTCTACCGGCTCCGTGTTCGGCAGCGCCATCATCGGGAGCGACGACACGAAGATGACGTGGAACCACTCCAAGATCATCGCCGTCGATGGCGTGGAGGCGCTGGTCGGCGGCCACAACCTCAACATGGACCTGTTCCGGAGCTACGCGCCCGTCCATGACGTGTCCGCCGTGATGCACGGGGATGGAGCGTACGGTTCTCAGCTCTACTTGAACCAGATGTGGGCGTGCGGGACCGACCTTCTGACCAAGGAGTTCCTGGAGGTCGTGAGGGTCGACAGCATGTCGTGGAAGAACGGCGACAAGGACCGCTCCAGGCCGAGCGATCCGATGGCGGCGCCGGCGGTCCAGGAGGTCATGAAGCGGAGCCAGGCCGCTGTCCTCGCGGTGCACCACGCAGGAACGCAGAACGGCCAGGACCCGCCCCCGCCCCCGCCCCCGCCACAGCCGACCGGGATCCGCGAGAACGACCTGCAGACGCTCGTCGAGATCCACGAGCCGGCCTTCGCGGAGCGGGTCAGGTACGAGTGGGCAAGTACTGGAGCGGCTCGGGCGACGCAGACTTCCAGAAAGCGTCGGAGCTGATGAAGGAGCAGCTCATCAAGAACGCGAAGAAGACCATCAAGATGTCCCAGATGGATCTGGTCAGCGCCTGGAAGAAGCACTGGGCGGACCACGTGGTCTGCCAGTGGATCCTGGAGGCCCTCCTGGCGAACGAGGACCTCAAGGTCCAGGTGGTGGTCTCACCGCTGGACGCGGGCGCAGGCGCGGAGGGCGACCAGTACTCGTTCGGCTCGGGCGCGGTCCGGACCTACGCCTTGATGGCGTACTACATGACGCACGACGTGGCCACGGATCAGCTCTTGCCCGATCCGGAGGGCAAGCGAAAAGCAGCGCTGAAGAGGCTGGAGATCGCCCCGCTGTACTACACGGACAAGGTCCCGGCCGACAAGACGATCGAGGGGGATACTTACAAGTGGCCCGACCTGAGCGCGGAAGGATACACAGCCACCCTCAAACAGCCGCCGCTGTCCGAGAAGCCGCCCAAAAACGGCGAGATCGGCAGCGCGGCCAGGTCCGTGATCAACGCGAGCGGATACATCCATGCCAAGGTGCCCTCCGCCCCGGGGAACCACGCCAAGATCATGATCGTCGACGACGAGGCGTACGTCATCGGGTCGGACAACCTCTATCCGGGCTTCCTCTCCGAGTTCGACTATCTCGTGGAGGGCAAAGACGCCGTCGGCGAGCTGCTCGCGTCGTACTGGGAGCCGCTCTGGAGGTACTCCGGCCCACACCGCATCAACGCCGAAGCCAGCAGGGGACTCACGGAGGACGCCAAGTCGGTCGAAGTCAAGGTCCTCGCCAACGTTCCCTGGACGGACACCGGAGTCCTCGTGGAGGAGGGCAAGAAGATCCAGATCGTCTACAAGAGCGGCACCTGGACCTGCAACCCGGAGTCGTCGCTCGGATACGACGCGGATGGCTTGGCCGGGTACCCCGCCAAGCCGGGTTACGTCGTCCCCGGCAAGAACGAGGGTGGGCTGGTGGGCAAGGTCGGCGAGCGGACCTTCTGGATCGGCCTGGCTGGCGTGGTCCCCGAGGGGGGCTCGGGCAAACTGTTCCTGGGCATCAACGACGATGCGCTCCAGGAGTACGGCCGCGGCTATGACGACAACCAAGGGACGCTGACCGTCATCGTCAGCGACGTCACGGTCCCCGTAGCGTGATCCCGAACGAACGACAGTGGATCCCGTGATCGGAGCACCGCTGAGTGAGGTCGATGCCGGGTGATGTACCCCCAGGTCGGGGTAGTGGAGTCTCCGATCGCGTGCTGACCGGAGCACCATGGTTATGACAGCTTGAAGACTTTCGGGCCTGGCCCGTGGTTTGCTGTCAGGAGCGATGTGGACCGTGGAGTCATCGCAACAGCGACCGAGCTGTTCGAGGCCAGGCACTATCCGGGGGTCGTCGCGATGTGCTCGGACGCGCTCGAGGACGAGCCGGAGTGCGTGCCGCTGCTGCTGGTCCGCGCCCGCGCGCGCATGGCGCTGCGCCGCGATCTCGATGCCCAGGCCGATCTGCGCGACGTGATCCGGCTCGACCCCGGGGCCGGCATCGCGTACCGCTTGCTCGGCGAGCTCGCCGCGCGCCGCGACGAGAACGAGTCCGCCGCCGTGTTCCTTCGCGAGGCGCTCCGCCTCGATCCCGACGATCGCGAGGCCAACGACTGGCTGCTGATCGTCGCCGCCCCGTCTCGACCAGCCGCGGGAGCAAATCAACTCCCGGCAACCGCTGCCGCGGCTGGTCATTTTTCTCCCGCGCCGCGTGCGCCGTCGCCCAGCGCTGCGCGGCTCGCCCGCGGCACGCAGCCGCCGGCCGCCGGCACCGCCGCCGACGCCGACGCCGAGCGCCCGACCCGGCCGCTGGGCCGCACCGTCTCGGCGACGGCCAAGACGCCGCTCGCGCGGCCGACGGCCCCGCTCACCCGGCCGACCCCGACCCCGACCCCGCAGCCGCTGCCGCCGCCGCCGGACGTCGAGCCGTCGACGCTGCCCGGCCGGCCGGCGACCCAGCCGCCCGCCAGGCCGGCGCCCCGGCTGACCGGGCGCGCGCAGACGCCCGAGCTGCCCGGGTTCGGCGAGTACCTGGTGGCGAGCGGCATCTTGACCCGCGAGCGGCTGCGCGCGGCGCAGGCCTACCAGCGCTCGATGAAGGTGCAGCTCGCCACGGCGATCGTCACGCTCGGCCTGGCGAGCCCCCAGCGCATCGAGTGGGCGGCGGTCGCGCATCAGTCGCAGCTCGCGTACCGGCCGCAGTAACCGCCGGCCCGGGGCCCGCAAGCGGCCGCGCTCTACGGTACGTTCCGGTGGTGACAGCAGCCGGTGACGACGCCGAGCGCGAGCGGCTCGCCGAGGATGCGCGCCGCGTCCACAACTGGCGGCGCTGGGGGCCGTACCTCGCCGAGCGCCAGTGGGGCACGGTGCGCGAGGACTACTCGGCGACCGGCGAGTGCTGGACGCACTTCCAGCACGACCACGCGCGCAGCCGGGTCTACCGCTGGGGCGAGGACGGCCTGCTCGGGATCTGCGACCGCGAGGGCCGCGTCTGCTTCGCGCTCGCGCTGTGGAACGGCCGCGATCCGATCCTGAAGGAGCGCCTGTTCGGTCTGTCGGGGCCCGAGGGCAACCACGGCGAGGACTGCAAGGAGCTGTACTACTACCTCGACGCGACCCCGACGTCGTCGTACCTGAAGGCGCTCTACAAGTATCCGCACGAGGCCTACCCGTACACCCGGCTCGTCGACGACAACCGCGCGCGGGGCCGCGGCGACCGCGAGCTCGAGGTCGAGGACACCGGCGTCTTCGACCGCGGTTACTGGGACGTGGTCGCCGAGTACGCCAAGGCCGGCCCCGACGACGTGCTGATCCGGATCACGGTCACCAACCGCGGCGGCGACGCCCGGCTGCACCTCCTGCCGACGATCTGGCTGCGCAACACGTGGAGCTGGGGCCGCCGCGGCGAGGGCTACGACCCCCGCGGCCGGATCGCGCGCATCGCCCGCGCCAGCGTGCAGATCTCGCAGCCGACGCTCGGCGAGTTCCGGCTCGACGGCGACGGCGACCCCATGCTGCTGTTCAGCGTTCCACCGCCGCGTCGTCGCCGGCGACGCGGACGCGGTCAACCCCGCTCTCGAGGGCACCAAGTGCGCCGCGTGGTACGTGCTCGACGTCCCCGCCGGCGCCTCGCGCAGCGTGCGGCTGCGGCTGACCCAGGACGGCCTGGCCAGCCCGCAGCCGTTCGCCGAGCACGACGCGATCTTCGCCCGCCGCATGGCCGAGGCCGATCACTATCATCGCATGGTGCGCGACGCGCCGATGACCGACGAGGAGCGCCGCGTGGTGCGCCAGGCCGACGCGGGCCTGGTGTGGTCGCGCCAGTTCTACCACTACATCGTGGAGCACTGGCTCGACGGCGACCCCGGCCAGCCGGTGCCGCCGGCCCAGCGCCGCGCCGGCCGCAACCGCGCCTGGCCGCACCTGTGGGCGCGCGACGTCATCGCGATGCCCGACGCCTGGGAGTATCCGTGGTTCGCCGCATGGGACCTCGCGTTCCACTGCGTCGCGATGGCGCGGTTCGATCCGCAGTTCGCCAAGCACCAGCTGCTGCTGCTGTGCCGCGAGTGGTACATGCACCCCAACGGCCAGCTGCCGGCGTACGAGTTCGCGTTCGGCGACGTCAACCCGCCGGTCCACGCCTGGGCGGTGTGGCGGGTCTACCAGCTGTCCGGCGAGGCCGGCCTGGGCTACGACCGCGAGTTCCTCGAGCGCGCGTTCGACAAGTGCCTGATCAACTTCACCTGGTGGGTCAACCGCGAGGACGCAGAGGGCGACAACCTGTTCACCGGCGGCTTCCTCGGCCTCGACAACGTCGGCGTGTTCGACCGCTCCCAGCCGCTGCCCGGCGGTGGCGAGCTGATCCAGGCCGACGCCACCGCGTGGATGGCGTTCTACTGCACCACGATGGTGGCGATGGCGCTCGAGCTCGCCCGCGAGGAAGCGCCGTACGCCGATCTCGCGCTCAAGTTCTTCGAGCACTTCGTCGCGATCGCCAAGGCGTCCAACGAGCTCGGCGGCACGGGCCTCTGGGACGACGAGGACGGCTTCTACTACGACCAGATCCAGGCGCCGGGGCAGGGGCCGCGCCGGCTCAAGATCCGCTCGATGGTCGGCCTCGTGCCGCTGTTCGCCGCGGCGTCGCTCGACGACGAGCTGCTGCAGCAGCTGCCGATCTTCCGGGACCGCCTGGCGTGGTTCTTCGCCAACCGGCCCGAGCTCGCGCGCACGATCTCGGTCGACCTCGATATCGGTCGGCAGCATCGCCTGCTCGCGATCCCCAGCCGCGCGCGGCTCGAGCGCGTGCTGCGCTACATGCTCGACGAGCGCGAGCTCCTGTCGCCGCACGGCATCCGCTCGCTGTCGCGCGCCCACGCCGCCGCGCCCTACCGCGTCGAGGTCGATCACAGCTCTCACGAGGTCCACTACGCGCCCGGCGAGTCGGATAGCGGGCTGTTCGGCGGCAACTCCAACTGGCGCGGTCCGGTGTGGTTCCCGGTCAACTACCTGATCATCGAGGCGCTCAAGCGCTATCACCACTATTACGGCGACGAGCTCACCGTCGAGTGCCCGACCGGCAGCGGCCGGCGCATGGACCTGGGCGAGGTCGCCGGGGAGCTCGAGCGCCGGCTGGTCTCGCTGGTCTTGCCCGACGCGCGCGGCCGCCGTCCCTGCCACGGCGGCGCCGCTCGCTACGCCGAGGACCCGGCGTTCCGCGATCTCGTGCTGTTCTACGAATACTTCGACGGCGACACCGGCCGCGGTCTCGGCGCCAGCCACCAGACCGGATGGACCGCGCTCGCCGCCAACCTGATCGAGCGCGTCGCCAGCGCCCGGAGCGGCGGGTGAGGCGATGACGCTGTACGGCGAGACCCAGCCGATCGACGTCGGCGACCTCGGGCTGCGCGACGCGGAGCGCCGGGTCGGCCGCGGCACGGAGTGGCTCGAGCCCGACGGTCGCGGCGGCTTTGCCATGGGCACCGTCGACGGCATCCGCACGCGGCGGTACCACGCGCTGCTGCTCGCCGCGACCGAGCCCCCCGGCGGCCGCATGGTCCTGGTCGCCGACCTCGAGGTGTTCGTCCAGACTCCCGCGGGCCGGTTCGCGCTGTCGTCGCATCGCTACCAGGGTGGTGTGGTCTATCCCGATGGCGCCCAGCGGCTCGCCGCGTTCCATCACCTGCCGTGGCCGCGCTGGGAGTGGGTGCTGCCCGACGGCGCGCGCGTGGCGTGCGAGCTCGTCGTCGCGCACGCGGGGCCCGCCGATCCCGCGTCCGGATCTCGGACCGATCTCGCGCCGCGCGTCGTCCTGCGCTGGACCCGGCTCGCCGGCAGCGTCACCAGCCTCCACGTCCAGCCGCTGCTCGCCGGGCGCGACTACCACGCCACCCACCACGAGAACCCCACGTTCCGGTTCCTCCCCGAGCTCTACGGCGACGCCGTCGCGTGGCATCCGTACACCGGCGTTCCGGCGGTCCACTGCGCCGCCAACGGCCTGTATCACCACGCGCCCGACTGGTACCGCGCGTTCTACTACAGCGACGAGGACGCGCGCGGCCTGGACTGCGTCGAGGACCTCGCCAATCCCGGCGTGTTCGCGTTCGATCTCGCCAGCGGGTCCGCCGTGATGATCCTGTCGACCGCGGCGCTGCTCGACGAGCCGGTCGCCGCCGCCGCCCGGATCTTCGCCGCCGAGGCGCGGCGCCGCGCCGGCTTTGCGAGCGCGCTCGACCGCGCCGCCGATGCCTACATCGTCGAGCGCATCGCCGCGACCGGCCACCCGGCGGGCAAGACCATCATCGCCGGCTATCCCTGGTTCGCCGACTGGGGCCGCGACACCTTCATCTCGCTGCGCGGCCTGTGCCTCGCCACCGGGCGCCGCGACGACGCGCGCGCGATCCTCCGCCAGTGGGCCGGCGCGGTGTCGCGCGGCATGCTGCCCAACCGCTTCGACGAGCGCGGCGCGGCCCCCGAGTACAACTCGGTCGACGCCGCGCTGTGGTTCGTGATCGCCGCCGACGCCTACCTCGGCGACGGCGGGGACGCCACGGCCGCCGACCGCGACGCACTGCGCGCCGCGATCGCCGCGATCGTCGACGGCTACCGTGCCGGCACGCGCCACGCGATCCGCGCCGACCACGATGGCCTCCTCGCATGCGGCGCGCCCGGCGTCCAGCTGACCTGGATGGACGCCAAGGTCGGCGACGACTGCATCACCGGCCGCGCCGGCAAGCCGGTCGAGGTCCAGGCGCTGTGGATCAACGCCCTGGTCATCGCCGGCCGCACCGCCGACGCCGAGCGCGCCCGCGCCGCGTTCGCCCGGTTCTGGGACCCGCATCGCCGCCAGCTCCACGACGTGCTCGACGCCGGCCACGTCGCCGGCGCCGTCGACGCGACCTGCCGGCCCAACCAGATCCTCGCGATCGGCGGCGTCCCGTACCCCGTGCTCGACGGCGAGCGCGCGCGCGCCGTGGTCGACACCGTCGAGCACGCCCTGTGGACCCCGGCCGGCCTGCGCTCGCTCGATCCCGCCGACCCGCGCTACCACCCCCGCTACTGCGGCGGCCCCGCCGATCGCGACCGCGGCTACCACAACGGCGCCGTCTGGCCCTGGCTCGCCGGCCCGTTCATCGAGGCCTGGCTGCGCGTTCGCGGCAGCACCGCCGAGGCTCGCCGCGAGGCGCGCACCCGCTTCCTCGCCCCGCTCCTCGCGCACACCGATCTCGCCGGCCTCGATCACCTCTCCGAGATCTTCGACGGCGACCCGCCGCACCGCGCGGTCGGCTGCCCGTTCCAGGCCTGGTCGCTCGCCGAGGCGATCCGCATCGACCGCCTGCTCGGCTGATCGACTCCGCCGTCAGTACACGTAGCCGAGCGCGAGGCTGATCTTCTCGATCGCGTCGCTGGCGCTGGTGGCCTGATCGGCATCGCTGGTGTTGGGGCGCAAGGTCCAGCTGTACCGCGTCCGGCTGCCCTCGGCGCGGACCTCGAAGGGGCCGAGCCGCACCGCGGCACCGAGCGCGAGCAGCAAGCCGTCGACCGAGGTGCTGATCGTGTAGCGATTGGCGAGCTCGCCGCCCGACAGCACGATCCGGTTCTCGAGGGCGAAGTACGGCTCGAACCGGCCGAGCAGCAGCGACAGCCGGCCGCCGATCTGCACCGCCTTGTAGGCCGTGTCCGGCACGACCAGGCTGTAGTCGGTGCCGGTCATCGGGCCCTCGCGGGTGAAGTGGTAGCGATCGTCGGTGTAGCCGGCGCCGACCTCGAGGGCGGCGGTGCCCGCGATCGTCCAGCGATGGAGCAGGCTGCCCTCGAAGCTCAGCCACGACGTGGTCAGCGGGGTGGGCGTGGTCATGCCGTTGGTCCGGATCGTGACCGCCTGCGGGTTGACCCCGATCTGGAACCGGCCGTGGAGCGCCAGCCCCGGCAGGACGCCGAGGTGCAGGAGCGTGGTCGGCCACAGATCCACGGTCGCGCCGGCCAGCACCTCGGCGACCTCGCGGTCGTTGTCGTTGGTCTTCTTCGTGCCCGGTGTGCTGTCGGGATAGCTGAAGTCGAACTGCCGGAATCCGATGTCGGTGCGGGCCGCGATCGCGAACGCCGGAGTCGATCGCGGCGGGGCGGCGGACGCCTGGGTCGCGGTGACCGCCGGCGTGTCGATCACGGGCGGAGGCGGCGCGGGCGCGGCGGGCTTGGGCGTCACGGTGACCTCGCCGCCGATCTCGACCTCGACGAACTCGTCGAGCAGCTTCCTGCCGTTCTTCTCGACCACGACGTGGTGCGCCCCGGCGGCGATGTCCTCGAACCGCCTCGGCGCGGTGCCCTGGGCCTCGTCGTCGATCGTGATCGCGGCGCCGTCGCCGCCGTCGACGACCAGCGTGCCGAGCGCCGGCTTGAGCTTGTAGCTCACGCGCAACGGCCTGGCGGTCTTCCTGGGGACGACGAGGTTCTCGATGATCGAGCGGCGGTTCTCGGCCTCGACGATGATCGGGGTCTCGCCGATCGGCGCGTCGATCGTGCACGGCGTGGTGCAGACCTCGCCGTCCTCCTTGACGTTGAAGTAGACCTTGGCTCCCGGCGGGTCGGTCTCGATCGTGACCTTGCTGGTTTTCCCCGGGCCGCCCGGGCCTGCGCCGCCGGCGACGGCGCTGCGGCCGAGACCGAGCACCAGACACGCGGTGAGGACCAGCGGTCTTGCCATCGCCGCGATGATAACGCGCGCCCCCAGCCGCGCCCAGTTGTATGCGCGCGCCGCCGGCGGCGACCACCGCACCGTGATCTCCATCGCGGGGGTGATCGCGATCGATGCTGTGTTCCACTACTATGATGTCATGGAAAGAAGTGTTAAGGGACTGCTCGGCGGCGGGCTCAAGCCCAACGACCCGCGGCGGTTCCTGATCGAGGCGATGATCGGCGCGATGAACGCTGACGGCGTCGTCGATCCCCGCGAGACCCAGGCCGTCGAGCGCCAGATCGCCAACCACCCGCTGTTCCAGGGCCTGGGCCCGGCGGCGGCCCGCACGCTGATCGATCTGTCCAACGACGCGATCCGGTTCGCGGGCAACGCGTTCGGCCGGGCGCCCGCGATCGCCAAGGGCCTGCCGGCGCGGATCCACCGGCTCGCCGCGTTTGGCATGGCGGCCGAGGTCGCCGCGGCCGACGAGCAGCTGGTCGAGGGCGAGCTGCGCTTCCTCGAGGCGCTGCGGATCGCGCTGCGGATCGCGCCGCTCGAGTCCGAGTCGCTGATCGCCAATGCGCGCGCCGGTCACCTAGCCGAGTACCTCGAGGATCGCTATCGCCGGGTCAAGACGCTGGTCCCCGTCGCGTGCGAGGTGTTCGCGCTGCGCGCGCTCGGCCGCGGGATGGCCAACGACGAGGAGCGCTTCCGGCTCCGCGACTTCTTCGCGGCGATCGCCGACCTCGCGCTGCCGGCCGACGACCTCGACGGCGCGCTGTACCAGGCGTTCCGCAAGCCGCGGCCGCCGGGCGCCCAGGTGTTCAGCGAGCTGGCACAGGTCGCGGCCACGCTGCCCGATCCGGTCGATCGCTACTGGATGATGGTGTACACGCTGGTCGCCGAGATGCCGGCGACCGTTCCGAGCTGGCGCGTGATCCCGTTCACCGGCGTGATGCAGGCCGCGTTTCAGATCACCGACACCGACATGGAGCTCGCCGTCGTCGACGCGCTGGCGTTTCCGGCGGCGATGCCGCGGCCGAGCTGACCGACATTCGCGCGAATGTCAACTGTGCCGTGCGCTGATCCACGCGGCCAACGCCGCGCGACTTCGCCGCATCTTGCGGGTGCGAATCGCATGCATAATGAACGACACCCCATGACGTCGGACACCATCGAGCTGGTCGAACGCGTTCGCCGCCGCCTCAAGGAGCATGAGAACCCCTGCGAGATCTCCGGCCCCGCTCCCGAAGCCGACATCTCGGCGGCCGAGGCAGCGCTCGGCTGCAGGTTCCCCCCGTCGTACCGGACCTTCCTGCAGACCTTCGGCGGCATCGTCATTCCACCCCACCTCGGCATCGTCCATGACTTCGTGGGCGTCGCCACCGGCTTCGACGCAGCGGGCGCACCGCCGCCCGATGCACGGGAAGCAAGGGATGTAGTGCGCCGCACGCTTCAGGCGCGCGTCGAGCGCAAGCTCGCGGATCACCTCGTCGTCGTGGGGCTCGGCGCCCAGCACCAGGAGTGGTTCTGCCTCGATGTCAGCCGGCCGAACAGCGCCACCGGCGAGTACCCGGTCGTCCTGTTCGACGCCAAGGACAACGCGCTCGACCAGCAGTTCTACGAGGACTTCGGCCAGATGCTGGCAGAGGTCATGGGCTTCGTGGCCGACAACCTGGACCAGCCGCTCGACTGAGCGCTAACGCCGGAGCCCGCTTCTGCTATAGGTTTCATGGATGAGTCGGCCGACGTGGGCTAGGTGGGTCACGCGCATCTTCCTCGCGCTGGGGATCGTCGCGCTCGTCCTCACGATCCGCAGCACCGGCCTGGTCGCGATCGGCACCTACTTCAAGAAGATCGGCTGGGGCTGGTTCGCCGTGGTGATCCTCGAGGTCGCGATCACCGCGATGGACGCGACCGCGATCCGCGCCTTCCTGTCGCCCGATCACGAGAAGATCCGCCTGCGCAGCGCCGTGCTGTCGCAGCTCGCCGGCCGCGCCGTCAACGCCGTCACCCCGAGCGGCAACCTCGGCGAGGCGGTCAAGGTCTCGGTGCTGGTCGAGCACGTCAGCCAGTCGCGCGCGGTCGCCACGATCCTGCTCTACAACGTCGTCAGCTTCTCGGTCGAGCTCGTCACCGTCGGCGTCGCCTCGCTCGTCATGGCGATCTTCCTGCCGATCCCGGCGGCGTGGCGCTGGATGCTCGTCGGCGGTGGCGTGCTCGTGCTCGTGCTCGCGTTCGCGATCTACGCGCTGGTCCGCCGCGGCCTGCTCGTCAGCGCGGTGCGGCTCGCCGCCCGGATCCCGGTCCCCGGCCTCCGCCTGATCCGGCGCCGGCTGTGGAAGCTCGACCAGCCATCGCGCCACCTGCTCGCCCCCGCGCGGCTCGCGCGCTGGGAGCCCCGGCTGCGCGGCATCGACGACAAGATGCGGCTGGTCGAGGGCGCTCGGGTCCGCGACCGCCGGCTCGGCATCCTGATGGTGACCCTGTCCCGGCTGACCTCGATGACGCTGTCGTTCCTGCTGCTGATCGCGATGGGCGAGAAGCTCACGATCGGCCTCGTCGCGTCGATCACCGTCGGCAGCTTCTTCATCTACATGGCATCGGCCCTGGTGCCGATGGGCATCGGGATCAACGAGGGCGGCTACTACCGGCTGTTCTACGCGCTCGGTGAGACCCCGGCCGCCGGCACCGCGCTCGTCCTCGCCCGCCGTGTCGCCCTCCTGGTGTACGCGGCGATCGGCCTGGTGCTCGTCACCGCCAGCGAGACCGTGCAGCGCGCCCGGGAGCGCCAGACCAGGCGCGCCGCGTCCAGCGGTCACCTCCCCGTGCTGCCCGAGGTCCGCGAGGTGCGCATCGTGACCGCGCCGCCGGTCACCCCCGCGCCCGTCTCCGACATCGCGGATTGATCCAGCCGGTGCGCGCTGGTTCGACCGGCCCACCGGACCTACCGGGCCGGCGGTCGCGGCTTGGCTCGCCGTGTCGAACCGTGCAACCCGCCGGAAGTTCTGCAGCAACGCCATCCTTGGCGGCCCCGCCACGTCCGCCGCGGCCGGCTTCGCACCGCGGCCGCCGCCAGCGTGAGCCCCGCGCTACTGAGCGCGGCCTCGCGAGCGCCGACGCACGTTGCTGCGGCCCGGTGCCGCGCTACCGCGTCCGCCGCGATCCGTGGGATGGTTGGTATATATCCTCGTTCCACCCCTACTTCTGCCGGAGCCTCGCCAATGGCGTTCTCGCTCGACAAGCAAGGAATCTCGATCTCCGAGATCCACCGTAATGCGTCGCCTGCCTTCCTCTACGAAGCCGCGCTCAGGTTCGAGAAGGGCTCGACGATCTCCTCGACCGGCGCGCTGATCGCATACTCCGGCAAGAAGACCGGCCGCAGCCCGACCGACAAGCGCGTCGTCGACGAGCCCGAGGTCCGCGACGACGTGTGGTGGGGCAACGTCAACATCAAGCTCGATCCCCACAGCTTCCTCGTCAACCGCGAGCGCGCGGTCGACTACCTCAACACCCGCGACCGGCTCTACGTCATCGACGGCTACGCCGGCTGGGACCCCCGGCATCAGCTCAAGATCCGCGTGATCTGCGCGCGCGCCTACCACGCGCTGTTCATGCACAACATGCTGATCCGGCCCACCGCCGAGCAGCTCGCCAGCTTCGGCGAGCCCGACTACGTCATCTTCAACGCCGGTGGCTTCCCCGCCAACCGCCACACCACCGGCATGACGTCGACCACCTCGGTCGACCTGTCGTTCGCGCGCCGCGAGTTCGTCATCCTCGGCACCGAGTACGCCGGCG
>VBLP01000304.1:5489-12262 GCA_005887925.1 Deltaproteobacteria bacterium | reverse complement strand
AGCTCGGCCGGCTGCCGGCGGGCGATCGGCCCGCGGTGGGCGCCGCCGCCAACAAGGTCAAGCAGGCGATCGAGGACCGGGTCGCGGCGCGCCTGGGCGAGCTCGCCGACGCGGCGGGCAAGCTCGATCTCGCGCGCACCGTCGATGTCACCTTGCCGGCGCGGCCGGTCGGCGGCGGCCACCTGCACCTCTTGACCCAGGTCCGCTTCGAGGCGGTCGACATCTTCTCCGAGCTCGGGTTCATCGTCGAGGAGGGCCCGCAGATCGAGACCGACTGGCACACCTTCGAGGCGCTGGCGATCCCCAAGGATCACCCGGCGCGCGACATGCAGGACACGTTCTACGTGTCCGACGAGATCGTGCTGCGGACCCACACCTCGCCGGTGCAGATCCGCACCATGCTGACCCAGCCGCCGCCGATCCGGATCGTGGCGCCGGGCCATGCATACCGGCGCGACGACGATCCGACGCACTCGCCGATGTTCACCCAGCTCGAGGGGCTCGCGGTCGACGAGGACATCTCGTTCGCCGACCTCAAGGGCGCGCTGCTCCACTTCGTGCAGCGGTTCTTCGCCCGCGACCTGGCGATCCGGCTGCGGCCGAGCTACTTCCCGTTCGTCGAGCCCGGGGCCGAGGTCGACATGCAATGCAGCTTCTGCATGGGCAGCGGCTGCCGGCTGTGCAAGGGCACCGGCTGGGTCGAGATCGGCGGCGCCGGCATGGTCGACCCCGAGGTGTTCGGCCACGTCAAGATCGACCCCGAGAAGTACACCGGCTTCGCGTTTGGCATGGGGCTCGAGCGGATGGCGATGCTTCGCCACGGCGTCAACGACATCAAGTTCTACTACGAGGGCGACGTGCGGTTCCTGGAGCAGTTCTAGTCATGGGTGAAATGGCGAGATCCTCGCGGTTGAGATCACAGGCGGGCGCAGAGCCAGCAGGTGCAGGGCCGCGCGACGCGACGCGCGGGGGGGTGAATGGACCGGCTTTGCAGGTCCAGAGGGGGCGGGAACGCCCCCTCTCGATCGACGTGCGGTTCCTGGAGCAGTTCAGATGCTCGCGCCTGGGAGCCGATCGCCATGAAGGTGCTGTGGAGCTGGCTGCTCGAGCTGTGCGACCTCGATCGCCAGCCGACCGCCGAGGAAGGCGCGCGCGCGCTGACCCGCGGCGGCCTCGAGATCGAGGGCCTGACCGACCTCGGTGCGGCGTTCCGGGGCGTCGTCGTGGCCGAGGTCGTCGGCAAGGAGCGACATCCGCAGTCCGAGAAGCTGACGCTCGTCGACGTCATCACCGAGTCCGGCGGCGCGGCGACGCGCGTGGTATGCGGCGCCGGTAACGTCCCCGCGCCGGGGCGCAAGGTGCTGTGGGCGCAGGTCGGCGCCACGCTGCCCGGCCCCGACGGCACGTCGATCACGCTCGGCGCCAAGCCGGTCAAGGGCGTGGTGTCGCCCGGCATGCTGTGCGCCGAGGACGAGCTCGGGCTCGGCGACGATCACGACGGGATCATCGTGCTCGACGACGACGACCGCACACCGCTCGGCGCGCCGGCGCAGCGCGCGCTCGGCCTCGACGACTGGCTGCTCGAGGTCAACGCGCCCGCCAACCGCGGCGACGTGCTCGGCCACCTCGGGGTCGCCCGCGAGCTGGTCGCGATGCTGCGCGGCAAGCTCGTGCTGCCGAGCGTCGATCTGAGCGAGCTCGGGGCCGGCGGCGATGCGCCCGCGCTCGAGCTGGCGATCGCCGACGCGACCGGGTGTCCGCGCTACACCGCGCGCGTGATCGACGGCCTGCGCATCGCGCCGTCGCCGCGGCGGATCGCGCAGCGCCTGCGCAACGTCGGCATGCGGCCGATCTCGAACCTGGTCGACGCCACCAACTACGTGATGTTCGAGCTCGGCCAGCCGCTGCACGCGTTCGACGCCGACACGCTGACGTCGGGCGTGCTCGGGATCTCTGGCGCGACCGACGGCGAGCGGTTCGTCACGCTCGACGGCGCGGAGCGCACGCTCGTGCCCGACGACCTCATGATCCGCGACGGCATGCGCGGCATCGCGCTCGCCGGTGTGATGGGCGGCCTGGACACCGAGGTCACCGAGCGAACGACGCGCGTGCTGCTCGAGGCCGCGAGCTTCCTGGCGCTGTCGGTGCGGCGGACCGCGCGCCGGCTCGGCCTGCACTCCGAGGCGTCGCATCGCTTCGAGCGCGGCGTCGACCCCGAGCTGGCGGCGCTGGCCTCGGCGCGCGCGGCGCGCCTGCTGTGCCTGTTCGGCGGCGGCCGGGTGCTGGGCGAGCTGATCGACGCCTACCCGGGGCGCCGGCGGCCCGCGCGGATCGCGGTGCGGCTGCCGCGCGTGCGGCTGTTGACCGGCGTCGCGCTCGATGTCGACACCTGTCGCGACGCGCTGGACCGCCTGGGCTTCGAGGTCGGCGGCGGCCCCGACACGCTGGCCGTCACGCCGCCGTCGGCGCGCGGCGACGTGGCGCGCGAGGTCGACGTGATCGAGGAGATCCTGCGGGTCGTCGGCTACGAGCAGGTGCCGTCGACCGTGCCCGCGCTGCGCCAGGTTCCCGGTGTCCGGGCCGGCAACCCGGGCGATGCCGCGCGGCGCGCGCTGGCAGCCGCCGGGGTGAGCGAGGCGATCACGTATGGCTTCCAGTCGGCGGCGCGCTGCCTGGCGCTCGGCCTGCCCGGCACGGACCGGCGCACGCAGCCGATCGCGCTGCGCAATCCGATGACCACCGACCAGGCGGTGATGCGCACGTCGCTCGTGCCCAACCTGCTCGCCGCGGTCGCGCGCAACGCCAGCTTCGGCCGCTCCGACGTCGCGCTGTTCGAGGTCGGCAGCGTGTTCCTCCGCCGCGGCGCCGGGATCACCGAGCGGCCGATGCACGAGCTCGCCGACGAGCCGGTGTGGGCCACCGGCGTGCTCGCCGGGCGCCGGCCGGCCCAGATCGGCCTGGGCACGCCGTGGGACGCCTTCGACGCCAAGGCGCTCGCGCTGGTCGCGATCCGCGCGGTCGCCGGCGAGATCGCGCTCCGCGTGCGCGCCACGCGCAGCGTGCCGTACCTCCACCCCGGTGTTGCCGGCGAGATCGCGCACGACGGTGACACCATCGGCTGGTTCGGTGAGATCCATCCTGAGGTCCGCAAGCGGCTCGGCGTCGAGGCCGCGGTGTTCGCGTTCGATCTCGAGCTCTCCCGGCTGCCGCTGGCGGGCCCGCCCCAGATGCAGCCGATCCCGCGGTTCCCGGGCTCGGCCCGCGACGTGTCGCTGCTGCTCGCCGAGGACATCCCGGCGGCGCGCGTGCGCGAGGTCGTCGAGCAGGCCGCCGAGCCGCTGGTCCAGCGGGTCCGCCTGCTCGAGGACTACCGCGACGCCAAGCTCGGTGAGGGCCGCAAGAGCATGCTGTGGTCGATCGAGTATCGCTCGCCCGAGCGCACCTTGACCGACGCCGAGGTCGACAAGGCGCACGAGACCATCGTCGGCCGGCTGGTCGAGAACCTCCCGGCACAGCGCCGGTGAATAGACTCGAGATCGACTGGTGCCGCGAAATATGAAGGCCTGTCGCCGCGAGCGCTGATAGGCAATTTGCTGATCGCGCGCTCGCGTGTGCGAGTGCGTGCGCATGCGACCTGCGGGGAGCACGGGCTCACGAAACAACCGGCGCGGATCACCGGTCATCGATGCGATGATGGTGTCATGGCCGATCCTGTCGATGATCACGTGAGCCGTGTCGCGCAAACCTCCGACGAGCCGCTTCGCTTCCAGCCGCAGGTCCAGCCGCCGATCGCGCGGCTGCGGCCGGTGTTCGTGATCGCATTCGTCGCGACCGCGGCGTTCGCGCTCGGCGTGATCGCCTGGGATATGTGGATCCATCCGCGGGAGGTGACGGCGGCCGAGCCGGCCGCGGTGCTGCGCGGCTGCACGTCGCTCGAGGTCGAGCAGACCGTCAGGGCCGCCGCGATGTCCGACATCGAGCGCGCGATGTGTCTGGCGGTCGCCGGCAAGATCGATCGAGCGCGCGAGCTGCTGCACACGATGACCGATCCGATGCGCGCGCAGGCGATCTCCGAGGTGTTCAACGTCGCGCACCCGATCGCCGACCGCGGCGACGACGAATCGGCCGGGCCGATCATGGCGCTGGTCGTCGAGTTCTGGCCCGACAACTACATGGCCGTGTTCCACGCCGGCATGGCGGAGTTCGCGCTCGGCCACGACGCGGCGGCGCGGCTGCAGCTCGAGCGCTTCCTGGCGATGTACCAGCTCCACGACGTCTGGCGCGCGCGCGCCGATCGATCGCTCGCGGCGATGGCCACGCACACCGAGCTCAGCAAGCGCGAGGCGCACTTCCCCGAGTAAGGGCCCTCGTCACGCGAACGGCAGTACCTTGGCCAGCCGGATCGCGCGATCGGTGGCGAGCAGGAAGCACGCCTTCCAGTCGTGGCCGGCCTCGAGCGGATACAGCCGGCGCGTGTCGCCGGCGGCCTCGAGCGCATCGTTGACCAGCGAGATCAGATCGTCGAGCGAGTGGACGTCATCCGGGTGCGGCACCGCGAGCCCGGGGAGCGCGGCGGCGACGGTGGCGAGCGCGTCGCCGGCGGCCGCGATCGGGTGCGCGAAGCGCAGGTAGCCGTCGTCGCGCGCGTGCGTCGCGTCGGCGGCGTAATAGGCGTCGAGCACCTCGATCAGCGCGGGATCGGGGCGGCCGACGAGCCCGTCGCCGGCGAGCTGGGCCATGACGTGCTCGCTCAGCGCGCTGACCAGGTGCTCGCGCTGCAGCGCCGCGATCTGCTCGTCGAGCGTGGGCGGCGCGACCGGGACGATGATGGTCGAGGTGTGACGCGGCTCGACGTGGAGCGCCTTGAAGCCGCCGCCCCACCGCGCCGGGCCGATCCGCAGCCGGACCGCCGCGCCTTCTTCGGGGATCATCGTGCAGGCCGAGGCGTCGAACTTGACGTCGCGGCCGTCATCCAGGGTGATCACGCCAAAGCCTTGTTCGCGGCGGAACGCGGTGACGCGGCCGGAGAGAAGGTCGTCCACCATGCCTGTAAGTATCGCCGCGCCGGACGTGACGGTCACGCACAACCGCGCTCGAGCGCCTGGCGATGAACCGGGTACGGACGCTGCAAACCCGCGAGAACGTTATGTAGCTACGAAAGCTTCGCCGCCGCCGTGATCGCGCTCGCAGGCGCCGCTGCGAGCCACTCGCAGCGGTCCGCGCAGGCGATCGTCGCGGGCACGCGGGGAGGGCGCGCCGCCCGCGGAGGACGCCACCTCGGATCGGCGTTGGCCCAGTCGTCCATTGGGCTAACGGGGATCGGCAACGATTCCAGGTGGTTATTGCAGGGCGTGGGGCGATCCGTGTTAACGTCGGGGCCTATGGCGCGAATGACCAAGGCCGACATCATCGAGGCGGTCTACGAGAAGGTCGGCGGATTCTCGCAACTTCATCGTGCGCGAGAAGAAGGCCCGGATCGGACGCAACCCGCAGACCGGCGAGGAGATCACGATCTCCGCGCGCCGCGTGCTGACCTTCAAGCCCAGCCAGGTCCTCAAGAACATCCTCAACGGCATGCCGCCGGTGTGACCCGCGGCCGGGCGTCCGGACGCCTCGCAGGCCGTCGGTTGACGCGCCGGTCCGGATCGGATAGACCTTGCTGCCTTCGATCGAGGCGTAGCGCAGCCTGGTAGCGCACCAGACTGGGGGTCTGGGGGTCGCAGGTTCAAATCCTGTCGCCTCGACAAGCCGGCCGATCGCCCCCAGCGATCGGCCCCTTTTCATGACCCGGCCACTCGTCCTCTGCAGCAACGACGACGGCGTCGATGCGCCGCACCTCAACGCCCTCGCGGCGCTGATCGAGGACTTCGCGGACGTGCTGGTCGTGGCGCCCGAGCGCCAGCGCTCGGCGGCGTCGCACGCGATCACGCTGCACAAGCCGCTGCGGCTGACCGAGGTCGGGCCGCGCCGGTTCGCGCTGTCGGGCACGCCGGTCGACTGCGTCTACCTCGGGATCCTCAAGCTGTGCGACCGCGTCCCGGCGGTGGTCGTGTCCGGGGTCAACGACGGCTACAACCTCGGCAGCGACGTGTTCTACTCCGGCACCGTCGCCGCGGCCGTCGAGGGCGCGCTGCGCGGCGCCGCCGGCATCGCCTGCTCGCTGGGCCCGCGCGCCGAGGACCCCGACCGCGCCATCCGGTTCGCCGCCGCCGTGGTGCGCGCCGCCGTCGCCGAGCCGATGCCGGCCGGCACCGTGCTCAACGTCAACATGCCGAAGACGCCGAGCGACGGCTACCAGTGGACGGTCCTGGGCCGGCGGCTCTACGCCGACGACGTCTCCGAGCGCCGCGATCCGCGCGGCCGGCCGTACTACTGGGTCGGCGGCGGCCCCGCCGGCCACGACGACGTCGAGGGCACCGACTGCGTCGCGATCGCCCGCGGCTGGAACAGCATCACCCCGATGCACCTCGATCTCACCGATCGCGGCCGGGTCGACCAGCCGCCCTGGGCGCTCGAGGGCTTCCACGTGGTGGTAGGGTCGCCGCCATGAAGCGTCTCGTCGTGGCGCTGATCTGCGGCTGCTCCGGTGCGCCCGCCGCCCCGGCCGGTGGCACGAGCCCGCACGGCGCGCCTCCCGGCTCCAGCTGCGTCGCGATGCGCGGCAAGGTCGAGCAGCTGTATCGCGCCGAGGCGCGCAGCCGCGAGCCCAGCCGCGTCGACGAGGCCATCGCCGACAACACCGCCATGGTGATGACCGACTGTGCGCGGGCGCC
>VBLP01000304.1:0-5390 GCA_005887925.1 Deltaproteobacteria bacterium | reverse complement strand
TGCGCCAGCTGCAGCGGCCCGCAGCACCCCGCCGGCGGCGCGGGCGCATCCCCCGGCCCGGCCGCCGCGGACCCCTCCGGCGGCGAGCCCACCGCGATGCACGCGTCTCCCGGCCCCGGCGACACGCGCACCCCGATCGAGCGGCGGCGCGATGCCGCCTGCGACCATCTCGGCCCCAAGATCACCGCGTGCGCCGTCGAGGACGCGCGGGCCGATCTCGCCGCCGGCCGGATCGATCAGCGCCAGTTCGACGCCGACACCGCGCCCGCCGTCCAGCGCAAGCACACCGAGGAGTTCGTCAAGGCCTGCAAGCGCGCGAGCTACTCGTCGCGCCAGGTCCGCGTGCTCGAGGTGTGCTTTCGCGAGGAGACCCGGTGCCGCCCGCTGCTCGACTGCCTCGGCCACCTCGACGATCGCGCCCCCGCGCGTGGCCGCGACTGACCGCCGCTACTCGTCGCGCCGGCGCGGATCGGCGTCCTCGACGCGGACCAGCAGGTGCACCTCGAGCCCCGGCACGCCGAGCGGTGCGAACCACAGCGTCAGCTCGAGCGCCGGCGCGTCGCTGCCCCGGAACACGCGGGCGCGCCGCTCGCAGGGCTGGCCGCTATCGTGCGCCGCGCGCAGCGCGCGGGCGAACCCCGGCACCATGTTCGCCAGCGTCGTCTGGCCGACGTTCAGCCCCTCGACCCGCGACTCGATCCCGACCAGCCGCGCGAAGCTCTTGTTGGCGAACACGATGTCCCCGTCCAGCGACAGCAGCGCCTGCGCCACCCGCGACCGCTCGAACGCCGCGACCAGCGTCGGATCGCGCCGGTGCGCCACCGGGATCGGCCCGCTCGGCTGGCGCTGGCCCTGCTCGAGCGCATCCATCGCCGCATTCAGCTCCGCGCGGAACGCCGCCGCCGAGCCATGGCGCTTCGCCGGATCCTTCGACAGCGCGCGCAGGATCAGCTGCTCGACCGCCGGCTCGACCGCCTCGCCGCGGCGCTGCGCCAGCCCCGGCACGTCGCGGTTGATGTGCGCCATCAAGATCTCGACCACGCTGCCGTCGAACGGCAGCGCCGCCGTCAGCATCACGTACCCCAGCACACCGAGCGCATAGATGTCCGCCGCGACGCTCGGCGGCGCCCCCGCCGCGCGCTCCGGGGCCAGGTAGTGCGGGCTGCCGTTGAGCTGCTCCTCGCCGTCGCCGCTCGACAGCCGCGCCAGCCCGAAGTCGAGCAGCCGCGCGATCCGCCGCCGCCGCGCCCCCGTCGCCTCCGCCGTCAGCATGATGTTCTCCGCCTTCACGTCGCCATGGATGATGCCGCGGCGGTGGATGTGATCGAGCGCGTCCGCGATCTGCCCCAGGACATCGCACGCCCGGCGCACCGACATCGGCGCCGCCTGCTCGTTGATCAGCGGCTCGCCCTCCACCAGCTCCATGACCATGTACGCCCCGATCTGCGCATCCTCGCCGAAGTCCACCACCGACACGATGTTCGGGTGCGAGATCGCGCTCGCCAGCTTCGCCTCCTCGTTGAACCGCGCCCGCGCCGCCCCATCGAGCGCGATCGTCGGCGAGATCACCTTCAGCGCGAACGCCTTCCCCAGCTGCAGGTGCCGGGCCCGATACACCTGGCCATTGGTGCCTTCGCCCAGCCTGCCATCGATGGCGTACCGCCCGCCCACGGTACGTACTTCCATGCCCCCGACTGTAGACCACGCCGTCCCGACGACCTGCCTGAAGTTTCCCCGTGCGATGGAATTCAGCGTTAACTCAGACGAACCAGTAGGTTCTACGGTCGCAGCCTTGCCTACCGCGCCTCCCTCGGGCAGATTCTGCGCCGTCGGTCCCATAGCTCAGCTGGATCAGAGCGGCGCTTTCCTAAAGCGTAGGTCGGGGGTTCGAGTCCCTCTGGGATCACTGAAATCACTGATGAAACGGGTGCAGTTCCTGATCTGGCGTGTAGATGCGGGAGTAGTTCCGATCACGTACGCGATCTGACTTGATGTACGGGGCTCCTCTGCGGCAGATATCCGGTCGCCAAACCATGGACACCGACGAAAGGGCCCCGTGGCGACTACTATCGACGACTGCGATCGCGCTGTCCAGCACGCGTTTGAGCAAGCGTTGGCGATCGTGCATGGGCCGAGCACCAAGCCGCTGCACGACATCGAGACCTCGCTGTGGAGCGCGTTGCTCGCGCTGGGACGGGCGATGATCGCGCTCTACCTCGCGCGCGTCGTGGCACGGCCACGCCCAACTGGCTACGTCCACGATGACGCCAAGTTCGTGCTCGCCGAGACCACGATCAGCGAGATTGGGACGCGATTCGGCAAGGTGGTGTTCAAGCGCCCCGTCGGTCGTCGCGTCGGGTGGCGGCGCGCGACCTGCGACCGACCGATCGATCGATCGCGCGCTTGGCCTGTGCAGCGGATTCAGCTTGTCGACGGTGCTGGCGGTGACCCGGCTGTGCGCTCAGCTTGCGTTCGCCAACGCGCGCGCGACCTTCGCGCAGTTCTGCTCCACCGATCGTGCTGTTCGGGCACGCGAACGCGGCTCACGCACGATACACGCGGCCCACTTCGACGATCGCACCGTGGATGCGAATCATCTCGCCTGGACTTGCGACCTCACCATGCCACTCTTGTTCACGGCGAAACACCTCGATCCTCTGTTCACCTTGTCCGATCAGCACGTACTCGCGAAGTGAAGCGATCTGCTTGTAGAGTTGAAACTTCCCATCTCGATCGTAACGCTCGGTCGATTCCGAGAGGACCTCGATGATGACGATCGGATTGGTGACGGCCTGGCCCAAGGATCGGCCGTCCTTTCGCACCGTGATCGTCTCCAGTGGGCCGCACACGACACTTGCATCCGCGTACGTCGCCAGGTTGGCAGCGGGAATGTAGAGCATCGTGTCGGCTGCGTAGATCTGGCAATCGGGTGGCAGCACGTTGCCCAGCGCAATCGTCACGCTCGACGTGAGCCTCCCGTGTTCGGGCGTTCCACGCGACATCGCGTAGACGACGCCGTCGAACCACTCGTGCCGCGGTGCGTCCGCGCGGCACGACGCTTCGCGCTCGAAGTAGTCCTCGAACTTGACGTAGGACGAAACGGCAGCCTGCTGCATCAGCTTCACTCTAGCACGCGGCGCTTATCCCACGACACTAGACTCTTCCTCGGAGGCGGTCGATCGCCTCGGCGAGCGCAGCGCGCACCGTGACCCTCGGTGCCGGTCGCGACGTTGGGCCTCGCCGCGCTGCTCGCGGTCCACCAAGCTTCCTGCAATGGTGGGCTTCGCAAGATGCGCGCGCCGCACGCGTTGCTGCAGTCGAGTCGAGCCCGCGCTGCCCCGGCGGCAGTGATGACTGGACGTTCCTAAAGCGTAGGTCGGGGGTTCGAGTCCCTCTGGGATCACTGGAATCATTATGGAATCTATTCCTGGTGCTCTAGGATACAGGCTCTAGGATACACCTAGGATACAAGCGGCGCGATCTCCTGCGGTGGCCCGGATCGCGATGCCGACTATCCTGCATGACATCACTCCGAGCCGAGCCGGTCGTGCCCGCGCACGGGCGTTGCGCCGATGGTCCATGGATCCCGTCACCCCGAGATCTGCTCGCTCGCAGACCGCCACGGTCTAAGCGTCAGCGGCGAGTGAGGAGCTCGAGTTGGCGGCCAGGATGAGCTGATTGGCATCGAGGCCCATGCCGGCCCGGAGTTCGGCAGACCGCTGCCGCGCCAGCCGGTCAGGCTCATCGCGGCGCGACCCTGTTCGCACGCAGCTGCGACGGATGCGCGCTCGCCAAGGCCGCCGTAGAAGCCGATCGCGAAGCTGCGGGCGGCGTCGTCGTGGACGGATGCTGCCATCCCCACGACGCCGTCGACGTGGGCGAGTAGTTGCTCGGCGTGCGCGTCGCCATAGCAAGCGTTGAGAACGACCAGCAGGACCGAGCCCCCGGCCGCTCCGAACGTCTCCGCGATGGCTGCGGTCGAGACGGCACGGGACGACCCTAGGAGCCTTGAAAGAACAGGGCGGGGTGCTGCTCGTCGCGCGGGTCGATCTCATCGACGATATCTCTCGATGGCGCGTTGCCGGTGATGGTGCTGCAGTCCAAGAATCCGGGGATCGGCTCTTGGCCTTCCTCTCCGGGTTGTAGCTGGTAGCTGGACTCGCGATGCCGGTGAGCTGGTCGCGTTCGAGCTGCCCGCGTCGACCAGGTCCTCGCCGACCTAGTCGACGTCGGCGAACGGAGTCGCCGCCGTCGTCGATGCCTCCAAGGGCGTCGTCGACGCGATCAACCCGTTCAAGATCTTCTGATCGGGAAGCACGGACGGGGCCGCGTGATTCAGTCGATGAGCTTCCCGCCCTCGTAGAACGGATAGGGCCCGGCGAACTCGCCGATGGCCGCGGTATGCGACACGAGCCCCACGCCTTCGCGCCAGAGGTGCAGCTGGAATGCGGGCGGCTCCATCACGAAGCGCGAGGCGGCATCGTCGGCGAGGTCGAGCGCCACCTGGTGCGAGGGGCTGGGGCTCGTCGAGGCGATGGTCCCGCCGAAGCGCTTGACGATCGGCCGATGCAGGTGACCCGCTACCACGCGCTCGACCTGGGGGTGCCTTGCGATGACGGCCTCGAGATCCGCGGGATTGGAGAGCGGCATCTTGTCCATGTGCCCGATGCCGGTCCAGAAGGGCGGGTGGTGCAGAGCGACGAGCGTGGGCTTGCTGCGCTCTGCCCGCAAGGTCTCGTCCAGCCATTGCAGCTGCGCCGCCGACAGCTCGCCGCCGCTCTGGCGGGGAATCGTCGAGTCGAGCGCGACGATGCGCAACGCAAAGGCGTCGATCACGTAGTCGAGCTTGCCGGGACGCTGCCGCATGTACGCGTGCGAAGGGAATCTCTCGCGCATCGCCGCCGGATCGTCGTGGTTCCCCGGCATCAGGAAGACCGGCATCGGCAGCGGGGTGAGGAGGCGGGCGAGGTTGTCGTACTCATCGGGCCGGCCGAAGTCGGTGAGGTCGCCGGTGAAGAGCACGGCGTCGGGCAACTGCGGGAGCCTCAGCAGGTGAGCGATGCAGCGCGCGAGGCTCGTTTCGGTGTCCACGACACGATAGGAGAGCTTGCCGCCCGCCTTGATGTGCATGTCGGTGATCTGCGCGAGGAGGAAGCGGTCCGTCATCCGGCTCAGGGTACAACGAGTCATGCGGCATTGCGGTGAAGTCGGCGTGGGAGAATGGAGCTCCATGCTTCCCGAATACCCGAGCCTTGACGATGATCAGATCGTCATCGCGATCAAAGCGCCGAACCTTCATGTTCAGCGCACGAAGTCAATCGCGTGCGCACGCACGCCGTGAACAGGGCCACCAGCTGTAGGTCGCGGGGCTCAGCTCCGCTGAGCCTTCG
>VBLP01000308.1 GCA_005887925.1 Deltaproteobacteria bacterium | reverse complement strand
GGAGCGGCCCTCGGGGATCGCGTGCGCGGCGTTGATCAGCAGGTTGATGAACACCTGGGTCAGCCGGCCGTCGTCGGCGAAGACCCGCGGCATCGGCTCGAAGTCGCGCACCAGCTGGGCGCGGTGGCGGACCTCGTTGCCGGTCAGCCGGATCGCCGATTCGAGCACGTCGTGCACCACGAGCGGCACGCGGGTCTCCTCCTCGGAGCGGCTGAACGTGCGCAGGCCATGGATGATCTTGCGCATGCGCTCGGCGCCGTCGCGCGCGTCGCGGAGCTGCGCGCTGAGCTCGCCGTGCTCGCCGCTCGCGGCGCGCTGGACCACGGCGAGGTTCTCGGCCATCGCCTCGAGGTTGCCGGTGACGTAGGTCAGCGGGTTGTTGATCTCGTGCGCGATCCCGGCCGCGAGCGTGCCCAGGCTCGCCATCCGGTCGGACATCAGCAGCTTGGCGCGCATCCGGTTGCGCTCGGTGATGTCGCGGCCGCTCGACATCGGCGCCGCGCAGCCGGATCTCCACCGACTCCGACACGACCTGGGCCTCGAGCTCACCGACCCTGCGGAACAGGCCGATCACCTGGGGGCGATCATCGGGATGGACCCGCCCGATCAGATCGAGGTCGAGGTCCCTGGACCCGGTGAGGTCCTCGACGCCGACCAGGCGGCGCAGCGCGCGGTTCATGTAGATCACCTTGCGATCGCGCTGCATCGAGATCAGATCCGGCATCAGATCGATGATGGCGCGGAAGTTGGCGTCGCTCTGCGCGTGGAGCAGGCGGGTGCGGCGCCGCAGCACGCTGCGCTGGCGCCAGGTGAACGCGGCGGCGACGGCGCCGAGCGCGGCGATCACGACCAGCGCGACGAACCACCGGGTCTGCCACCACGCCGGCAGCACCGCGAACGACAGCGTCGTGGTCGGCCCCCAGGCCCCGAGGTCGACCCGGGCGCGGACCTCGAAGCGATAGCCGCCGGGGAGCAGCGCCGGATAGCGCGCCTGGCGCTGCTGGATCATGTTCCACTCGGTCTCGAGCGGCAGCAGCCGGAACTGGTACTCGGCTGCCGGCGGCGAACTCGACGGCCAGCGCGCTGCGGTCGTGCGGTGCCTTGAGCCCGGCCAGGTGCGCGCTGTCGATCGCCTGATCGCCGAGCCGGCCGGCGATGAGGAGCGTGCGCGGCGGGCGCGGCGGGCCGGCGTAGTACTGGGCGAGCACGTGGCTGCCGCCGCCGCTCGATCCCAGCCACAGCGAGCCGTCTCCGTCGACGAAGAACGCCTGCGGCGCCGAGTCGTTGCCCGCCAGGCCGTCGCTCTCGTTGAGGTGATCGATGCCGCTGGGCGTGATCACGTCGACGCCGTCGCCGGTGCCGAGCCACAGCCGGCGCTCGCGGTCCTCGCCGAGGAAGTACACCTTCCCGGTCGTGAGGCCGTCGTCCGGTCGGATGTGCGCGAGATCGACGATGCGGCGCCCGTCGTAGTGGAAGCACGTCGCGCCCAGCGCCTCGGTGTACGCGGTGCACAGCCGACCGTCGGCGCGCGCGATCAGGTAGCTCGGCGACGACGAGCGCAGCCCGGCGGCCTGGCCGAAGATGTGCCAGGTGCCGTGGTCGAGCACGACCACGCCGCCCGGCGCGGCGGTCGCCCACAGCTGATCGCCGACCACCGCGAGCGAGCCGAAGTGCGCGACGTCGCGCAGCCCCGGGACCGGGACCGGCACGAGCGGTCCGGGGACCGCGCCCGGCAGGCGGTACAGGCCGATGCCGGTCGCGATCCACAGATCGCCCTCGGGCCCGATCGCGAGGGCGAAGATCTCGCGATCGGGGCTATCGGCGTCGCCGATCGAGGTCGCGCGGCCCGCCTCGTCGATGTACACCAGGTCCGATGGCGCGCCGCCGATGAACATGCCACCGTGCGGCAAGGTCGCGATGCTGCGCACCGCGCGGCCCTCGGTGCCCGGCGCGCAGGTCCAGCCGCTGGCGGTCGCACGCGCCAGGCAGCGATTGGTGCCGGCCCACAGCGTACCCTTGCGGTCGCGCCGGTAGGTCGAGATGCTCTCGCCGGGCAGCCCGCTCGCGGCGTCGTAGTGCTCGATCAGGCCGCGGCCGCGGAGCTGGAACAGGCCCGCCGAGCCGAGCCAGATGTTGCTGTCGCGATCGACGAGCAGCGCCCGGGTGGTCGCCGCCGGCATGCCCGCGGCACGGCCGATGATGCGCCAGCGGTCGTGCTCGCGGTAGGCGATGCCGTCGTCGGTGCCGATCAGGACGTCGCCGCGCGGGCCGATCGCCATCGCGGTCGGCGCCCCGGTCGCGTCGAACCCGGTCGGGAAGCCGTCGTGCAGGTCGACCGCGCGCGCCGCGCCGGCCGGCAGGAACCACATGTGGCTCGGCGTCCGGATCCACAGCGCGCCCTGGCGGTCGCGCAGCACGCCCTCGAAGCGATCGCGGCCGAGCCCGACGTCGCCGACGCTGCGCCACACGCCGTCGCCGGTGCTGAGCACGACGTCGGCGCCGTCGCCCACCACCAGGCCGTTGGCGTCGGCCCACAGCGCGCGGACCGCCGTGGTCACGGCGCCGGGCCAGCCGGCGGCCGGTGCGAAGGTGCCGTCGGCGCCCTGGACGTACAGCCCGGCGCCGTCGGTGCCGACCCACAGCGCGCCGGCGTAGCTCGCCATGGTCAGGACCGGAACCGGCGGCAGCCCGCGCGTGGTCGCGCGCGAGAACCCCGTGCCGTCGCGGCACACCAGGCCGTTGCCGCCGCCGACGCAGACCCGGCCGTCGGGCGCGATGCCGACGACGGACACCAGGCTCGACGCCAGGCCTTCGACGACCGAGAACCGCGTGAAGCGCTCGCCGTCGAAGCGGTACACGCCGTCCTCGGTACCGATCCACAGGAATCCGTCGCTGTCCTCGGCGATGCTGGCCACCACCAGGTTGCGCAGACCCGCCGTGCCGGCGAACACGCGGACCGTCACCTGGCCGGGCGGAACGTCCTCGCTGCGGTCGGCGCGCACCGGGCCGGCGAGCGTGGTGACGCACAGCGCCACCGCGCAGCGCAGCAGAACGCGCCCCGTCTTCGAGCCGGCCACGATGATTGATCTAACGTGCCCGACCCTGCGTGGTCGAGGGCGGCCCGCGCGATCATGCACCGCGTTGCGACAGGCGTCGCTGACCGACGTGCGCCGGCCGGCGCCGGCGTGGCCCGGATCGCGCTAGGCTGGCGGAAGCCCGTCGCCCGCGATCCGCATCACCCAGGCGCGCAGCTCCTGGGCGGACACCGGCTTCTCGAGCTGGGGCGCCCCGATCTGCGCCAGGCGCTCGCGGGTCTGGGCGGTGAATACACCACCCGACAGGAAGATCAGCCGCTGCGCCTGATCCGGCGCCACCCGCTGCAGCTCCTCGATCAGCTCGATCCCGGTCATGTTCGGCATCATCACGTCGCTCACGATCGCGTCGAACCGCACGCCGCGGGCGATGTGACCGATCGCCTCCTGGCCGCACAGCGCGACCGTGATGTCGTAGTCGTGGCGCAGCAGGCGCTCGATCGTGTGCGCGACCTGCGGCTCGTCGTCGACCAGCATCACCCGGTGACGCCGCCGGACCGCGACCGGCGCCGGCGCCGCGGCCACCGGCGCGACGACCGGGGGCTCGGCGTCGGCATGGCCGGGCAGCACCACGCGCACCACCGTGCCGCGCCCCGGCACGCTGTCGAGCGAGATCTGGCCGCCGAGGCCGGTCACGATGCCGTGGCAGATGCTCAGCCCCAGGCCTGTGCCTTCTCCCACATCCTTGGTCGTGAAGAACGGGTCGAACACGCGGGACTGCACGTCCGAGGTCATGCCCCGGCCGGTGTCCTCGATCTCGACCACCGCGCGGCCCTTGCCGTCGGTGCGGGTCCGCACCGTGATCCGGTTGGCATCGGTGTGACCCTCGGGTATCGCGTGCGCCGCGTTGACCAGCAGGTTGATGAACACCTGGGTCAGCCGGCCGTCGTCGGCGACGACCTGGGGCGTCGGAGCGAAATCGCGGACCAGGTGCGCACGGTGGCGGACCTCGTTGCCGGTCAGCCGGATCGCCGCCTCGAGCACGCCGGCGAGCTCGAGCTGCTTGCGCTTCTCGTCCTCGGCGCGGCTGAACGAGCGCAGGCCGTGGACGATCTTGCGCACGCGCTCGGCGCCGTCGCGCGCGTCGTCGATCGCGGCGAGGAGCTCGGTGCGCGCGACCGAGCTCGGCACCGCCGCCGGGTCGGCCAGCGCCTCGGCCGCGACCTCGAGGTTGCCGGTGACGTAGGCCAGCGGGTTGTTGATCTCGTGCGCGATCCCGGCGGCGAGCGTGCCCAGGCTCGCCATCCGGTCGGTGACCAGGAGCTTGGCGCGCATCCGCTTGCGCTCGGTCACGTCGCGGCCGCTGGCGACCTCGGTCGGCGCGCCGCCGACCTCGACCTGCACGCCGGACACCTCGCAGGCGCGCCAGCTGCCGTCGGCCGCGCGCATCCGCAGCTCGACGACGTGGGAGGCGAGCGCGGGAGCGGTGCCGCGCACGCGGCGGAACAGCTCGCCGATCTGCGCGCGGTCGTCGGGGTGGATCCGCTCGATCGGATCGACCCCGTTCCACCGCCCGTCGGGGCCGTCGAGCCCCAGGAACCGGCGGATCGCGCGGTTGAGGTAGATCACGCGGCCGTTGCGGTGCACCGAGACCAGATCCGGCATCAGGTCGATCACGGCGCGGAAGCTGGCCTCGGACTGCTCGTCGATCTGGCGCATCCGGCGCCGCAGCACCGCGCGCTGGCGCAGCGCGAACCCGCCGGCGACCGCGCACAGCCCGGAGAGCACGACCAGCCCGATGAACCAGCCGGTCTGCCACCACGCCGGCAGCACCACGAACGACAGCGCCGTGGTCGGCCCCCACGGCCCGGCGCCGATGCGGGCGCGGACCTCGAAGTGGAACACGCCGGGCAAGAGCGCCGGGTAGCGGGCCTGGCGCTGGTGCGTCGCGCTCCACTCGGTCTCGAGCGGCGACAGCCGGACCTGGTACTCGACGCGCTTGGGGTCGAGCATGCTGCTCGACGCGAACTCGACCGTCAGCGCGTTGTGGTCGTGCGCGACCTCGAGCGCAGCGCCAGCGCTGGCGATCCGCTGATCGCCGAGCCGGCCGTCGAGGAACGCCACGCTCGGCGGGTGGGGCGGCCCGTCGTAGTGCTGCGCGAGCATGTGGGTCGCGCCGCCGGTCGAGCCCAGCCACAGCGAGCCGTCGTCGTCGACCATGAACGCGGTCGCCGCCGAGTCGTTGCCCGCCAGGCCGTCGCTCTCGTCGAAGTGGTCGATGCCGGTCGCGGTCACCACGTCGACGCCGTCGCCGGTGCCGATCCACAGCCGCTGCTGGCGATCCTCGCCGATGAAGTACGAGATCCCGCTGGTCAGCCCGTCGGCCGGCCGGTAATGCTCGAGCGCGGAGACCACGCCCGCGGCGTAGCGAAAGCAGCTCACGCCGATCGCCTCGCTGTACGACGCGCACATCCGGCCGTCGGCGCGATGCAGCACGCGCCGCATCGCCGAGCCGAGGAAGCCGTCGCCGGTGCCGAACAGGTGCCACTCGCCGCCGTCGAGCACGAGCACGCCCTGGTCGGTCGCCGTCCACAGCTGGCCGCCGACCACGGCGATCGCTGCGAACCGCCCGTTCGACGGCACGCCGGGGATCGCGACGCGCTGGATCGGCCCGGGGACCGCGCCCGGCAGCCGGTGCAGGCCGACGCTGGTCGCGATCCAGAGATCGCCCTCGGGGCCGAGCGCGAGCGCCAGGATGATGCGGTCCTCGGCGCGATCGAACTCGCCGCCCGACGAGGCGCGGCCGGCGGCGTCGATGTACAGCAGGTCCGACGGCGAGCCGCCGGCGAACATCCCGCCCTGCGGCGGGAACACCACGGTCCGCACGGTGCGGCCCTCGGTGCCGTGCACGCACTCCCAGCGCCCGGCGATCGCCCGCGCCAGGCAGCGATTGGTGCCGATCCACAGCGTGCCCCGGGCGTCGCGGCGGAAGCCCCACACGATGTTGCCGGGCAGGCCGCTGGCGACGTCGTGGTGCTCGACGAGGCCGCGCCCGCGGAGCTGGACCAGGCCGACCGCGCCGGCCCAGATCGTACCCTCGCGATCGACGAAGATCGAGCGCGCCGCCGCGGCCGGCATGCCGACCGAGCGATCGATGAGCCGCCAGCGACCGCGCTCGCGGTACGCGATCCCGACGTCGGTGCCGACCAGGACATCGCCGCGCGGCCCGATCGCCATGCCGCTCGGCACGCCGCCCAGGTCATAACCGCTGGGCAGTCCGTCGCTGACGTTCCACAGCGCACCCTCGCGATCGCGCAGCACGCCGCTGACCTGTTCCGCGCCCAGCCCGACGTCGCCGATCGACCGCCACACGCCGTCGCCCGCGCTGACGTACACGGCCGCGCCGTCGCTGGCGACCAGGCCACCGGCATCGGCCCACAGCGCCACGACCACGCCCGGCCCGATCGGCCACCCCGGAGCCGGCAGGTAGCCACCGGATGGGTTCTGCACGTACAGTCCCGCACCGGCGGTCCCGACCCACAGCTTGCCCGCGAAGCTCACCAGCCGGCGGATCGGCACAGGCGGCAGCCCCCGCGAGCCGTCCTGCGAGAATCGCTGGCCATCCCAGCAGCCCAGGCCGCCGCGGCTGCCCACGCAGACCGCGCCGTCGGACCGCACGGCGATCGCCTCGCTCGCGCTCGAGCGCAGCCCGCTGTCGAGCGAGAAGTGGGTGAACCGTTCACCGTCGAAGCGATACACGCCGTCGTCGGAGGCGAGCCAGAGAAACCCCTGCCGGTCCTGCGTGATGCTGGTGATCACGAGGTTGCGCAGCCCGTCGGCTCCGGAGAACACGCGAAACCTGAGCTGGCCGGGCGGCACGTCATCGGCCGGATCGGCGAGCGCCTGATGCCACGCCACCGCGATCGACACGATCGCCGCGGCGCAGTACCGGAACAGCTTCACGACCATCGAGCCGGCCGGAACGACCGAAACTGTAGGTATGCGGTCGCACGGGATCGCGCCGGCGACGTGCAACATCTTGTTGCGCTGGCCGACGCTATCGACTCCCGTCCTGGGCCGACGTGCGCTGGTGCCGGTGGACTCCGCTCCGGCGCCGCCCCACCGCGGCGCCGTCTCACCATCACGAGCCACCGCCCGCGTTCAGTGAGACGGCGCCGCGGACCTTCCCGCCCACGCCCTCGCGCCCTCCCGCCTCGACCGGCTCTCCGATCCTGTCTTCACAGGATCGGCCATCAGCCCCGCTGACAGGAACATCCGGCCTCCATGCCCAGGTAGTAGCGGCAGCGACCTCCGCGTTCCGGAGTTTCATCCGCGGGCTGCAGAAACCGACCGAGCGTCGCCGCACGATCGGCGCGCCAACCTCGTGCGCGGCCGGCGCGAGCTATCATGTCGGGGATGGCGGAGGACGACCTGACGCTGCTGGACCGGTGGTCCGCCGGGGACAAGGAGGCGGAGCACAAGACCGACGGCGAGATCGACGACCTGGTCCAGAAGACGTTCCTGGCCTGCCTCAAGGGCCGCGAGACGTTCCGCCGCCAGAGCAGCTTCCGCACCTACCTGTTCGCGATCGCGCGCCACGTGCTGTTCGGCTACGGGCGGCGCCGGACCACCGGTCCGGCCACGCTCGACTTCGCGGAGATCTCGGTGGAGTCGCTCAGCACCAGCGTCGTGACCCGGGTGTCCAAGAAGCAGGATCGCGCGGCGCTGCTCGCGGCGCTCCGCGCGCTGCCGCTCGATCAGCAGATCCTGCTCGAGATGTTCTACTGGGAGGAGCTCGAACGCGACCAGCTCGCCGAGGTGTTCGACGTCAACACGGCGACGATCGGCACCCGGCTGTTCCGCGCGCGCCAGGCGCTGCAGGGCCGGCTGACCGCGCCGTCCGGCGTCAACGGCGACAACGCCGAGGGCTTCGACGACTGGGCCAAGGGGCTCGGCCGCGACGCCGCACCCAAGTAGTCACTCAATCGGCATCGTCGACATGGTCGATGGCAAACGAGGTCAGCGTGTCCGGCTTCCCCATCGGAAAGACGATCGGATGAGCGAGATCCTGGAATCCCTTGTGGTTGAGCAGCTGATCGGGAAGCGAGATCGTCTTGTTCGCCATCCACAGCCGCGAGTGGCGCAGGCAGGTCGCGCCGTTGGGGCCCCACTGGGCCTCGATCGGCTGGGTCCCGGTGAAGGCCGCGCTATGAACGGCAGCGCCGGCCAGGCGGTCCTTCGACGATCGCTTGCTGCGCAGCCACGCGATCGGCGTGCCGCGCGTCGTGCCGCTGACGCCGTCGCAGTACCGCGCCGTGAGCATGTGCAGCGCCGGTAGCCGGGCCGTCGCGGTCTCGAGGTTGACGATCGGATCGGTCGCGATCCCCGACAGCTCGCTCTCGGCCAGCGCATCGCCGACGCAGGCGACGTTGAACCAGCGATGACCGCGCGCGGCGTCCTTCGCTGTGCCGCCGCGCACCGACTCCTTGATGAGCGTCGCTTGTCGCGTATAGACCGCGCCGGGAATGATGATGTCATACCCGGCCAGGGCGCTGTCCAGGATCGGCGCCAGGCCGCCGTCCTTGGCCGGTTGATTGGCGAGCGCAGGGTTCGTGGCGGTGAGCGGGGTCTCGAGCGGCGGCGACGTGCACACCGAGATCGCCGGGCGATCTTGCGGGGTGATGAGATACGCCGTGCGCTTGCCCTGCGAGGTGGTTCCCGCGCCGCTGACCGTGGTCGTTCCCATCTGGCTGATGCGAAGGACGATCGCGCTCGATAGCTTGGGCGAGATGACCTGGAACGTCGCGCCGATCAGATCGGCGCCTCGACACTTGATGTTGTCCTTGTCATCCCTGGCAACGAGCTCGTATCCCGCGCTGTCTGATCTCGGATCGGCCGGGGCGATGTCCAGCGTCAACCGCCCCGTCCCCGTGACATCACA
>VBLP01000307.1:10676-31341 GCA_005887925.1 Deltaproteobacteria bacterium | reverse complement strand
ACATCTCGGTATTCGACATCTTCAAGATCGGGATCGGCCCGTCGAGCTCGCACACGGTCGGGCCGATGCGCGCGGCGCGCCGGTTCGCCGAGCGCCTGGAGGCCGACGGCGAGCTCGGCCGGACGGCGAGCGTCAAGGTCGAGCTGTTCGGCAGCCTCGGCTTCACCGGCAAGGGCCACGGCAGCGACCGCGCGGTGCTGCTCGGTCTCGAGGGCGAGGAGCCGGCCACGGTCGACGTCGACAGCGTCGCGGCCCGCGTGGCGCGCGCGACCGCCGACAAGCGCGTGATGCTGCTCGGCGTGCACGCGGTCGCGCTCGACCCCGAGACCCAGCTGGTGTTCCACCGCCGCGAGAAGCTGCCGCTGCACGCCAACGGCATGCGGTTCACCGCGCTCGACGCCGCCGGCGCGGTGGTGGCCGAGCGGATCTACTACTCGGTCGGCGGCGGCTTCGTGGTCGATCATACCGGCGCGCCGGCCGACGGCAGCGCACCGGCCGACCAGGTGGTGGTGCCCTACCCGTTCAACAGCGGCGCGGAGCTGCTCGAGCACGCCGCGGAGCACGGCAAGAGCATCTCGGGGCTCATGCTCGACAACGAGGCGGCGCTGCGCCCCGAGGCCGAGATCCGGCGCGGCGTGGTCCAGATCTGGGCGGCGATGGAGGCGTGCATCCGGCGCGGCTGCGAGCGCGAGGGCATCCTGCCCGGCGGGCTCAAGGTCCGCCGGCGCGCCGCGGCGCTGCACAGAAAGCTCAAGAGCGATCCGGCGGGGGCCAGCGATCCGCTGGTGATCATGGACTGGGTCAACCTGTTCGCGCTCGCGGTCAACGAGGAGAACGCCGCGGGCGGCAGGGTCGTCACCGCTCCGACCAACGGCGCGGCCGGCATCATCTCGGCGGTCGCGATGTACTACCGGCGGTTCCTGCCCAACGCCGACGACGAGGGCACGATCCGGTTCCTGCTGACGGCGGCGGCGATCGGCGCGCTGTACAAGAAGAACGCGTCGATCAGCGGCGCCGAGGTCGGCTGCCAGGGCGAGGTCGGGGTCGCGTGCTCGATGGCGGCGGGCGCGCTCGCCGAGGTGATGGGGGGAACGCCGGCGCAGGTCGAGAACGCCGCCGAGATCGGGATGGAGCACAACCTCGGGCTGACCTGCGATCCGATCGGCGGGCTGGTCCAGGTGCCGTGCATCGAGCGCAACGCGATGGGCTCGGTGAAGGCGATCAACGCCGCCCGGCTCGCGCTGCAGGGCGACGGCAACCACAAGGTGTCGCTCGACAAGGTCATCAAGACGATGTGGCGGACCGGCGCGGACATGAGCAGCAAGTACAAGGAGACCGCGCGCGGTGGTCTCGCGGTGAGCATCATCGAGTGCTGACGCGACCCCGCGTCGCGAGTGAGGTAGGCTGATCGCAGTGGAGATCGTCGGCCTCGAGCCGCGACGGAGCGACCTGGCGCGCGGCATCGTGATCGTTCGCAGCGCACAGCTACTCGATGCGTCCGCTCAGCGCGCGCTGTGGAGCGCGCTCGGCACCGCCGGAGTCACCGAGCCGAGCGAGGCGGAGACCGACGACGACGACCGGGCGCGCCAGTGGCTGGCGGCGCCGTGGTTGCCGCCGGCGCCCGCCGAGGTCGATCGCCAGCGCGCGGCGTTCGTCGCGGTCGGCGCGACATTCGAGCTCGACGCGATCTGGTGCGTGAAGGTCGAGACCGGCATCGACGGGGTCGCCTGGCTCGAGCTGGCGGCGACCCAGGCCCAGGCCCCGCGGGCCAGCGAGGGCGACGAGCCCGCGGCCGCGCCGGCCGAGGTCGTCGAGGCGATCTTCGAGCCCGAGGCCGAGGTCCTGTACAGCGCACCGGATGCCCCGGCGGGCGAGGCCGCAGAGCGCGGGTTGACCTCCGAGGCCGACGACGATGACGATGACGACGACGGCGGCCCCGAGGACCTCGAGCTCGGCGACGGCGTCGCGCTCGAGAGCCGATGGCGCAACGGCCCACCGCCGCTCGAGCGCGAGGTCGTGTTTCCGATCGAGCGCTATCCCGAGATCATCGATGACTACGACTGGGAGAGCTTCGGGATCGCGATCAAGCTCTCGGGCACGGCGCTGGCCGGCGAGGAGTCCGTGATCAACGCGTTCTTCGCGCTGTGGCTGTCGGCGTACCAGGACGAGCGGGTCGACGAGTTCGAGCCGTTCCAGCGCGCCGATGTCGTCCACGACCGGACGCATCGCGCCGCGCTGATGTGGGTCGAGCGCTTTGCCGTGCCGGCGACCGCCGCCGATCAGGTCCACTTCCTCTTGTGGATCGTCGCCCGGATCAACGACGTCCTGCCGGTGACCTGGGCGCGGTTCGACGGGGTCGACGAGTCCGTGAAGTCGCGCGCGCTCGGCGCCGCGGCGGGGAGCGCGGCGAGCGACGACCCGTTCATCCTCGCCGGCAACCCGCTGCGCGATCGCTTCCGCCGCCACGGCGAGGAGGCCGCGCTGGCCTGGGCGGTCGCGCAGAGCGTGTGGAGCCGGCGCGAGCTCGCGGCGATGCTGATCGAGGTCGCGCTGCTCCACGATCCCGACGACGCGGGGACCGCCGCGGTGGCCGAGCGGCTGTTGCGGCGTTCGCTGGTCTTCGACCCCGGCTCGGAGGCGAGCGGCTACCTCGCGATCGTGCTGGTTCGCCAGCGCCGCCTCGGCGAGGCGATCGCCCTGGCGCGCGGCGCGCCGAGCCGCGATGTCCGGCTGCTCGTCGTCGGCGAGATCGCCGAGCGCGCCCCGGGAGAGCTCGATACGGCGCTCGAGCTGCTCGACCCGCAGACCCTGGCCGGGACCGACCTCGAGGAGCTGTGCGATCTGGTCGGCGGCGTCGCGCGGCACGCGCCGGCCTACCTCGATGCGCTGCTCGAGCGGCTGCCCGACGATCGCGCGCTCGTCCCGCTGCTCTACAACACGAGCTTCTCGGTCGAGCGCCCGCAGGCGCTGGCGATCCTGCGCAAGGTGCTCACACTGCCACCGCCGTCGCGCGACGCCGGCGAAGCGCGCACGGCGCTGGTGATGGCGTGGAACAACGCGTGCATCCACGCCCATGCTCTCGGCGACTACCCGCTCGCGGTCGAGCTCGCCGACGGCGGCCAGCCGTACGGCGCCGAGAACCCGTACATCTATCACTCGGCGGCGTGCGCCTACGCGGCGGTCGGCGACATCGACCGCGCGCTCGAGCAGGTCGCCCGCGCGATCGAGCACGAGTACGAGCACGCCGAGAAGATGGAGACCGACGGCGACCTCGCGCCGCTTCACAGCGATCCGCGGTTCACCGCGCTGTTCCGCGACTGGCGGACGCGCAGGGCCGACCTCAACTGACGCCGCGAGCCCGGTCAGCTCGGTCGCAGCACGGCGCCGCTCGTATCCTCGACCAGCGACCGGGTCGCCTCGTCGTAGTGATTCCAGCACACCGGCGCATAGTGCTCCTCGGCGCCGAGCTGGATCTGCGGGCCGCGCACGGTCGGCGTGCCGTTGACGAACCGGAGGTTGCAGATCGCCTTCTTCGTACAGTACTGGCAGGTGACCTTGACCTCCTCGATGCGGTCGGCGAGCTCCATCAGGCGCTGCGCGCCCGGGAACAGCCGGGTGCGAAAGTCAGTGCGAAGGCCATAGCAGATCACCGGGATGCCCGGATCGATGGTGATCCGCCGCAGGTCGTCGATCACGGCCGGCGGCAGGAACTGGGCTTCATCGACCAGCACGCATTCGAGGCCTGCGAAGTCCCGCGGATCGAGCACCGTGTCGTGGTCGATCAGGACGTCGGCCGTCGCCTCGAGCCCCGACCGCGAGCCGATCTTGTCGGCCCCGAACCGGCTGTCGAGCCGCGGCTTGACCAGCAGCACCCGCTTGCCCTGCTTGCGGTAATTGTGCGCCACCGCGAGCAGGTTCATCGACTTTGCCGAGTCCATCGTGCCGTACCGGAAGTAGAGCTTCGCCACGGCGCCTACCCTAAATCTAGGGGATGACATCGCGGGGAGGGCTGGGTAGAATCGTAGGACGATTCACCGAAGTGAATCGTCCTACGAATCATGGATGGTACGGCCAAAGGCGCTTCCGATACCTCGGCAGAAGCCGATGCGATGATGTTCCAGCTCTGGCGGCGCGCGACACCTCTGCAGAGACTCCAGAAAGTCTTCAGCATTGGCAAGATGCTCAACGAGCTCGTCCGCAGCGATATCCGCAGGCGGTATCCCGGGGCCACAGCCCGCGAGATCGAGCTTCGGCTCGCGGCTCGAAGTCTCGATCGCGAAACCATGATCCGTGCCTTCCAGTGGGATCCACTGCTGCACGGGCTGTGAGTCATGCTCGGTGAGCTAGAGGTCGCGCTGGATGTCGGACGCCACCTCGACGCGCTGAACGTCACCTGGTGCGTGGGCGGCTCGGTGGCCAGCTCGATCCTCGGCGAGCCGCGCGCGACCGCCGACGTCGATCTGGTTGCAGACCTTCGCGGCCGCCACATCAGCGCCCTGTTCGCGTCGCTCGTCGATAGCTATTACATCGACGAGGATGCCGCCAAGGCGGCAGTCCGTACCCGCGGCACCTTCAACGTCATCCAGCTGGCCTCGATGACGAAGGTCGACATCTATTGCAGCCCGGACGAGCCGCTGGCCCGCGAGGAGCTGCAGCGCCGGATCTTCATCGAGGTCGAGGGCCAGCGCCTGCCGTGCGCGTCGGCCGAGGACATCATCCTGCAGAAGCTGCTGTGGTTCGTCGAGGGCGGTAGTGTTTCCGACCGCCAGTGGCGCGATATTCGCGGCGTCATCAGGGTGCAAGGTCCGGCGCTCGACCGCGCATACCTCGAGCGCCACGCGGCGAGTCACGGCGTGCTCGAGCTGCTGCACCGCGCGTTGAACGGCTGACGCGGCTACGAATCGCGGAGCAGGCGGCGGACGGCCTGGAGCGCGGGGATGCCGGTGACGCCGCCGCCGCCGTGGGTCGCCGAGGACGCCTGGTAGAGGCCGCGGATCGGGGTGGTGAAGTCGGCGTAGCCGGGGGCGGGCCGCATGTGGAACAGCTGGCTCGCGGACAGCTCGCCGTGGAAGATGTTGCCGCCGATCAGGCCGTAGGTGGTCTGCATCTCGTGGGGGCCGATGATCTGGCGGTGCAGGATCGACGAGGTGAAGCCGGGGGCGAGGTGCTCGATCCGCGCGATCAGGCGGTCGGCGTAGGCCTCGAGCTCGGCGGTGTGCGGGGCGGCGGCGAAGCCGTGCGGCACCCACTGGGTGAACATCGACATCACGTGCTTGCCGGGCGGCGCGAGGGTGGCGTCGAACACGCTCGGGATGCAGATGTCGGCGAACGGCAGCTCGGCGGGGCTGCCGGCGACGGCGTCCTGGAACGCGCGCTCGAGGTCGTCGAGCGATTCGGCGAGCACGATCGTGCCGCCGTGGACCTCGGGATCGAAGCCGGGCTTGCAGGTGAGCTCGGGCAGCCGGTCGAGCGCGAGGTTGAGCTTGACGACGCCGCTGCGCGACTTCCAGCGCTCGATCGCGGCGACGAAGTCGTCGGGGAGATCGCCGCGCTCGAGGTGGTGGAGGAAGGTGATGCGGGGGTGGGTGGTCGCGATCACGGCGTCGCCGTCGAGCTCGTCGCCGCCGGCCAGCACCACGCCGGTCGCGCGGCCGTCCGCGACCTTGATCTTGACGACCTCGGCGTCGGTGCGGATCGCCGCGCCGAGCGCCTCGGCGGCACGGCGCAGCGCCTGGGTCACGCCGCCCATGCCGCCCTCGGGGAAGCCCCACGAGCCGAGCTGGCCGTCGCCGACGTCGCCCATCTTGTGGTGCGCCATCACGTAGGCCGTGCCGGGCGAGCGCGGGCCGGCCCACGTGCCGATCACGCCGGACACGGCGAGCACGCCGCGCACGGCGTCGGACTCGAAGCGCTCCTCGATCAGATCGGCGACGCTCATCGTCATGAGCCGGGTGACGTCGCCGACGCCGCGCTCGTCGAGCGAGCGGAACCGCCACGCGACGCGCAGCGCGGCGAGCAGGTCGCCGGGGCGCTTGCTGCCGAGCCGGGGCGGGACCTGGGTGAGCATGGGCCCGAGCAGCGCGCCGAGCCGGCCGAGCCAGGCGTCCCAGCGCACGATCTCGTCGGCGTCGCGCGGCGAGAACTTCGCGATCTGCGCGGCGCGGCGCGCGGGGTCGTCGCACATCATGAGGTAGCGGCCGTCGCGCCGGGGCGCGAAGTACGGAAACTGCGGGTAGATCTTGTAGCCGAACCGCGGCAGGTCGAGCTCGTCGAGGATGGTCCGGGGCAGGAGGCTCACCACGTAGGACAGCGCGGTGACCTTGAACGCGGGGCCCCACGGGGTCTCGGTGATCGCGGCGCCGCCGACCTTGTGCCGGCGCTCGAGCACGACGACGCGCCGGCCGCGCTTGGCGAGCAGACCGGCGGCGACCAGGCCGTTGTGGCCGCCGCCGATCACGATCGCGTCCCAGCGCTCGCTCACGCCGGCAGGTATCCCACGCGGGCTCCGTCGCGCCAAGGCGCCCGCGGTCGGGGCACGAGCTACCTGGGGATCGCGCCGGCCGCCTGGCAGGCGAGCACGGCGAGCGCGCCGACGGCCCCCGCCGCCGGGATCGTCAGGATCCACGCCCACACGATCCGGGCCGCGAGCACCCAGCGGATGCCG
Organism: Deltaproteobacteria bacterium; assembly: GCA_005887925.1. Lineage (GTDB taxonomy): Bacteria > Myxococcota_A > Polyangia > Haliangiales > Haliangiaceae > JABFXX01. The sequence continues at coordinate 24,677 of VBLP01000307.1, read as the reverse complement.
CGCGCCTGGTTCACCGAGCCCACGCCGATGATCGCGCCGGTGATCGTGTGGGTGGTCGACACCGGGATCCTGAGCAAGGTCGCGGTGAACAGCGTGATCGCACCCCCGATCTCGGCGCAGAACCCGCCGACCGGCTTCAAGTGGGTGAGGCCCATGCCCATGGTCTTGACGATCCGCCAGCCGCCGACCGCCGTGCCGATCGCCATCGCGGTGTACGACGCGATCACGGCCCATGCCGGCGCCGCGTGGGCATGGGCGTCGAGCATGCCGCCGGCGATCATCACCGCCCAGATCACGCCGATCGTCTTCTGGGCGTCGTTGCCGCCATGGCCGATCGAGTAGGCAGCGGCCGAGATCAGCTGACCGACCCGGAAGATGCGATCGACGCGCTGCGGGCGGTATCCGCGGAACAGCCAGAACACCACGAACATGAGCGAGCTGCCGAGCACGAGGCCGATCAGCGGTGCGAGCACGATGAACTCGAGGGTCTTGCGGAGGTTCTCCCATTCCAGGACCTGCGGGCCGGCGAACGCCACGCCGGCGCCCGAGATCCCGCCGATCAGCGCGTGCGAGCTCGACGACGGCAGGCCCAGGAACCAGGTGAACAGGTTCCACAGGATCGCGCCGGACAGGCCGCACACGACGATGATCGCGTAGGTCTCGCTCTTGTGGATCGTGATGATCTTGGAGATCGTGTCGGCGACGCCCTGATGGAAGATGAACAGGGCGACGAAGTTGAACACGGCCGCCCACAGCACGGCGATCTTGGGCGTCAGCACGCGGGTCGATACCACGGTCGCGATCGAGTTCGCGGCGTCATGGAAACCGTTGATCACGTCGAAGATCAGCGCCGCGACGATCGTGACGACGACGATGGCGGTCATGGGCTAGGCATGCTCGAGGATCACGCCCTCGATGATGTTGGCGACGTCCTCGCAGCGGTCGGTCGCGGACTCGAGGTTCTCGTAGACCTCCTTCCACTTGATCACCATGATCGGGTCCTTCTCCTCCTTGAACAGCCGGGCGACCGAGCGCCGGAGGATCGCGTCGGCCTCGTTCTCGAGCCGGTTGATGTCGATGCACAGCTTGAGCGTGGCCTGGGGGTTGTTGAGCGAGCGCAGCCCGCGGACCGCGACCTCGACCTGCATGGTTGTACGGTGGAGCACATCGGCCATGTCGCGGACGTCGTTGGTCATCACGACGAGCTCGTAGAGCTCGAGGCGCTCGGCCGCGGCCTCGACGAAGTCCATGATGTCGTCCATCCGGGTGATCAGCCGGTGGATCGAGTCGCGATCGATCGGCGTGATGAACGTCTTGTGCAGCGCCTCGACGCAGCGGTGGGTGATCGTATCGGTCTCGTGCTCGATGTCCGAGATCCGCCGGCACTTGGTCGGGATGTTCGCGCCCGTGGTCACGAGCGACAGGAACTCCTTCGTACCTTCGATGGTCAGCGCGGCGTGCTGCTCGAAGAAGTCGAAGAAGCTGGTCTCCCGGGGCAAAAACCGACCGAACATGCAGCCTCCTACGCGAGCGTGTAACACGGCCGCCACGGCTGCGTCACCGAGGCCGGGCGGAAACCACCCGAGCCGTCGGACCCCGAGGCCGGAGATCTCGCCGAGAATCCTCTGATCCAGGTGGCTCCAGGTGGCCCGGAGCGGTCAACCGACGGCAAACACCAGGCCGGCGCGGCGCAGCCGGTCGAGCAGCGGCTGGGCCATCGCGACCGAGGGCGTCAGCACCCCGCCGGGCGAGCGCAGCGGATCGCGGGCGAGGCACAGCGCCGACTCGCCGAGCATCTTCGCGGTCGAGCCGTAGCCTGGATCGGCGCGATCGGAGGCGATGTAGATCAGCGTATCGCCGCGCGGCCCCTCGGCGACCAGCCGCAGCTTCCAGTGCCCGCGGGCGCGGACCTCGGCGGACGGCCCCTCGCCGGGCCTGGGCGCGCGCCGGGCGAGCCGCTCGCGCAGGGCGGGGCGGCGGAGCGCGAACGACAGCGCCGCGAGACCGCCGGCGGCCCCGAGGGCCTTCGCCGCGCCGCGCAGGTTGCCGGGCAGCGACATCACCTCGCGGTATGCGAAGTCCTCTCCCCATGGCTGACCGGCGAGCGCGTAGGCGCGCCGGACCACGCGCGTGTTGACCTGGGCCATCACGAACGGGATCGTGAACATCCGCAGCTGCGGCTGCCAGCCGATCGAGGTCTCGTCGGGGGCCGGCGGGTGCGGTGCCGCGGGATCGGGGTCGAGCGCGTACGGGTTGGCGAGCAGCGCGCGGACGCCGCGGTCCTCGCTGGCCGCGCGCATGAGATCGAGCGCGCTCGCCGCGGTGCCTCCCGAGAACCCGCCGCCTTGCTCGCCGTACACCCCGGTGACCACGGCCGCGGGGTGGCCGAAGCGCTCGATGAACGCCTGCTGCGCCGCCCAGGTGCCCAGATCGCTCGGGATCGAGTCGAACCCGCAGGTGTGGACGATGCGCGCGCCGGTGGTGCGCGCCCGCGCGTGGTGCGCGTCGATCATCCGGCGCATCCACGGCACCTCGCCGGTGAGATCGCAGTAGTGCGTGCCGGACTCGACGCACGCGGCGACCAGCTCGCTGCCGTAGCGCGCGTAGGGCCCGGCCGTCGTGCACACCACGGTGGTGCGCGGGGCGAGCGCGCGCATCGCCGCGGCGTCGAGCGCGTCGCCGACGACGATCGGCACGGCGAGGCCGAGCGCCTCGAGCTTGTCGCGGCTCCGCCCCGCGATCGCCCAGCGCAGCTGCTCGCGCGCGGCGGCGCCGGCGAGGTACTCGGCGACCAGCCGGCCGGTGAAGCCGGTCGCGCCGAACAGGATCACGTCGAGCTCGCGGGTCATAGCGTGGGCAGGCCGCGCCAGGGGCGGCGCGGGAAGGCGGCGTCGATCTCGGCGATCGCAGCGTCGTCGAGCGTGACCCGGTCCGCGCCGGCGAGCTCGTCGACGTGACCGGGCTGCGAGCTCTTGGGGATGACCAGCGTCGACGGCCGGCGCGCGAGGAACGCCAGCGCGACCTGGCGCGGGGTCGCGCCGAGGCGCTGCGCGATCTTGTCCAGCGCGCGGCTGTCGGGGAACCCGCCGCGGCTGCCGAGCGGGCTGTACGCGACGACGGCGACCCCGTGCTGCTCGCACCACGGCACGACCTCGTGCTCGATCGTGCGCTCGGCGAGGTGATACAGCACCTGGTTGCACACCAGCGCGCCGGCGCCCGGCCGCTGGCCGGCGAGCAGCGCGAGCGACTCGGCGAGGTCGGCGTGGTCGAAGTTCGACACGCCCCACGCCCGGATCTTGCCCTGCGCGCGCAGCGTCTCGAACGCGCGGAACGTCTCGGCGAGCGGCTTGTCCTCGCGCCAGTGCAGGAGGTAGGCGTCGAGGTGGTCGGTGCCGAGCCGGGCCAGGCTCGCCTCGCAGGCCTTGATCGTGCCGGCGTAGCTGGCGTTGCGCGGCAGCACCTTCGACACCAGGAACACCTGATCGCGCCGCCCGGCGATCGCCTCGCCGACCAGGCGCTCGACCCGGCCCGCGCCGTAGAGCTCGGCGGTGTCGACGTGCACCATGCCGAGATCGAGCGCACGGCGGATCGCCGCGATCGCCGAACGGCGGTCATCGTCCTCCATGTTCCACGTGCCGATCCCGATCACCGGGACCTGGGGACCACCGGCTCCGAAAGCGCGCATCCGCATGGCGCGCATCCTACTCCCGCCGGCTGGCGCTATCATCCCGGGGTGTCCAGGTTGATCGAGGCGCTCGCCGCGCGGCTCATGCACGGCGAGGCCCGGCCGCCCGAGGACGATCGGCGGCGCGCGGCCGTCGCCGTCGTGCTGCACGACGCACCATCGCCGCGCGTGCTGCTGATGAAGCGCGCCGAGCGCCCCGGCGATCCGTGGTCCGGTCACATCTCGCTCCCGGGCGGCCGCTACCAGCTCGGCGACGGCGATCTCCGGATCACCGCGATCCGCGAGACCCGCGAGGAGCTCGGCATCGATCTCGAGGGCACCCGCCTGCTCGGCAAGCTCGAGCCGCTGCACCCGCGCTCGTCGGGCCCGACCGGCATCGAGGTCACGCCGTTCGCGTTCGCGACCGAGGTCGCGCTCGAGCCGGTGTGCGGCCCCGAGGCGCTCGCCGCGTTCTGGCTGCCGCTCGATCTCGCCGCGTCGGGCGCGCTCGACGGCACGTACACCTACCCGGCGACCGCGGTGGCGTTTCCGAGCTGGACCTACGAGGGCCACGTGATCTGGGGCCTGACCCGCCGGATCCTCGATCTGATGATCGCGTGACCGCCGATCACCGGGTCACAGCAGCGGGACGGCGAGCTCGCGGGTCGGGCGGGCGAGCAGGAAGCCCTGGATCAGGTCGATGCCGACGTCGCGCACGGCGACGAGCTCGGCGTGGGTCTCGACACCCTCGGCGATGACCCGGCTGCCGAGCTCGCGGCACAGCGTGGCGATCGCGCCGACGACGCGGCGCTTGGTCGCGTGGCGGTCGATGTCGCGGATCAGCGACATGTCGAGCTTGACGATCTCGGGCTCGAGGGTGGCGAGCGCCCCGAGCGCGGCGTAGCCGGCGCCGAGGTCGTCGACCGCGATCCGGTAGCCGCGCTGGCGCAGCATCGCGACGCGGGCCGGACCGGCGATGGTGTCCAGGCCCATCCGCTCGGTGATCTCGAGCACGACCCGGGCGGCGTGGGGCGCGAGCGCGCAGCGGTCGCCGAACAGGTCCTCGTCGGTCAGCTCGAGGCCGTGGACGTTGACGAACAGCAGCACGTCGTCGGGTATCTGCGGGGCGGCGCGCCCGACGGCGGCGCGCACGGTGCGGCCGAGGTCGTGAATCCGGCCGAGCCGCTCGGCGGTCGCGATCAGCACGTCGGCGCGCTTGAGCGACTCCTCGTCGGTGCGGATCAGCGCCTCGTAGGCGAACGCGCGGCCGGCGGGCACGTCGACGATCGGCTGGAACGCCATCCACGACCGCGCCAGGGCGGTCTCGAAGCGCTGCGCGACGTCGCGGAGGTCGACGTCCGACGACGACGATGCGCGGCGGCGCATCCGGGCGATGCCATGGCGCCGCGCGGCGCGCGCGACCGCGGCGGCGAGGGTCTCGGAATCGAACGGCTTGGACAGGTACGACACCGCGCCGTTGTCGATCGCGCGGACCGCGCCGTCGAGCGACGGGTCGCCGGTCATCAGCAGCACCGGGAGGTCGTCGTCGTGGCGGCGGATCTCGCCGATCAGCGCGAAGCCGTCCATCTCGGGCATGTGGACGTCGGTGACCACGCAGTCGAACGGCTTGCCGGGCTCGCCGACGCACTGGAGCGCCGACCTGCCGCAGTCGGCGACCGCGACGTCCCACCCCTCGTTGCCCAGCACACGCGCGCATACCCGCCGCATCGCCGGATCGTCGTCGACCACGAGCACGCGGCCGAGGTGAGGCTTGGAGGTATGCGCGATCCGCAGCATCGTTCGAGGTCGCCGGCGGGCGGACAACCTTATCGCAAAGTTCTAGGCCCGGCCGGGCAGCCGGACGACGAAACGAGGGCCGATATCGGAAGCTTCATACTCGATCCTTCCTCCATGAGCTTCGGCCACGAGTCGACAAAAATACAGGCCCATCCCACGCTTGCCGCCGCCGCCCCGCACGTACTTGCCGAACAGCTGCGGGCGGATGGTCTCGGGGATCTGCGGTCCGGAGTTGGTCACGGAGAGCTCGAGGCTGTCGTCGTCGTTCCCACGCTGCGCGTTGACGTTGATCATTCCGCCCTGGTTGCAATATCGCGCCGCGTTTCCAACAAGGTTGTGGAGCACGCGTTCGATCAGGGCAGGATCGAACCGTGCCATGAGATCGGCCTCGCAGTCGATCGAGATCGTCACTCCGCGCGCGAGAGAGGCAGCACTCACCTCGAGCACCGACTCGAGTACATTGTGGACCCTGGTCGGTGCGACCATCGGCTTGACCGCGGCATCTTCGAAGCGCGCGATGTCGACGAAGTTGGCAACCAGGCTCGACATCCTGCGCAGCGATCGCACCGTGGTATCGAGCGCGTCGGCCTCGTCGCCGTCGAGCGTGAGAACATCTCTCAGGTACTGCAGGTTCGACAGCGCAACGGCGAGGCCGTTGTTGAGATCGTGTGCGAGCAGCGCGCTGGCCTCGGCGCCGTAGGCCATGCGGCGATCGGCGGCCTCCTTCGCGACGCGGACCTCGACGAACGCGCGATGGTTGCGCGTCGCCGCGGCGAGCCGGCGCTTGAGCTCCGACATTCCTGTAGGCTTGACGACGAAGTCGTCGGTGCCGGCCTCGAACGCCTCGGCGTGACTGGCCTCGTCGTCATGGCCGGTCATCACGACGACGTGCACGGCCGGTCCGAACATCTGCTTGAGCTTCCGGATGACGTCCAGACCGTTGGTCCCGGGCATCTCGAGATCGACGATCGCCAGATCGGGCGGCGTCTCCTCGGCCTGGGCGAGGGCACGTGATCCGTTGTGGGCGGTCACGACCTGGTATCCGGCGCTGGACAGTCCGGCGGCCATCTGGCGGCAGATCACCACATCGTCATCGACCACGAGCACGCGTACCCCGGTCGGACTGGATTCGACTGCCGCGGACACGTCGACCGTCATCGCTGCTGGTAATATACGCTGAGCGAGCGTGATGGCGGTGACCGGCTCCCAGATCGAAGCGTCGCGGTCGGCCGATCCATGTCGGGTCGCCGATCTCACGCTCGCGGCCGCCGTGCGATCCCAGGCCGACGCGGTCTACATCGAGCCGATGGCGATGGCCGACGAGGCCTACACCATCACGCTCGAGCGCGCGTCGCAGGTCCTGACCACGGTCGCGGTGGATGCGCAGCTCGGCGCCGCGGTGATCGCGCGCCTGGCGTTCCTCGCCGACATCGACCTGGCGGCGGCGCACGCGTCGAGCGCCGTGCTGCCGGTGCGCTCGGGCAGCCGCGAGTCCGAGATCGTGATCACCGTGCGGCCGGGCGTGTCGCTGTGCGCCGATCTGATGGTGATGAGCCGCCCTCGCGGGCGCAGGCCGGTGATCGAGCCGATCGGCCCGGCGCGCGGCGACGTGATCGGCCACTACCGCGTCCACGAGTTCCTCGGCGAGGGCGGGATGGGCACGGTGTTCGAGGTCGAGCACGTCGCGCTCGCCCGGCGCTACGCGCTCAAGGTGCTGCGCCCCAAGGTGATCGAGCGCGATCCGGGCGCGGCGCAGAAGTTCCTGCGCGAGGCGCGCACCGCGGCGCGGGTCCGCCACCCCCACATCGTCGACGTCAACGACTTCGGTCACCTGCCCGACGGCCGGCCGTACTTCGTGATGGAGCTGCTCGAGGGCCAGAGCCTGGCCGACCTGGTCGCCGCGGGGCCGTTGCCGCCGGGCGACGTCGTCGTGATCGCACGCCAGCTCGCCAACGCGCTGGCCGCGGCGCACGACCGCGGCGTGGTCCACGCCGACGTGACGCCGTCGAACGTGCTGGTGGTCGACAGCGACGAGGCCCGGACGGGCGAGCTGCACGTCAAGCTGGTCGACTTCGGTCTCGCGGAGCTCGCCGGCGAGGGCCTGCGCGACGAGAACCCCGAGTTCGTGCTGGGCACGCCGGCGTACATCTCGCCCGAGCAGCTCCGCGGGCTCGCCCCGACATGCACCTCACGGCTCCGATCCCGCTGGTCGACAGCCCGCACGGGCCGCTTCCCCCGAAGCTGGCTGACATCGTGACGACGTGCTTGCAGAAGACGCCGCAGGCCCGGTTCCCGGGGATGCGCGCACTGCTGGTTGCGCTCGACGAGATCGAGCGCGTCACCGATCGCCGCGGCTGGCGGCGCTGGTTGTCGAGCTGAACCGGAGCTAGCCATGGCCCAGAAGAACCCGGTGGTGGTATGTGTCGACGATGACGAGGCGATGCTGAGCACGGTCGTGCGCTGCCTCAAGCGCGAGCCGATCGAGATCCGCTCGACGCTGTCGGCGAGCGAGGCGCTGAGCTGGATCGCGGCCGACGACATCGCGGTGCTCGTGTCGGACTACGAGATGCCGGAGATGACCGGCGCCCAGCTCGCCGGCCACGCCCGCCGCGTCCGGCCCGAGACGGTGCGGATCCTGCTCACCGGCAAGCGCACGCTCGAGACCGCGATCGACGGCATCAACCAGGGCGAGATCTTCCGCTTCCTCAACAAGCCGTTCGACAACGAGCAGCTGCGCGCGGTGGTCTCCGCCGGCGTCGCCCGCAACAAGGAGCTGCTCGAGATGTCGGGCGACCGGCAGCGCCGCGAGCGCCGCAATGCGCTGCACGCCGCGCTCGAGACCGAGTATCCCGGCATCTCGCGGGTCTCGCGCGGGCCCAACGATGTCTACCAGGTCACCGACGATCCATGGGCCGAGGCCGCGCGCCTGGGCCTGATCGGCTTCACCCCGGGGCTCGAGACCCCTTGATCCGGCCGTGAGCGAGCGCGTCCCGGACCATCTCGACGAGACTGGCGCACCATGCGCGCGCCATCCCGCGATCTCGGACGCCACGCTGTACCAGCTCGCGATGGTCGGCTCGCGCGCCCCGGCGTTCCACCACGACTGCGCGTCCAAGCTCCAGGGGCTGGTGATGGCGCTCGACGAGCTCACCGAGCTGACCGAGAACGGCGACCCGCAGGTGGTCCGCGCGATCGAGACCGCGCTCGAGGCGTCGCGCGAGCTCAACGCGCTGCTCAACATCAACCGCGCGCTGACCCGGCCGGCGGCGCGGACGCGGATCGCGATGCGCGAGCTGGTCGCGCGGGCGGCCGAGCGCGTCGGCGTGTCGGTGCAGGGTGCGATGTCCGACGCGCTGTCGGTGATGATCGGCGTAGCGCCGGTGACCCACGCGCTCGCGCTGGCGATCGACGTCGCGGCCGGCAGCGGGCGCGGCCGCTCGCTCGCAGTCGAGGCCGCACCGGCCGCCAGCGCCGTGGATCTCGTGCTGCACAGCTCGCCGCTGCCGGCGCCCAGCGTCAACGAGGCGGTGGCGATCGCGAGCTTCGTGGCCGCGCGCGAGGGCGGCCGGCTGTGGTGCAGCACGGCCGGCGATCGGATGACGATCCGCCTGCCGGCCGGCTGACGCGTACCAGGCCAGCGGGCTGCTAGTGCTGGGCGGCGCCGTGGCGGCGGATGAACGTCGGGACGTCGAGCTCGCTCTCGGTGTCGATCTCGCCGGACAGCACGGCCTTCATGCTCGGCCGCGACTGGGCGCGCTTGCGGTCGGGCTGGACCAGCGGCGTGCCGTCGACCGGCGATGGCCCCGATCCGTTGGCCATCCGCGCCGGCTCGGGATCGGGGACCGGACCGGCGAGCTCGGCGAGCGCCTGCTCGACCTCGCTCAGCTCGGTGCCGCCGTCCCAGTCGATGTTGATCTCCGGTTCGTCGAGGACGTGCGCCGGGCGCTTGGCCGGCAGCACCGGGTACTCCTTGGTGATCTGGCTCGACACGCTGTACGGCAGCGGGATCTGCTGGGCGACGGCGCTGCGCGACCGGGTGACCGGCGCGGGGTGACGGTCGGTCGTGTGCGCGTGCGGGACGGCGACCTGCGCCTTGGCCGCATGGTTGAAGCCGGTCGCGATCACGGTGATGCGAACCTCCTCGCTGAGGTTGGGATCGATCACCGAGCCGAAGATGATGTTGGCGTCCTCGTGCGCCGCCTGCTGGATCAGCGACGACGCCTCGTTGACCTCGTGCAGGGTGAGGTCGGGGCCGCCGGTGATGTTGATCAGGATGCCGGTCGCGCCGTCGATGCTGACGTCCTCGAGCAGCGGCGAGCTGATCGCGGTCTCGGCGGCCTCGGTCGCGCGCCGCTTGCCGGTGCCGATGCCGGTGCCCATCAGGGCGCGGCCCATGCCGCTCATGATGGTGCGGACGTCGGCGAAGTCGACGTTGATGAGGCCGGGCACGGTCATCAGGTCGCTGATGCCCTGCACTGCGTTGAGCAGCACCGAGTCGGCCTTGCGGAACGACTCGACCATCGAGGTCTGCGGCCCGACGAGGGCGAGCAGCCGGTTGTTGGGGATCACGATCAGCGTGTCGACGGCGGACTCGAGGCGCTCGATGCCCTCGATCGCCTGGCGGGCGCGCTTCTTGCCCTCGAAGCCGAACGGCTTGGTGACCACACCGACGGTGAGCGCGCCGCAGTCGCGCGCGATCTGCGCGATCACGGGCGCCGCGCCGGTGCCGGTGCCGCCGCCCATGCCGGCGGTGACGAACACCATGTCGGCGCCGGCGATCAGGTCGGCGATGTGCTGCATGCTCTCCTCGGCGGCGCGCCGGCCGACGTCGGGGTTGGCCCCGGCGCCCAGGCCCTTGGTCAGCGCGCTGCCGAGCTGGATCTTGTGCGGCGCCATGTTGGCCTCGAGCGCCTGCATGTCGGTGTTGGCGACCACGAACTCGACCCCGTCCAGGTTGCCGCTGATCATGGTGTTGACGGCGTTGCCGCCGCCGCCGCCGACGCCGATGACGAGGATCTTGGCGTGATTGACGTCGTCGAATTCGATGAGTGCCATGGCGCTTTGGTCTCCCTGTAGGCCCATATGAAAGGCGTGGATCGGGCCGGGCAAGTTTTTGAAGGTCGCGGTTCAGAACATCTCGGCGAACCGGCTCCAGGCGCGCTTGAACATCCCGGGATGGTCGTCGCGCGGCGGCATCTGGACGCTGCTGCCCTGATCGGCGCCGAACATGACAGGCCGACGCCGGTCGAGTAGGCGGGGGAGCGCACGACGTCGACCAGGCCGCCGATCCTGGTCGGCATGCCGCGGCGGGTCGGCAGGCCGAGCACCTGCTCGGCGACGTCGCTGACGCCCTCCATCGCGGTCGCGCCGCCGGTGAGCACGATGCCGGCGGCGAGGCCGTCGAAGTAGCCCGAGCGCATCAGCTCCTTCTTGACGTGCTCGAAGATCTCCTCGATCCGCGGCTCGATCACGGCGACCAGCTCGCGGCGCGGCATGATCCGCGGGCCGCGGCCGCCGACCGACGGGACCTCCATCTTCTCGCTGTCGTCGACGAGGTTGCGCCAGGCGCAGCCGTACTTGCGCTTGATCTTCTCGGCCGAGTCGAGCGGCGTGCGCAGCACGGTCGCGATGTCGTTGGTGACGTGGCCGCCGCCGAGCGCGAGCACCGAGGTGTGGGCGATCGCGCCGTCGCAGTAGACCATGATGTCGCAGGTGCCGCCGCCGATGTCGACCAGCGCGACGCCGAGCTCCTTCTCGTCGTCCTCGAGCACCGCCTGCGACGACGCGAGCGACTCGAGCACGATGTCGGCGACCTGGAGGTTGCAGCGGTTGGCGCACTTGATCACGTTCTGCGCCGACGCCACCGCGGTGGTGACGATGTGGACCCGGGCCTCGAGCCGGACCGCGGTCATGCCGAGCGGATCGCGGATGCCGTCCTGATCGTCGACGACGTACTGCTGCGGCAGGACGTGGAGCACCTCGCGGTCCATCGGGATCGCGACCGCCTTGGCCTGCTCGATCACGCGCGCGACGTCGACGCCCGAGACCTCCTTGTCCTTGACCGCGACGATGCCGTGCGAGTTGAGGCCGCGGACGTGCGCGCCCGAGATCGCGGCGTACACCGTCGAGATCTCGCAGCCGGCCATGTTCTCGGCCTCGTCGACCGCCTGCTGGATCGACGACACGGTGGCGTCGATGTTGACGACGTAGCCGCGGCGCAGGCCCCTGGACGGCGCGGTGCCGATCCCGATGATGTCGACGCCGTCCTCGGTGACCTCGCCGGCGATGCACGCGATCTTGGTGGTGCCGATGTCGAGGCCGACGATGATCTCGCTGGTCTTGGGCTTGGCCATGGGTCCTTCAGTCCTTCGCGAAGGCGACGGTGGCGTGGTCGGGGCGGGTGCCCGTGTGGATCGCGCGGGTGCGGGCGCGCTCGGCGTCGCCGAGCCCGGCCCACGCGGCGTCGAACGCCTGCATGCGGGCACCGGCCTCGGCGCCGGGCGCGCCGAGCTGGATCGCGATCGCGGGACCCTGGGTGTGCAAGGTCAGCGCGCCGTGGGCGTCGACGTGGACCTCGGCGATCGCCGGACGCTGCGCGCTGCGCCACTGGCTGGCCGCGGCGAGCGCGTCGCGCACGCCGGCGATCGCGGCGGCGGGGTCGGCGGTGAAGGCGGCGCGGGCGAGGCCGGTGATGATCGGCAGGCCGTGGCCGTCGCGGCCGTCATCGCCCTCGTCCCCCGCCGGGCCGACGCGCTTGAACGGGCGGCCCTGGGCGTCGACGAGGTAGCGCTCGCCGGTGTCGCCTAGATCGACGACCGCCGCGGCGGCGTGCTCGCGCAGGTCGATGGCGATGGTGTGCGGCAGGACGCGGTGGACCTCGGCGGCCGCGACCCAGGGGTTGCCGCGCACGGCGCGGGCCACGTCGGCCAGGCCGGTGAACACGCTGTCGCCGGCGTGGATCGGGAGCGCGGCGCGCAGCTGCTCCGGATCGACGTGGCGCGCTCCGCGGATCGCGATCTCGGTGATCGCAAAGCGCGGCGAGTGGGTGATCCAGCGATGGCCGGCCCAGGCGGCGCCGCCGAGCGCGCCGAGCACGGCGACCGCGGCGGCGGTGGGCAGCGCGCGACGCAGCGCGCGGCCGCAGGCATCGGCGATCGCGCGCGGCCGCGGCAGCCGCGACCACAGCGAGCCGGGACGGCGGCGGTTGCGGGCGCGCCGGAGGATCAGCCGGGACGTGGGCGCAATCGGCGAAGCCGATCGCGGGGGTGGAGACCCCGACGGCCTCGCCGGCGGGGCAGGGGTAGCGGTCTCGCGACGGGCCTCACCACGCGCCTCCCGACGGGATCGATCCATGATTGGGAAATACGCATGGCGCGATCACCGACGCAATTTTTTGACCACCGCGTCCGCTGGGCCGCGCGGCGACCCAGCCGATCGCCTGAACAGGCTGTCAGTCGTCGGTGATCTTCACGTCCTCATCGTCATCGTCATCGATCACGACGGTGTCGGAGTCGCCGCGCGCCTTGCCGCGCTTCCGGGTCGGCCGGCGCGCCGTTCCGCGGGTCGACTTCTTGGCGGAGGCATTGCTCGAGGGGGTCGCCGCGACCGGCCCGGTCTTCTTGGCCGAGGCGCTGCTCGCCACGGGCGTCGCGGCCTTGCTCGCCACGGCCGCCTTGCCGGTGCGCGGCCGGAACACCTGGGCCTCGGCACGCGCCGCGCCGAGCGCGATCACGGCAGCGACGATGAGCACACAGAGCCAGCGCGGGGCGGACATCGGTCGCACTATCGTGCCATAGCGGCCACCGAGATCCATGCAACCGCGATAGCTGTCCGAAATCACTTGGATGGTGGCACCTCGACCCGGCCCTGCATGGGCTGGAGCGGCAGGCAGGGGCTCGCGGTCTTGTCCGGCGGACAGTCCGGTCGCTCGGCGAGCTCGATCCGGGTCAGCAGGACCTCGCCGCCGACCGGCCGCCACACGAAGCGGAACTCGCGGCTCTCGGAGACGCAGATCGTGCCGGTGCAGTGCTGCATCGCCTGCACCAGGTCCTCGACCTCGGGCAGCACGGCCTCGCCGCGCGGCACGAGCAGCGCGGTATGGGTGGTGTGCGGATCGCCATCGCCATCGTCGTCGGTCTCGGACAGCCGGTCGTAGGTGATGGTGATGCGCTCGAGGCCGCGGGCCGGCACGTAGCCCGGCAACAGCGACGCCTCGTCGCTCGGCGCGGCCGCCTCGTAGGTCGCGAGCACGCACAGCGCGCGCATCAGCTGGCCGGTGTTCGCGGTGCGCGGCCGGCGCGGCACGAAGCGGTGATCGCCGTGCTGATCGAGCGCGCGGGCGGCCGCGGCCACGACGCGGCAGTCCTTCGCCCTCGCCGCGGTCACCAGCGCCGCAGTGAGATCGGGCGGCAGCTTATCGTCGGCGGTGGGCAGCGCGGCGAGCTCGGTGATCGCAGCGACGCGGCCGTCCGCGCCGAGCGCCTCGTCGGTGACCGCCGCGAGGTAGGCCGCGCGGTGGCCCTCGGCCGACAGGATCTCGA
>VBLP01000307.1:0-10474 GCA_005887925.1 Deltaproteobacteria bacterium | reverse complement strand
CGGTCTCGGCCGGCGCAGCGACCTCGTAGGCCGGCCTGGCGCAGTCGCCGGTCGTCTGCGGTGTGCACAGGAAATTTCCGCCACGCAGGACGGCGATCGCCAGCGGCCGCGCCGCGGCGGCGGGGATCTCGTGCAGCTGGTCGTCCCAGTCCACGCCGGTCGGCGCGATCCGCGACCACACGGCGAGCGAAGCAGCCTCGTTCGTGAGATCGACCTTCGACCAGTCGATCTCGAGCAGCTTGCGCGGCGGCGGCCGGTGCAGATCCGGATCGGGCGCGCGCGGCGGCTCGGCGAGTTTCGCAGATGCGGTCACCGGGATGGCCGCGGCCGTCGGTGTCGTCGGTGCCGTCGGGCGTGTAGCGCCGCCGCACGCCGTCCATGCGATCGCCAGCACGATGAATCCAGCAGTGCTATGCACGTCTATAGGACTCGCGAGACGACGGCAGGTTTCCACGAGATCCGCACATACATGCCTGCTTTGGCGGCGGGCCGTCCGTCGCAACGGAACACGGCTCGATCCGATGTCTCGATCTCGCATTTGAGTATAGTGCGCGCGTTTTTCCACCCAGGAGCATGACAATGAACACGTTCTCGCGAGTAGCAATGGTGATCGTCGGCATGACCGGGCTCGCCGCGGCGCAGCCCAAGGCCGATACCAAGGCAGCGGATCCCAAGATGGCGCCCAAGGCGCCCGACGCCAAGACGCCGCCCAAGGCGGACGCGGGCGCGATGCCCGAGATGAAGCCGCCCACCGAGATCGCCGACATGGCGAAGGCGGCCGGCGGCACCTGGCACTGCAAGGGCCAGGGCATGGATCACAGCATGAAGATGCAGGACATGACGGCGACGATGAAGATGAAGGTCGCCATGAACGGCTGGTGGATCGAGGGCGACTTCGAGTCGAGGATGGGCAAGGAGCCGTTCCAGTTCACGTCGTACACCACGTTCGACCCGGCGTCGAAGAAGTGGAAGCGCGTGATGGTCGAGAGCGGCGGCGGCTGGAGCACCGGCGAGTCGGCGGGCCTCAAGAACGGCAAGGTCGAGTGGGACCTCACGGCGCACTCCATGATGGGCGAGATGCCGTTCCGCGATCACGAGGACATGACCGATGCGAAGGCCGGCGCGAAGTTCTGGGGCGAGTTCTCCCCCGACAAGGGCAAGACCTGGACGAAGGTCTACGAGATGACCTGCAAGAAGTAAGTAGCTTCCGCACCGGATCCACGAGACGCAGCCTTCGATGCCCGGGGGCTGCGTCTTCTCGTTTCGAGCCGCTCGGGCCGCCTCGGCCTGTGCTCGCCGCTCAGATCGTCGTCGCGGTCTCGAGGATGTGATCGCACAGGGTCGGATAGTCCATGCCGATGCTCCTGGCGATCTTGGGCAGGAGGCTGGTCTTGGTCAGGCCGGGCAGCGTGTTGACCTCGAGGATGAACGGCTCGCCGGCGGTCGAGATCCGCAGATCGGGCCGCGCGTGGCCGGTGCAGCCGAGCGCGCGGTACGCGGCGAGCGCGACCTCCTCGGTGCGCTTCACCACGGGCGCCGGGAGCTCGGGCGGGATCAGGTAGCGCGTGTCGCTGCGCTTGTACTTGGCCTCGTAGTTGTAGAACCGCACCGCGGGGCGGACCTCGACCGAGCCGAGCACGCGGTCGTTGAGGATCCCGACGAACACCTCGGTGCCGGCGATGTACTCCTCGATGATCACCGGGCCGTGGTGGCTGCGCGCGAGCGCGAGCGCGTCGCCGAGCTGGTCCGGCGCATCGACGATGCTGACGCCGACCGAGCTGCCCTCGTTGGCCGGCTTGACCACGCACGGCAGCGGCCAGCCGGCCAGCGCATCGACATCGCCGGCGCCGGGCTCGTGCGGCAGCGTCCGCCAGCGCGGCGTCGGCAGGCCGTTGCTCTCGAAGATCCGCTTGGACATCACCTTGTCCATCGCGAGCGCGCTCGCCAGGATCCCCGAGCCGGTGCACGCGATCTGCATGCACGCGCACAGCCCCTGCACCGCGCCGTCCTCGCCCCAGGTGCCGTGCAGCGCGTTCCACACCACCGCGGCGCCGGATGCCTCGAGCAGTCGCGGCAGGCTGGTGCCGGGCGCCCAGTCGATCGCGACCGCGTCCCAGCCGTGCTCGAGCAGCGCGGCGAGCACCCCTGCGCCGGTGTCGAGCGAGACCTCGCGCTCGGCGGACAGCCCTCCCATCACGACCGCGACGCGGCGCCCTGCGAATCGATGCGGTTTCGACATGTCAGTCCTCTCCGATGATCTTGACCTCGAGCTCGAGGGCGATGCCGTGGATCTGCAGGACGTGTGCGCGAACCCGCTCGATCAGCTGCAGCAGCTCGGCGGCCGAGGCGCGGCCGGTGTTGACCAGCCAGTTGGCGTGGACCGGCGAGCACACCGCGTCGCCCTCGCGCCAGCCCTTGCAGCCGGCGACCTCGATCAGCCGGCCGGCGAAGTCGCCCGGCGGGTTCTTGAACGTCGAGCCGTTGCTCGCCACCTTCTTCGGCTCGCGCTCGGCGCGCCGCTTGCGCAGCGCACTGACCTCGGCCTGGATGTCGGCGCGCGGCCGGGGCCGCAGCACGAGCTCGGCGCCGACCACGACCTCGCCCGGCGGCAGGTCGCTCGCGCGGTAGCGAAACCCGCACGCCGCGCTGTCGCGCCGGATCACCTCGCCGTCCGCGAGCCGCACGGTCTCGACCCAGCGCGTGACGTCCTTGAACTCGCCGAGGTAGGTCCCGGCGTTCATGATCATGCCGCCGCCGACCGAGCCGGGCACACCGCCGAGGAACTCGACGCCGCCGAGGTCGTTCTTCATCGCGAGCGACAGCACCTTGCCGGTCGACACGCCGGCCTCGACCCGGATCGTCGCGGGCGGGGTGAGCGCGAGGCCGCGCAGCCGGCCGGTGCCGAGCACGGCGCCGCGCACGCCACCGTCGCGCACGATCAGGTTCGAGCCGCCGCCGATCACGGTGATCGGCACGCCCGCCGCCGCGCACCAGCGCGCGAGCGCCGAGACCTCGGCGACGCTCGCCGGCTCGCAGAACGCGTCGGCCGGGCCGCCGATCTTGAGCGTGGTGTGGCGGCGCAGCGGCTCGTCGAACCGCACGCCGTCGCCGAGCAGCTCGCGCAGCGCGCGCCGGGCGTCGTCGTCGAGCCGCGACCCGGGGTTGGCGACGGCGGCCGCGGAGACTTCGCCATCGCCGAGGTCCTCGTCGCCGATCAGCTCGACATCGATCCCACGGGGGGCGCTGCCCCCCGCCCCGCCAGCGGAGCTGTCGGGGTCCCCACCCTCTGCTGCCTCGCTGCGCTCGTCGATCCCGCCAGCGGAGCTGTCGGGGTCCCCACCCTCTGCTGCCTCGCTGCGCTCGTCGATCCCGCCGGGGAGCACCCGGGCACAATAGATCTCGGCGGCAGCCGTCATCAACTCCTCGCGGGTCTCGGCGCCGGTCGCAGCGCGGGCGGCGTCGGGGGCCACATCGACAACGCCCGGCGCGGCGCGGATCTTCCCGGCGTCATCGCGCAACGGTCGCGCTCGACTCGTCGACCTTCACCAGGTTCTTGCGGGTCGCCGCCCCGAGGCGCTTCTCGAGCAGGTCGATCACCTCGTTGCACACCAGCTGGATGTTGCCCGCGCCGAGCGTGATCACCAGGTCGCCCGGCCGGGCCTGCGCGTCGAGCCATGCCGCCAGGTCCTCGCGGCGCGGGATGTAGGTGATCGCGGGGTGGCCGGCCTCGCGCGCGAGCCGGACCAGCACCTCGCTCGACACGCCGTCGATCGGCTTCTCGCCGGCTGCGAAGATGTCGCAGATCGCGACGTGGTCGGCGTCGTGGAACGCCCGCGCGAACTCGGCGAGCTGGTCGCGCGTCCGCGTGAAGCGGTGCGGCTGGAACGCCGCCACCACGCGGCGGCCGGCGAACGACGCCTTGGCCCCCGACAGGGTCGCGCGGACCTCGGCCGGGTGGTGCCCGAAGTCGTCGACCACGGTGACGCCGCCGACCTCGCCGCGCACGGTGAACCGCCGCGCCACGCCCTCGAAGTGCGCGAGCGCCTTGACATACGTCTCGAACGGGATTGCCAGGAAGTCGGACACCGCGAGCACGGCGAGCGTGTTCAGCACGTTGTGCGTGCCCGGCATCGGCAGCGCGACCTCGCCGAGCTCGTCGGCGCGGCGCCACGCCACGAACCGCGTGATCATGCCGTCGTGCCGGATGTTGCGCGCGCGATACGTCGCCTGCGACGAGATCCCGAACGTGGTGTAGCGCTTGATCAGGTGGGGCAGGATGTCCTGGACGCCGGCGTTGTCGAGGCACAGCGCGCTCATCCCGAAGAACGGCACGCGGTTGCAGAAGTCGGTGAACGCCTTCTTGACGTTGTCGAACGTCCCGTAGTGATCGAGGTGCTCGGCGTCGATGTTGGTGACGACCGCCAGGGTCGGCGTCAGGGTCAGGAACGAGCCGTCGCTCTCGTCGGCCTCGGCGACCAGGTAGTCGCTCTTGCCCCAGCGCGCGTTGGCCAGCCCGAGCGAGTTGACCCGGCCGCCGATCACCGCCGTCGGGTCCAGCCCCGCCGCCATCAGCACCGTGTGGACCATCGTCGTCGTGGTCGTCTTGCCGTGCGCCCCGGCGATCGCGATGCCGTACTTCATCCGCATCAGTTCGCCGAGCATCTCGGCGCGCGGGATCACGGGGATCTGGCGCGCGCGGGCGGCCTCGATCTCGGGGTTGTAGCCCTTGATCGCGCTCGACACCACGACGACATCGGCCTCGCCCAGGTGGTCGGCGCGGTGGCCCTGCTTCACCGTGCAGCCGATCTGCGCCAGGTGGCGGGTGATCTCGGTGTCGTTCATGTCCGACCCCGACACGCGGTAGCCCATGTTGACGAGGACCTCGGCGATTCCGCACATCCCCATCCCGCCGATGCCGACGAAGTGAATCACGGTGTCTTGCTTGCGAAACATCAGGTCCTCGTCATGACAACGCGGGTCCGGCTGCAAATCCTCCGCGACTGCAGCGCGTTGTACCAGACAAGCCGAGCGTCCGTAGCAGCGACCGCAGTAGTATCCGGCGGTTGACAACCTTAGCTAC
Source organism: Deltaproteobacteria bacterium (assembly GCA_005887925.1). GTDB lineage: Bacteria > Myxococcota_A > Polyangia > Haliangiales > Haliangiaceae > JABFXX01. Next base: position 5,394 of record VBLP01000307.1, on the reverse strand, counting down.
CCTAGCTAAATTGTCGCCGTGAAGATCGTCAACATGCACGAGGCGAAGACGACGCTGTCGCGCTCGGTCTGGTAAACCCGTCGCCCGCGTCGTTGCGATCCGGAATGCCGGCCGCAGGGCGCTCGGCCAATGGCGGGGTCAGGTGCGCATGTCCGATGACTTCGATGCGCCATTGCCGGATGCCGAGCTTGCCGCGTGGCTCGGCGAACAAGCGTGATCGCCCTGCTCGATACGAGCGCATTGATCTGGGCTCTCGAAACGAGCCCACGGTTGTCCGCAACCGCGCGCGCTGTCATCGAGGACGCTAGCAACGTGATCCTGGTGAGCGTGGTCTCGGCCTGGGAGATCGAGATCAAGAAGGCTCTCGGTCGACTCGCGATTCCAGACAACCTCGAAGAGACGATCGAGGCAGCAGGGTTCGTCAAGCGTCTGGTCACATTCGGTGATGTGCGCCACCTGGCGACCTTGCCGCGGCACCACAAGGATCCGTTCGATCGCATGCTGGTTGCGCAGGCCATCGGGGAAGGTATTCCGCTGATCAGCTCGGACCCTCAGATTGCACGCTATCGGATTCAAGTGATCTGGTAGGACTGCCACCCGCACCAGGCGATGATGGTGGCGGCCGCGCCGGGGGCGCGCGCCTCGGTCGCGTCACTGTGACTGCTGGTACAGGTCGGTGATCTCCGCCGAGGTCAGCCTGCGGTCGAACACCGCGACCTCGTCGAGCGCGCCGGTGAAGAACGAGCCGCAGTCCTTCGTGCCGATCAGGAAGGGCGAGGTCGAGTTCTCCGGGATGACGAGGTACGGGCTCGTCGAGTAGAGGGTGAAGCCCTGGACCGTACCGCCGCACTGCGTGCCGTGGCCGCTGCATCCGGCGTTCTCGTAGATCGTGACGCCGGCACCGGGGTCGAAGCGGTCGCCGGGATCGTAGACGACCACGACCTGCACCCAGACGTTCGCCGCGAGGTTCGGATCCTGGAAGTAGTCACCGGCGCCCTGATGGCTCGGATTGATCACGGGGTCTCCGGTGGGGTTCCAGATGTATCCGGAGATGCGCTTGGGCCGCGACGCATCGGTCTGGGGATAGAACCGGAACGCCCACTCACTGTGCGAGCTATCGCCCTTGCCGAGCCAGTAGATGTAGCCGAGGCTGTCGACGGAGAAGCTGAGGTCGGTCGGCTTCATGAACGCGTGCACCGTCATCCCGAGCGACTGCACGCGGAACGCGTCGAACGCGACGGTCGGGTTCACCGTCGTGCCCGAGTTCGACGACCGGATGCTGATGTTGCCGGCCGCTGCGAGCTCGCCGTCGACCGCGGTCACCTGCCAGCCGGAAGGCCCGATGCTCGCGCTCGCGTTCCAGGTCCGCGCACGCAGGTTGCTGCCGTCGAGCTGAAATCGCACGTACCAGGCATCGCCGACGGTGTACGTGCCGACCGCGGTCGTGGTCGCCAGGATGGTGGAGATGCCGCGCACGACCTTCACGAGCCGCAGATCGAGCTGCCCGCCCGGGTTCTCCCGCAGCTCGGCGCGGTAGGCGTTGTCGTTGTCGAGCCGCCGCGCGACGATCGCGGCGGGGGTGAGCGCAGCGCCGGCCGCGGCCTGGTTCCACGACGCGCGGACCTGAACGTCGGCGTCCTTGCGGGTGACCGGCAGTCCGATCTGCCAGGTCGCGAACGCCGTCTCGCTGATCTGCGCGGCCCTGCCGTTGACCGAGTAATACGTGCCGCTCGTCGTGACCTCGGCCGTCCACGTGCCGCCGACCGCGGCGGCTCCCCAGGTCGTGCCCGGCGCGACGGTCCGGCCGAAGTAATCCTGTGCCTTGACCAGCGAGGCAGCGTCGTTGTCCGCGATCGAGACGTAGGGGCTCGTCGCGTTCGCGCACGCGGTCGACGAGGAGGCCGGGGTGATCTGGATCGCCCCGTCGGCGTCATTCGCAATCGCTCCCGCGACGCCGCGCTGGCCGGACTGGAAGTTGTTGTAGGTGCCGGTGTTGCCGTTCCCGGTCGCATCGGCAGCCGCGCCGGTGGTCTCGCCGAGCCGCCACCAGCCGGTGGGCCCGAGGCTCGTCATCGTCGTGGCAAATGGGGAGAGCACGGGCGAGGCGGTCTGACTCGTGGATTCGTCCGCCGGCGCGCAGGAGGCGGCCCAGGCGATCGCGATGGCGGCGCTCGCCCGGAGGACGTCGCGGACGAGACGTGCGGATGGATCATGACATGAGGTGCGCATGCGTCCCGCAAGCGCAATTCGCGTGCATGATGCGGTGCCGCGCGCCGCGCGCCGGATCGGGCGTGCTTGTCCGCTCTCGGAAGACCGCGCTCACCCGGCCCGGCGGGGCCGACCGCCCTCGGTGAGCTGCAACTCGCACCAGTCGATCACGGTGGCAGCGGCGCCGGGCCGAGCGCGCGCCTTCATCCTGGCGCCCATCTCGGCGCGGCGGGCGGGGTCGGTCACGAGCGGCCGCAAGGCCTCGGCGAGCTGATCGGCCGTGAGCTCGGCTTGCCGGAACATCAGGGCCGCGCCGGCGTCGGCCAGCTCGCGCGCGTTGATCTCCTGGTGGTTGTCGGCGGCGAACGGGTAGGGGATGAACACGGCGGGCACGCCGGTGATCGCCAGCTCGGCGACGGTGGTGGCGCCGGCGCGGCCGATGATCAGGTCGGCGCGCTGGTACGCGGCGGCCATGTCCTTGATGAAGGCGCGGCAATCGGCGGCGACGCCGGCGGCGGCGTAGCGCCGGACGGTGTCGTCGAGGCCCTTCTCGCCGGTCTGGTGCACGATGGCGAGCGGGGTGGTCCTCGCGAGCGCGATCAGCGCGCCGGCGGCCAGCTCGTTGACGGCGACGGCGCCGAGCGAGCCGCCGCTGACCAGCACGTGCACCGGGGCGGCTGCATCGTTGCCGGCGGTCGCAGACGGCGGGGCCGCGCCGGCGTCGAGCAGCTTCTCGACCAGGCCGCGGCGCACCGGGTTGCCGCTCACCACTGTCTTGCTCGGCCGGAAGAACCGCCGCGTGCCGTCGAACGAGACGAACACCGCGCGCACGACGCGGCCGAGGATCTTGTTGGTGAGCCCCGGGATCGAGTTCTGCTCGCAGATCGCGGTCGGGATGCCGGCGAGCCGCGCCATCAGCACCACCGGCCCCGACGCGTAGCCGCCGACCCCGATCACCGCATCGGGACGAAACTCACCCAGGATGCGCCGCGCCTGCCACAGCGCCCGCGGCAGCCGCGCCAGCCCGCGCAGCGCGCCCAGCGCGCCGACCGTCTTGAGCCCCGAGACCTGGATCAGCTCCAGATCCCAGCCCAGCTCGGGCAGCACGCGGGCCTCGATGCCGCGGCTCGTCCCGACGAACCGCACCGCGGCATCCGGGTGACGCGCTCGCAGCTCCTCGGCGATCGCCACGCCGGGGAACAGGTGCCCCCCGGTGCCACCGCCGGCGATCAGAAGCCGCATCGCCACGCTAGTACCACGAGCAACTCGCTCCTCCCGCGCCTCTCGGCGTCGTTCTGCAGACACAGAGTCCAGAGAGTCCGACTCGGTATGAGCAGCGGTGGTGGCGATCATGGCCGTCCAACGTGGCCATTGGCGTCGCTATTCCGGACTTGCGACGCAGGCGAAGGGGCCCGCCGCAGGCGTAGCGCGCCGGGCGCAGCGACGCGGACACCCGAGGCACGTCGACGCGCAACGCAGCGGACGCCAGGAGGTGCCATTGCGAGACGCCAACGCGAGGTCGCCGAGGGCGGCCGCGAGCGGATGGGGTCGGGGGCCGCGACTGTAACCAGGATTGACAGGTCATGCCCCGCACGTACCAAGGACCGTTCGCGCAAGCGTCGGCGGTTCTTCGGCAGGCGCGGTCCCGACGCCCATCCGCGTAGCAGCCCACGGCGCGCCGAGCGTGCCCGCGTTCTTCAGACGCCATGTTCTACAGGCTCCTACGCGACGACGGCGCGGACGCGGACGCGCTTCTTGCGCGCGAGGTCGCGGGGCGTGGGGGCGGCGGCGCGGCGCTCGGGGCGGCGGCCGACGTTGAGCAGGAGGCCGATCAGGAACATGGTGATCACCAGCGAGCTGCCGCCGCAGCTGACGAGGGGGAGCGTGATGCCCTAGTTGGGCACGACGCCGAGCACGACGCCGACGTTGAACAGCGCCTGGACGCCGAACAGGAGCGTGATGCCGAAGGCGAGGTAGCCGCCGAACACGTCGCGTGCGCCGAGCGCGGCGCGGATGCCGCGCCAGACCAGGACGCCGAACAGCAGGAGCACGAGGGCGACGCCGAGCCAGCCCAGCTCCTCGCCGATCGGGGCGAGGATGAAGTCGGAGTGCGCCTCGGGGGTATAGCCGAGGGTCTGATGGCCGCCGCCGAGGCCGGCGCCGGTGAGGCCGCCCGAGCCGAGCGCGAGCCGCGCCTGCATGAACTGGTAACCGTCGCCCCGGGCGTAGGCCTCGGGGTTGAAGTAGGCGAGCACGCGCTGCAGGCGCCACGACGTGCCGATCACCATGCGGTAGCCGACCGGGGCGGCGGCGAGGACGGCGAGCAGGATGTACGAGATCCGGGCGCCGGCCATGAACAGCATGCCGAGCGTGGTGGCGCCGAGCACGACCGACGAGCCGAGATCGGGCTGCTTGAGCAGCACCACCATCATCATGCCGCACACGACGAGGTGGGGGACAAAGCCCACGGTGAAGGTCTTGACCTGGTCGGCCTTGCGGCCGAGCGAGTAGGCCAGGTAGCTGACCAGGGCGAGCTTGGCGATCTCGACCGGCTGCAGGGTGAGCGGGCCGAGCGGGATCCAGCGCCGCGCGCCGTTGATCGCGGGGGTCGCCAGCGTGGCGCCGAGCAGGACGAGCGCGCCGAACAGCAGCGGGTAGGTCCACTGCTTGAGCCGGCGATAGTCGATGCGCGCGCCGAGCCACATCGCCAGCCCGCCGATCGCCAGGAAGCCGACCTGGCGCTGGAGGAAGTACGCGGCATCGTGGAACCGCGTCAGCCCGTCGGCGGCGGTCGCCGAGTAGATCTCGATCGTGCCGATGCCGAGCAAGGCGAGCACGCTGGCGAGCAGGACCAGATCGTAGGGCCGCTCGGGGAACGCGGCGCTGGGGTGCTGGACGGCGACGATCTGCGCGGTCGCCGGCAGGGTCGGATCGATCCTCGTCGGCCGTGCGCGCGGCCGCCACCGGGCGAGCCAGGCCCGGAGCGGGACGCGGCCGAGCCAGGCGCGCCAGCGGCGCAGCCGGCGGAGCCAGCGCCGATCGGACGGATCCGCCTCGGGTGGGCGGGCGATCCGATGCAGTACGGCCATTGCCGCCATCCTCGGGGCGCAGGGCAGGCGGCGCCAGTTTTCAGCGGGCGGGCCGACCCGGGTTGACGCGCCACCAGGTCTGGCCGTTGATCGCCGA
>VBLP01000306.1:726-11298 GCA_005887925.1 Deltaproteobacteria bacterium | reverse complement strand
GCCAGGAAGCATTGCAGCGGAACGCCCGCGCGCGCGCGTCGGAGCTGCCTATTCGGCGCTGGTCGGCTGGGGCGCGACAAAAGCCCTGCCGCCGCGGCTGCGCAGGCTGGCGTATCGCGCATTTGCGCGCGCGGTAGGCGCCAACCTCGACGAGGTCGAGCTCGATCTCGCGGGCTATCCCTCGCTCGGTGACTTCTTCGCGCGCAAGTTGCGACACGGCGCGCGCGTGGTCGACGCCGCCCCGGGCGCGGTCATCTCGCCGTGCGACGGCGTGATCGCCGCGCGCGGCGTCGCGGTCGCCGGCACGCTGGTCCAGGCCAAGGGCCGGAGCTACCAGCTCGCCGAGCTGGTCGCCGACGCGGACCTGGCGGCGCGGCTCACCGGAGGCGCCTACGCGACGATCTACCTGTCGCCGCGGGACTATCATCGGGTCCATGCCCCTGCCGAGGCGCGGATCACCGGCTACGACTACTTGCCCGGGGCGCTGTGGTCCGTGAACCCGCGCGTCGCATCGCGTCGCGACGGGCTGCTCGCACGGAACGAGCGCGTCGTGATCCGCATGAACGCGGGATCGCTCGGCTGCATCGCACTCGTCATGGTCGGCGCGGCGGGGGTTGGCAATATCCGGCTGGCGCCCGCGCTGGCTGGCATGGGCACCGCGATCGACAGCGCGACCTGGCGCGCGGCGCGCGAGCCGCGCCGGGTCGAGCTGTGCGGGGTCACGGCGGCGCGCGGCGACGAGCTCGGCGCGTTCCGGCTCGGCTCGACCGTCGTGGTGGTGTTCGAGCCCGACAAGGTCGAGCTCGCGGGTGAGGTCGGCGACGCGGTGCGGTTCGGCGAGCGCCTGGGCCGCGCCGTGATGTCCGGAGGCGGCTCGTGACCAAGCGCGACGACGACTCGCAGGCCGACATGGAGGTCGGGATGACCACCGCCGAGCGGCGGCGGCGGCGGCGGCGCGGCGCGGGCCTGCGGGTGCCGTCGGACAACGTGCCGCGGCGCTCGAGCACGCCGCCGGTGGTCGCGCCGGTGCCCGAGGATCCGTCGCTCGCGATGTCGATCGCGTACAGCTTCACGCCCGATTCGTCCGACCCGGTGATCCCGCGCACCACCACGCACGAGAGCCCGCCGCCGAGCTTCGAGAACCACGAGGGCATGCCGACGGTGATCGATCCGGTCTCGGGTCCGGTCGAGCAGGCCGACTTCGAGATGAAGACCCGCGAGATGACCGCGGTCGATCTCGAGGAGCTGGGCCTGAGCGAGCTGGGACTGAGCGACCCGGGCAGCACGATGCCGTTCCAGCGGGTGTCCTCGCCCGGCCTCGACCCCACCACCACGACCGTCCCGGACGCCCCGGTGGTCGAGATCAACTTCGTCGGGCGCGACGCGACCGAGGCCGGGGACGATGCCGAGGACGACGTCGAGGTCGACCTCGACGGCAGCCTCGATGGCGTGGTCGACGCCGGCGCGACGCTCGATCAGGACGCCGGCCGCGGCCTCGGCGACGCCGAGGTCGATCTCGATGCGGCCGAGGCGACGACGATCCATCCCGGGCCGCCCGCGCCGCCGCTGGAGCTGGCCGCGCGCGCGACCGAGGCCTCGCAGCCGCGGCCGATGCTCGCCGAGATCTCGCGGCCGATCATGCTGCCGCCGATGCCGGCCATCGCATCGCCGCTCGCGATCAACGATGGGCCGCCGCCGCGCCCGATTGATCCCACGGGGGAGAACCCCCGCCCCGCCGGCGGAGCCGTCGGGGACCCCACCCCCCGCGCTCGGCTATCGCCGATCGATCCCACGGGGGAGAACCCCCGCCCCGCCGGCGGAGCCGTCGGGGACCCCACCCCCCGCGCTCGGCTATCGCCGATCGCCGGCGAGGGCTCGCAGCCGCGGCCCGCGGTCCCGCCGCCGATGCCGGCCGTCGCATCGCCGCTGGCCATGAACGATGGGCCGCCGCCGCGCCCGATCGCGAGCGAGGGCTCGCAGCCGCGGCCGGTGGCGCCGCCGGTGCCCGCGGGTCCGGGGAACGACGGCTCGCCGCGGCCACCGATGGCGTCGCTCGCCATACCGCCGGTGGCGCCCGGCGGCCCGGCTCGCGACCCATCCGCCGGCACCTCCGCAGCGGCCCGCCTCGACCTCGATCCCGCCGCCGATGCCGCCGATGCCGCCCAAGCCGGCGGAGGCCAGGCCGCGACTGGTCGAGCCGGCGCCGGTCTCCGAGATCGAGCTCACCGGGTTCGATGACAAGGGCGCCGAGGCCTCGGGCGAGTTCGAGGTCGATGTCGACGGCATCGTCGAGTCCAAGTCCGACGAGTCGGGGCCGGTAGTCGCGCCGCCGGGGGCTGCGACCGAGCCGCGGTCGCGCTCGCTGTCACCGCCGCCCAGCCCCGGGTACGTTGCGCCCGCCCCGCCGTTCGTCGCGCCGCCCGGCGCACCGGCGCGCGATTCGCAGCCGATGGCGCCCCTGCGCGACGCGCATGCGCCACCGCCGGTGCCCGGTACGGCGCGCGACTCGCAGCCGCTGACGGTCGTGCGCGACGGCCACGCGCCGCCGCCGGTGCCCGCGGTGCACAAGGCGCCACCGTCGCCGCCGCCTCCGGCCAAGCGCGACAAGTCATCGCCCGGCCTCGCGTCGCCGCTCGTCAAGCCCGACGCCCGCGACGCCAAGGCCGACGGCAAGCCACCGCGCACCAAGCCGTGGTTCGTCGAGCTGTTCGACGAGGACTACCTGCGCACCTTGCCGTTCCTGACCCCGCAGGCGACCCAGGCCGAGGCCGAGTTCGTGATCAACGCGCTCGCCCTGACCCCCGGCGCGCAGGTGCTCGACGTCGGCTGCGGATACGGCCGCCACGCGATGGAGCTCGCGGCGCGCGGCTTCCACGTCGTCGGCCTCGACCTGTCGACGCCGCTGCTGGTCCGCGGCGGCGAGGAGGCGCTGCGCCGCGGGCTCACGATCAACTTCGTGCGCGGCGACATGCGCGAGCTCGACTTCGACGCCCAGTTCGACGGCGCGTACTGCCTGTTCTCGACGTTCGGCTACTTCGACGACGAGACCAACAAGAAGACGGTGTCGAACATCGCGCGCGCGCTCCGTCCGGGCGGCCGCGTCCTGATCGAGATCCTGAACCGGGATTACGTGATCACCGATCTGCCGACCCGGGTGTGGTGGGAGGGCGACGGCTGCGTCGTGCTCGAGGAGGTCGAGCTCAACTACTTCTCGTCGCGCATCCAGGTCAACCGCTCGGTCGTGTTCGACGACGGCCGCCAGCTGGAGCAGGATATTTCCGTGAGAGCGTACTCGCTCCACGAGGTCGGCAAGCTACTGCATTCCGCGGGGTTACGCGTGCTCGAGGTCTCGGGCGCATATCACACGCGCGGGCGTTTTTTCGGGAACCAGTCGCGCCACATCATTGTCCTAGCCGAACGCAAGGATCCGAGCGCGACATAGCCGGTCTCGCGTCTCTTCCGGATAGTTGGCGGACGGCTGGGGTGGACAGCCGGGCAAAAAAAGTCGGCCGAAGAGGGGCGGCCAAGTACTTGCCGGGACACGTGTAAGGGCTGTGTCAGGGACGTCGTTGATTGGAATAACCGTCTGGGCTCGAGGGTAGTCCCAGGAGCCGTTTGCCGTAGGAATCCCAAAACATCGGGGCGGCATACGCGTCTGTATCGGGTGAGCGCAGCGCAAGACCGCGCAGAAGGGCATTTCATGGCAGCCATCGTCAGCAGGGTCGGGCAACAGGGTCTGGGTCGTCCGAGCACGCGCAAGACGCGAGTTGCGCGGGTATCGGCGAAGGCAGCACAGCGTTCGCCGCGGCGCGAGGAAGATTCCGCGATCGCTGCAGAGCTCGAGCCCGAGACCGAGGTCGCGGCCGATGCCCGGCGCGCGGACAACACGACCTACCTGTCGATGTACTTCCGCGACATGGCCGCGCTCGATGTGCTGCGGCCCGAGCAAGAGTTCACCTCGGCGCGCGAGATCGAGGCGCTCGAGATCGCGCTGTGGCAGGCGGTGCTGTCGCACGCGCCGGCCGTCGAGCACGTGCTCGACGCGATCGAGCCGATCGCCGCGCTGCGGGGCGAGGCCAAGGGGCTGCGCGCCGGCGCGGCCAGGCAGGCACCCGACGCCAAGGCGTGGAGCAAGCTCGCCGGGCGCGCGGCGCGCAAGCTGCGCGCCGAGGACGTCGATCACCTGTTCATCGATGCCGCGCTGGGCGCGATCGACCGCATCACGCTCGGCATCGGTCCGCGCGGCACCACGGTAGGGACGCTCGGCTCGGGCCGCACGCGCAAGGACTACGCGTTCGTCAAGACCAACCTCCGGCTCGTAGTGTCGATCGCGCGCCGGTTCAACCACGGCCGGATGGCGCTCGCCGATCTGATCCAGGAAGGCAACCTCGGCCTGATGAAGGCGGTCGAGCGCTACGACTATCGCCGCGGCTTCCGGTTCTCGACCTACGCGAGCTGGTGGATCCGGCACGCGATCAGCCGCGCGCTGGCCGACAAGGGCCGCGAGGTCCGTCTGCCCGTCCACATGATCGACGCGCAGCACCGGCTGACCAAGGCGCGCCGCCAGCTCACCGGCCAGCTCGGCCGCCAGCCGACGAGCGAGGAGCTCGCGGCCGCGACCGACATGCCGGTCGACAAGATCGAGAAGATGCGCAGCTGGCTCCTCGAGCAGTCGATCTCGATCGACAAGCCGGTCGGCGACGACGAGGGCCGCGTGCTCGGCGAGGTGCTCGAGGATCCGGATCGCGAGGAGGTGTCGCCGACCGGCGATCTCGAGTGGGAGGCGCTGACCTCCGAGGTCCGCGAGCTGCTCCGCGAGCTGCGCCCGATCGAGGCCGACATCCTGCGCCAGCGCTTCGGCCTGGAGACCGAGCAGGAGCTGACGCTCAAGGAGATCGGCGACAAGTACAACCTGTCGCGCGAGCGGATCCGCCAGCTCCAGGAGCAGGCGCTGGCCAAGATGCGCCGTGCGCTGGCCCGCCGCGATCTGCTGTAGATCCAACCGCGCGAGGCCACGCGCGGTGGGGTGAATCGAGCGGCTTTGCCGCGAGAGAGGGGACGGGAACGTCCCCTGGTGATCGACGCGCCGTGCGCTGGCCCGCCGCGATCTGCTGTAGATCCAACCGCGCGAGGCCACGCGCGGTGGGGTGAATCGAGCGGCTTTGCCGCGAGAGAGGGGACGGGAACGTCCCCTGGTGATCGATGCGCCGTGCGCTGGCCCGCCGCGATCTGCTGTAGATCCAACCGCGCGAGGCCACGCGCGGTGGGGTGAATCGAGCGGCTTTGCCGCGAGAGAGGGGACGGGAACGTCCCCTGGTGATCGACGCGCCGTGCGCTGGCCCGCCGCGATCTGCTGTAGATCGCGTGCGGCGACCCGCGGTGCTCGTCGATCCCTCGGCGAATCCCGCAGCTTGCGTTGCGTGAGGTGAGTCCCCGCACGGCAACTGATGCAGCGAGGCGTTGCCCGGAGGTGTTCGAGTTGGGTACGTTTCCTGTCATGTCGAGCCGTTTGCGCCATTCCGCCGGGCTGTGCTTCCTGTCGATGGTTCTCGCCGGGGCCTGCGGCAACGATAACCCCAAGCTCGTGATCACCGGCATCGAGCCCGACAAGGGCGACGTCGGCGGCGGGACCTCGGTCCACATCCACGGCAACCGGTTCAGGGCCGAGGGTCCGCGCAACGTGAAGGTCTACTTCGGCGGGCACGAGGCGCACGTCGATCGCTTCCTCAGCGACGACGAGCTGATCGTCCAGACGCCGGGCGGCAAGCTCAACGAGTCCGTCGACGTGCTGATCGTGTTCGACCCCGGCGGCAAGGTCAACCTGCCCAACGCGTTCCGCTACATCGAGAAGAGCCAGACCGGTCCATCGGTCGACGACCTCAACATCAACCCGGACAAGAAGCCCAAGAAGTAGGACGCCGGTCAGGCGAGCCGGTCAGGCGAGCCGGTCAGGCGAGCCGGTCAGGCGAGATTGACGCGGAACAGCTGCTGGCCGAGCAGCACGAACGACTCGTGGCCGATCGCGCGCTCGCCGTTGACCTTGATGAACGTGCCGTTCGAGCTGCCGAGGTCGGCGAGGAACACGCGGCCATCGCGCAGCGTGACGCGGGCGTGCAGGCCCGAGACATAGCCGTCGTCGGGGAAGTTGATGTCGCCGCGCTCGCGGCCGAGCGTGCAGCTGTCGCCGAGCAGCGGGAACGCCGCGCCGGTGACCTCGCGGCCGATGATCACCGTCAGCTTGCCCCAGTAGCCCGGGTTGGGGCTGCCCATCAGCTCGGTGCCATCGGGCGTCGGCTCGGGGGTGGCGATGACCTCGAAGCGCAGGAGCTCCTGGCCGATCCGGATGATCTGGCCGCTGGTCAGCTCCTCCTCCTGCGTCATCTTGACGAACACGCCGTTGAGGCTCTCGAGGTCGCGGATCAGGGCGGAGCCGCCGCGGATGTCGAGCTGCGCGTGGATCGGCGACAGGTAGCCGTCGTTCTCGAACACGGCGCCGAAGCTGCGGCCGAGCTTGTTCTCGCCGGGCCGCAGGTCGTGGCTGCCGCCCTCGCTGCCGTCGGGCCGGATCAGCGTCATCGACAGCCGCGTGCGCGCCATCGGCTGGGGCATCCCGCCGGACGGCGTCATCGGCATCGGCATCGGCGACGACGCCTCGTCCATGCGGAAGCCGCAGGTACCGCAGAACCGGAACGACGGCGGCACATCGCTGCCGCACGACGGGCAGCGCCGCACGGCGGCCGGCGCGCTGGGCGTGGCGAACCCCGGGGAGAAGCCCGGCACACCGGGCGGCGGCCCCATCGGCGGCTGCATCGTCGGCGGCATCGCCGGGCCACCCAGGGGGCCCGCCGGGGGCATCCCCGGCATCGCGCTGGCGCTGCCCCGCGACAGCGGCTGCCCGCCGCCCGGGGTCGGCCCCCGCAGCATGCCCGGCGCCGGGCCCGGGCCGAGGCCGCCGGGACCCATGCCGGGTCCAGCCAGCCCGCCGGGACCGCCCAGCGGCGCACCCGGCCCCGAGCCGGCGTCCGCCATCATCGTCTTCATCATGGCCATGTCGCCACCCGGCTTCGGGGCCGCCGTCAGCTCGGCCCCGCATCCGAGGCAGAACTTGTAGTGGTCTTGGTTCTCTTTGCCGCAACGATTACAGACGGTCATGGTGGCTCCCGCTCAGACGATTTCGACCCGAAGCAGCTGCTGTCCGAGGAACACGTAGTCGCCGTGCCTGAGGATACGCTCGCCGTGCACGCGCACGAACGTGCCATTACGTGACCCCAGATCGGTCACCGATAGCATGTCTCCGGTGAGTTTGAGCTCCGCGTGTCGACCCGAGATGAACGGGTCGTCTGGAAAGTTGATGTCGTTGTTCTCGCGGCCGATCGTGACCACGTCGCCCGCGGTGCGGTGGACCCAGCCGATCTGGCCGCCGCGCAGGTTCTGGCGGATCTCGAGCGACGCCGGCCGGACCATGCTCGCCGAGTAGTAGGTGCCCTCGCCGTCGGGCACGTCCTCGGGCTGGGTCGCGCGCTCGACGGAGAGCACCTGCTCGCCGACCAGCACCATCGCGCCGTTGACCAGCTCGGTGGCGTTGGAGATCCGGACGTAGATGCCGTTGAGCGAGCTCTCGTCGCGGACCACGAGGTGGTTGCTGGCGTAGACGAAGTTGGCGTGGATCGGCGACAGGAACGGATCGTCGGGAAACGAGATCGGGCAGTCGCCGCGGCCGGCATAGTGGTCCTGGCCGGCGAGCGTGAACGACACGCCGTCGTCGCCGTCGCCGCGGATCAGCGTGAGCTTGGCGCGCGCGGCCTGCATCGCGCCGCCGAAGAACAGCGTGCTGCGGCCGGGCTTGCTGTCGCGGCCGTCGTGGCGGACGCGCCCGTCGTTGGGCTGGGTCGTCACCGCGGCGTGCACCGCCGAGGGCCTCGGCCCGACGCGGGTCTCGACCTCGAAGCTCACCGGCACCACGATGCGATTGCCGCAGTGCGGGCAGAACCGCTGCCGGGGGCCGACCACGGTGCCGCACTTGCCGCACGTCGACGGCTCGTCGTTCGTCGCGGCCGCCGGCCGCCCGGTCTGCACGCGCGGTCGCGGATCGAGTGCGACCGATGCACCGCACCGCGTACATTGCGGTACCCCGATCGGGGTCAGCGCGCTGCACGCGTCGCAGACGAGGCCGACATCCATCAAGCGGAAATTCTACCCCCTCCCAAAGAACCCCGTCAAAGAACGCGGCCCCCGCAGATCGAGCAGGCACGCTGGTCAGCTGCCCCCGGCGGCTGCACGAACGGACGGGTCGGGGTCGGCGGTCAGCTCGCCGCGCCGCTTGGCACCGCGATCGTCCTTGAGCGTGCCGAGCGAGCGCGCCGCGGCGGCGCGGACCTGGGGCACCTCGTCGCGCGACAGCGCCAGCAGCGCCTCGATCGCGGGCCCCGCGCCGGCGAGCGCCTGGGCGACCGCCTCGCGCACGAAGCTCGACGGATCGCCGGCCGCCTTGATCAGCGCGCCCGGGTCGCCCTTGTCGCCGAGCCGGCCGAGCGCGAGGGCGGCGATCCGGCGATCGCCCCAGCTCGGGCTGGCCAGCGCCTTGACCAGCGCGGCCACCAGGGCCGGCGGCGTGGCGCCACGCCGTGCCGCGAGCGCCGCGATCGCGTTCATCGCCGCCGCGCGGACCTGATCGGCGCTGTCGTCGAGTGCCTTGGTGATCGCGGCGTCGACCGTGCGCTTGCCGGCATCGAGCTTGGCGAGCACCGACACCGCGAGCGCGCGGACCTTCGGATCGTCGGCGGCGAGCTGGGCGGTGACGCTGGGCTCGATCACCTGGCCGATCGTCGCCAGCGCGGCCTCGAGCCGGGGGTCGGAGGTGGTGGTGGGGGCGAGCGCGCCGAGCGAGAGCTGCGCCGGGGCGCCGTCGAGGTCCTCGAGGACGGCGACGATCACGTCGCGGTGCTCGGCGAGCGCGTCGGTCAGGCCGCGGGCGACGTCGGCGGCGTGGTCGACGACCAGCCGGCTGCTCGCGACCGGCCGCGGCAGCTCGCCGGGCACCAGCGCGATCGCCTCGTCGAGGTTGTACTTTCCGCCGCGCAGCGGGAACTCGCCGGGGGCCCCCCCCCCGACGGTCATCGACGGGGTCAGGCCCGCGCCGCTGGTCCGGCCGATCGCCCAGATCAGCTCGTCCTCGGAGTGCCCGGCGCGCGCGAAGTAGGCGCGCAGGAGCGGCCCGAGCGCGCGCGGATCGCCGATCTGGCCGAGCGACCAGGCGGCGAGCCGCTGGGCCTCGCCGCGGTTGTCCGCGAGCGCGGCGAGCAGGGCCGGGGCGCCGGCGGCGACCCGGCGGGCACCGAGCGCGAAGGCGCACGCGGCGCGCACCCCGTCGTGGCGGCGCGCGTCGGACAGCGTCTTGATCACCGCCGGCGGGACGCGCGGGTCGTCGATCTGCGCCAGCCCGAAGCACGCGAGCACCTGGATCGACGGCCGGGTGTCGTCGAGCGCCTTGATCAGCGGCGCGACCGCGCGCCGGTCGCCGGACCGGCCGAGCGCGAACGTCGCGGCCTCGCGCATCGCGCTGTCCTTCTGCTCCATCAGCGGCAGGACGTCGCCGAGCACGGCGGGATCGCCGAGCCGGCCGGCGGCGACCAGCGCGTCGACCCGGACCTCGCGGTCGAGGTTCTCCTGCAGCGTGCCGACCCGCCGCACGTCCTTGGGCTCGACCCGCGCCATGTGGACCAGGGGCGCCGCGGCGCCCTTGTTGCCGAGGTGGCCGAGCACCGCGACCGCCACCCGCTGCTGGCTCTGCTCCTTCTCGTCGCGCAGAGCCTCCAGCAGGGGCTGCAGGCCGTGGCCGCCGATCCGCACCAGCTCGGCGCGCGCCGCCTGGCGGACCTCGTCGCTGCCGTGCTTGACGCGCTCGACCAGCCGCGGCACGTAACGCAGGTAGAGCTCGACCAGCACGCGCCGGTAGATCGGCTTGTGCGCCATCATGAACGACAGCGGCGACAGCACCTTCTCGAGCTCGCCGAGCGTCTCGGTCATCTCCTCGAGGTCGATCGCCTGGCGCCCGGCGCGGCCGATCGTCTCCTCCTCGTTGGACGTCCGCAGCACCTTGCGCAGCAGCTCGGCCGCCTTCATCGGGTCGCCGCCCTGGACGTAGAGCTGGGCCAGCGCGAACTGCGCCTTGCTGTTGTGGGGGTCGAGCTGCACCGTCTTCTCGTACGCCGCGATCGCGTCGGCGAACCGCTGCATCGCGACGTAGTTCTCGGCGAGGTGCTCGTACGCCGTCGGGTCGTTCGGGCTCTTGGCGAGCGCCTTCTTCATCCACTCCTCGGCCTCGCCGTCCTTGCGCTCCTCGGTCTTGATCCCCGAGATCATCGAGTAGATCTCGCGCTCGCGCGACGGCGCGATCTTGAGCAGCTCGAGCAGCGTGTCGACCGCCGGGCCGAACTTGCGCTGGTCCTTGTAAACCTTGACCAGGTCGAGCGCGAGGTCCTGATCGTCGGCGATCCTCTTGTGGAGCTCCTCGAGCGCGCGCAGCGGCTGGTCCTTGGTCGAACGCTTGGTGTAGTAGTCGACCAGCAGGTA
>VBLP01000306.1:0-613 GCA_005887925.1 Deltaproteobacteria bacterium | reverse complement strand
GTCGCCGGCGCGGGCCTTGGTCTCCCACTCGGCCTTCTTGGCCAGCTCGCGCGGGCCGCTGATCTTGGTGATCACGGTGACGTAGTGCCGGCGCGCGTCGCGCCGTGCGAGCCGATCGGCCGGCCGGGTGCCGATCAGATCGAGGACCTTCTCCCAGTCGGCGAGCGCGTCGCCGTACTGCTTCTGGGCCTCGAGGAACACCGCGCGCACCTTGTAGATCTCGGGGTTCTTGGGATCGAGCGCGACCGCCTTGTCGAAGCTGACCCGCGCCTCGCCGGGCTGGTTGTGCTCGGCCATCACCTCGCCGAGCTTGGCGAAGCCGCTGGCCTTGCCGGTCGCGACCAGCCGCTTCCAGGTCGCGATCGCGCGGGCCTTGTCGCCCTTGGCCCAGTACTGCTCGCCGAGCGTGACCAGGTGGCCGGGGTCGTCGGGCTCGAGCTTGGCGAGCCGCTCGTACTCGGCGATCGCCAGGTCCTCCTTGCCCCACCGCGTGTACATGTCCGCGATCGCCGACAGCACGCCGGCGTCCTGCGGGAAGCGGACCTCGAGCCGTGCCAGCGTCTCGAGCGCCTTCTTGTCCTGGCCGCGCCGCCAGTAGCGCTCGGCGAGGTCG
>VBLP01000303.1 GCA_005887925.1 Deltaproteobacteria bacterium | reverse complement strand
GCGCCTGGGTGACGTGGTGGACGAGCACGATGTTGCTCGCCGCGTACAGGTTCTCGACGCCGAGCAGCTTCTCGATCTTCTCGACGCCGTCGTCGGTCAGCATCGCCGAGTGCGCCTTCTCGTCGACGGTGTAGTCGACCTCGCGCTTGAGCCGCGGGATCAGCCGGTCGATCTTCTCGTAGAGGTCGGCCGACGCCTCGCCCTGGCCCGAGATGATCAGCGGCGTGCGCGCCTCGTCGATCAGGATCGAGTCGACCTCGTCGACGATCGCGTAGTGCAGGCCGCGCTGGACCATGCGGTCCGGGGCCTTCTTCATGTTGTCGCGCAGGTAGTCGAAGCCGAACTCGTTGTTCTGGCCGTAGGTGATGTCGCAGTTGTAGTTGGTCTGGCGCTCGAAGTCGTCGAGACCGTGGACGATCACGCCGGTGGTGAGGCCGAGGTGGGTGTGGATCCGGCCCATCCACTCGGCGTCGCGGCGGGCGAGGAAGTCGTTGACGGTCACGACGTGGACGCCGCGGCCGGCGAGGGCGTTGAGCGCGGCGGGCAGGGTGGCGACGAGGGTCTTACCCTCGCCGGTGCGCATCTCGGCGATCTTGCCCTGGTGCAGCACCATGCCGCCGATCAGCTGGACATCGTAGTGCCGCATACCGAGCCGGCGCACGCTGGCCTCGCGGACCGCCGCGAACGCCTCCGGGAGGATCTCGTCGAACGTCGCGCCCTTGTCGAGCCGACGCTTGAGCTCCGGCGTCGTCGCCCGCAGATCGCCATCGCTCTTGGCCTGGAACGTGGGCTCGAGGCGGTTGATGCGATCGACGATCGGCTGGAGCTTCCTCAGCTCGCGCTGATTGCGGCTACCGAAGATCTTCTGAAAGATTCCCATGGGCGAAGTCCGGGTCTACCACGTTACGGGCACACTGCTGCCGAGTTAGATCCCACGAAGCTGCAGGGTTAGCTACCTGATCTTCCAGGTTTACGAGGCACGAGGCGTCTCGGTCGAAGCCTGAAAACGGGCAGGGCAGGCTCACCGTGTGCCGCGGCGGTGGCTGTTGCGCATCCACACACGCGCCGTCACCGGCTCGCCACGGCCGGGGCGGATGGCCCCAGGTGCGCGGACCCATTGCGATCTGGAGATCCCGCGGGCGCACCATGACAACGCCTGTGATCTCGATCCGGCGGCCCGGCCGGCGCGCGTCTGCTCTATTCGCGCCACTCCAAACGCTCCAACGGAGGAAGTATGTCACGGACAGTTCAACGTTTCGCTTGGCCACCGCTCTCCTCGGTGGCCGTTGCGCTGGCGACGCTGTGTGCGTCGGCGAGCGCCGCACCGACCTTGCCGAGGGCGACCGACCTCGGTCCTACCGCCGCCACCGACACGATCACCGTGTCGCTGGTGCTCAAGGTGAAGCACTCCGATCAGCTCGAGGCCTTCGTCGCGCTGACCCAGGAGCCGAACACGCCGGCCTACCACCGGTTCCTGTCGGTGCGCGACTTCGCCGATCGGTTCTCGCCGAGCCCCGCCGAGATCGCGACGATCCGGCACTACCTCGACGGCTTCGGGATCACGGTGAACGAGGTCTACGCCGACCGGCTGCTGATCAAGGCCACCGGCACGGCCGATGCGTTCACCCGGGCGTTCTCGGTCGACCTGCACGACGTCGATCATCACGGCCGCCGGTTCCACCGCATGCACCGGCCGCCGGTCATCCCGATCCTCCTGCGCGACCTCCTGGTCTCGGTCGAGGGTCTCACCACCGAGCCGCGGTTCCACCACATGCACGCCAGCACGCTGGCGAACTCGCCGCTGGCGTCGCCGCCGGTGGTGCTGCCGCCGCACGGCGCGATCGCGACCGGCGTCCCGGGCAGCTTCACGGTCGGCGACGTCGCCAACATGTACAACATCAACCCGCTGTACCAGCGGGGGATCAACGGCACCGGCCGCACCGTCGGCATCGTGACGCTCGCCAACTTCGACCCGGCCGACGCGTTCACCTACTGGAACCTGATCGGGTTGTCGGTCGACCCGAACCGGCTCACCCAGGTCCACGTCGACGGCGGCGGTGAGCTCAGCGCCGCCGCCGGCACCGGCGAGACCTGCCTCGACGTCGAGCAGTCCGGCGGCCTGGCGCCCGGCGCCAAGATGGTCGTGTACGACGCGCCCAACAGCGACGCCGGCTTCATCGATCTGTTCTACAAGGCCGCCTCGGACAACCTGGTCGACACCATGTCGGTCAGCTGGGGCCTGGCCGAGGCGTTCTTCTTCGAGCAGGTCGTCGGCGTCGATCGCACGCCGCAGATGATCGCGTTCCACCAGGCGTTCCTCGAGGCCGCGGCCCAGGGCATCTCGGTGTTCGCCGCCTCCGGCGACAGCGGCGCGTTCGACATCAACGACGCGTTCAATGATCCGGTCGCCAACGTGCTCACCGTCGATCATCCGGCCAACGATCCGGCGATCACCGCGTCCGGCGGCACCACGACGCCGTTCACGACCAACTTCGGCCCGGGCACGCCCGACCTGGTGGTCCCGACCGAGCAGGTCTGGGGCTGGGACTACCTCGAGAACTACCTGGTCGCCGTGTTCGGCCCGCAGTTCGAGCACGCGCTGTTCCCGGTCGGCGGCGGCGGCGGCGTCAGCGTGTTCTGGCGCGCGCCGCTGTACCAGCTCGGCACCAGCGGCATCAAGCGCAGCGAGCCCAACCAGAGCATCATCTTCGATGACGGCTCGGGCGGCGGCCCGGTCGACCTGCTCGACCTGCCCGCGCGGTTCGCCGGCCGCAACCTGCCCGACGTGTCGCTCGACGCCGATCCGTTCTCCGGCTTCCTCTTGTTCTCGACGCCGGACGGCGGTCTGCTCTCGGGCTTCGGCGGCACCAGCTTCGTCGCGCCGCAGCTCAACGGCATCACCGCGCTGGTGTCGCAGGCCGCCGGCGGCGGGCGGCTCGGCCTGGTCAACGCGATGCTCTACCGCTTCAAGCGCCAGACGCCGTCGGGCTCGCGCGCGCCGCTGGTCGACATCACCGCGGGCAACAACTGGTTCTACACCGGCAAGCCCGGCTTCGCGCCCGGCGCGGGCCTCGGCGTGCTCAACGTCGCGAACTTCGCCGCCGCCGTCGACCGCGAGCGGCACGGCCACTGAGCCTGTCGAGCGATCCCCCGCGCGCGACGTGCTTTACACCGCGCCCGGGTTCGTCCACAGTTCGCTTCTTCCGTGGAGCGTGACCAGCTCTCACAAGATCTCGCGTCGCTGAAGATCGACCGCAGCGCGCGGCCCCCGAGCCGTGCGCCCCGGATCGTCGCGGGCCTCCTCGCGCTCGCCGGGCTCGCCGGCGTGGTCTACGCGTTCGGCTACCGCCGGCTGCGGTCGTCGCTGATGACCCCGGAGGTCAAGATCGGCGAGGTCGCGCTGGTCTCGCCGGTGCAGTCCGAGATCCAGCTCACCGCCACCGGCTACGTCGTGGCGCTGGTCTACGCCAAGGTCGCGTCGAAGGTGCCCGGCCGGATCGCCGAGATCTTCGTCGAAGAAGGCCAGACGATCGAGAAGGGCGCGCGGGTCGCCCGGCTCGAGGACATCGACTTCAAGACCGCGCTGGCGACGGCGCGGGCCCGCGCGACGGCCGCGCGCGCCAAGGTCGCGGTCGCGCGCGCCGGCGTCGCCGAGATCCGGGTCCAGATCGATCGCGAGACCCCGATGGTCGACAAGGGGGTCACCGCGAAGGCCACGCTCGACGACCTGCAGGCGCGCCGCGACTCGGCCACCGCCGGGGTGCGCGCCGCCGAGGCCGAGGCCCAGGCCGCCGACGCCGAGGTCCGGGCGCTCGAGATCCAGCTCGGCAGCTACGAGATCATCACGCCGATCTCGGGGACGGTCGTCGACAAGCTGGTCAAGGTCGGCGAGGGCGTGTCGCCCGGCTTCGGCACGCCCGGCGTGATCGAGGTGATCGACATGGCGTCGCTGGTCGTCGAGGTCGACGTGCCCGAGGCCCGGCTGTCGCAGGTCGCGGTCGACGCGCCGTGCGAGATCGTGCTCGATGCCTATCCGGCCAAGCGATTCCGCGGCGCGGTCAAGGAGATCGGCCGCCGGGTCAACCGCTCGAAGGCGACCGTGCCGGTCAAGATCCGGTTCCTCGATCCGCCGCAGAACGGCACGACCAAGGGCCGGGCCGAGATCCTGCCCGAGATGGCGGCGCGGGTCAGCTTCCTCAGCCAGGCCGTCGATCCCGCCACGCTCGACGCGCCGCCCAAGCTGGTCGTCCCCGCGGGCGCCGTCGTGCAGCGCGGCGGCGACGCCGTGTTCGTCGTCGACGACGGCGAGGTCCGGATGACGCCGGTCCAGCTCGGTCCGCCGGTCGGCGACGGCCGCGAGCTCGTCACCAAGCTGCCCCCCGGGACCAAGGTCGTGGTCGATCCACCCGCCGACCTTCACGACGGTCAGAAGGTCAAGGAGAACCGATCCAGATGAGCGAGAACCAGATGACCGAGGCGACCAAGACCGCCGGCGCGCCGGGCGAGCCCTATCGCGGCACCACCACGGGCACCGAGTCGATCGTCACGCTGTCGAAGATCACCAAGACGTTCTTCCGCGGCAGCGAGCCGATCCGCGTGCTCGAGGGCCTCGATCTCGACGTGCCCAACGGCTCGTTCGAGGCGCTGATGGGGCCGTCCGGGTCGGGCAAGTCGACCCTGCTCAACATCATCGCCGGGCTCGACCGGCCGACCAGCGGCGCGGTCCGGGTCGCCGGCGCCGACCTCGGCCCGATGTCCGACAGCGAGCTCGCCCGCTGGCGGTCGCAGACCATCGGCTTCGTGTTCCAGTCGTTCAACCTGATCCCGGTGCTCACCGCGGCGCAGAACGTCGAGCTGCCGCTGCTGCTCACCTCGCTGTCGCGCGCCGACCGCGCCAGGCACGTCGCGACCGCGATGCGGATCGTGAGCCTCGAGGACCGGATGCACCACTACCCGCGCCAGCTGTCCGGCGGCCAGGAGCAGCGGGTCGCGATCGCGCGCGCGATCGTCAACGATCCGAAGATCATCGTCGCCGACGAGCCCACCGGCGACCTCGATCGCAAGAGCGCCGACGACGTGCTCACCCTGATGGAGCGGCTCAACAAGGAGCTGAAGAAGACGATCTTCATGGTGACCCACGACCCGGCCGCCGCCGAGCGCGCGGGGGTGGTGCGCAAGCTCGACAAGGGGGCGCTGCAATGAACCTTGCGACCTACGCCCGCCGCAACCTGTTCCGCCGCCGCTTCCGCTCGATCATGACGGTCCTCGCGGTGACCGTGGCGACCGTGATCTTCTGCCTGATCCGCACGCTCGTCGTCGTGTGGCACGCCGGGGTCGACGAGGCCGCCACCGATCGGCTCGCGACCCGCCACAAGGTGTCGTTCACGATGGAGCTGCCCAAGCACTACATCGACGAGATCCGCCAGGTCCCCGAGGTCAAGGCCGCGACCTGGGCGAACTGGTTCGGCGCCAAGGACCCCAAGGAGCGCGTCCCGTTCTTCGCCGGGTTCGCGGTCGACTCCGACAGCTGGTTCGACGTGCTCGACGAGATGCAGGTGCCGCCCGACCAGCTCGCCGCGTGGAAGCAGACGCCCAACGGCGTGATCATCGGCGACCTGCTCGCCAAGGCGCTCGACGTCCAGGTCGGCAGCCGCCTGGTGATCACGAGTGACATCTATCCCGGAGACTGGGACTTCAAGGTCGTCGGGATCTACAAGCCGCTGCGCAAGACCGCCGACCGCAACTCGCTGGTGCTGCGCTGGGACTTCCTCAACAACGACCCGCGCGCCGGCTTCGCGAAGGACAAGATCGGCTGGCTGGTCTCGCGGATCACCGACTCGGTGCACAGCGCCGAGATCTCGCGCAAGATCGACACCCGGTTCGACCAGCGCGACGATCAGACGCTGACCACGAGCGAGCGCGCGTTCAATCTGTCGTTCCTCGGCGGGTTCTCCGCGGTGCTCGGCGCCTTCGACTACGGCTCGCTGATCATCCTCCTGATCATGACGCTGATCCTCGCCAACGCGATCGCGATGAGCGTGCGCGAGCGGACGCACGAGTACGGCGTGATGCGCGCGATCGGCTTCCCACCCCGCCATATCCTGGGCTTCATCCTCGCTGAGTCCGTGCTGGTCGCGCTGGTCGGCGGTCTGATCGGTGTCGGCGTCGTCGTGCTCGCGATCAACAACGGGATCGGCCCGGTCCTGGAGGAGAACATGTCGGGGTTCTTCCCGTACTTCCGCGCGCCGCTGTGGGTGCTCGGCCTCGCGCTCGGCCTCTCCGGCGTGCTCGGGCTCATCGCCGGCGCGATCCCGGCGTGGCGGATGTCGCGGCTCTCCGTCACCGACGCGCTGCGGAGGATCGACTGATGCTGGCGCCGATCCTCCTCGTGCTCATGGTGTTCTTCGTCACGCTGCCCCTCTGGGTGCGGAGCGTGCCGGTCCAGTACAACGCGCGCAGCTTGCTGGTCCGCAAGGTCACCACGCTGGTGACCGCACTCGGTATCGCGCTCGTCGTGTTCGTGTTCGCCGGTTCGCTGATGCTCCGGGAGGGTATCAACCGCGTGCTCACCGCGGCGGGCCGCGCCGATACCGTCGTGATCCTGCGCAAGGGATCCGATGCCGAGCTATCGAGCGCGATCGGCAACGAGTACATCGGCCTGTTCCGCGGCCCGGCGCAGGTATCGCAGGCCGGCGGCGTGATCGGCGAGATCGTCATCGTCGTCACCGCCGACCGTGCCGACGGCTTCGGCGCGTCGAACGTGCTGGTCCGCGGCATGCCGCCCGACGGCTTTGCGTTCCGGCCCGAGCTCAAGCTCGCGAGCGGCCGCATGCCCCGGCCCGGCACCAACGAGGCGATCGTCGGTCGCGGGATCAGCGGCCGGTTCAAGGGCATCGCTCCCGGCCAGAGCTTCGAGCTGCGGCGCAACCGCCCGCTGCAGATCGTCGGCGAGTTCACCGCCGACGGCTCGTCGTACGAATCCGAAGTCTGGGGCGACCTCGACGTGATCCGGCGCTCGCTCGGCCGCGAGGCCGTCGTGTCGTCGGTGCGCGTCCGGCTCAACCGCCCCGAGGACTTCGATGCCTATCGCCAGACGATCGAGAACGACAAGCGGTTCAGCATGAAGGTGATGCGCGAGGCCGACTACTACCAGAAGCAGTCGCAGGCGCTCTCCACCTTCCTCGGCGGCATGGGCCTCGCGGCGGCGATCCTGTTCTCGCTGGCCGCGATGATCGGCGCTGCGATCACGATGAACGGCGCGGTCGCCCACCGCACGCGCGAGATCGGAACGCTGCGCGCGCTCGGGTTCTCGCGGCGCTCGATCCTCTTGTCCTTCCTCACCGAGGCCACCGTCCTGTCGCTGGCCGGCGGCGTGATCGGCGTCATCGCCGTGCAGCTCCTGTCGCTGGTCAAGGTCCCGATCATCAACTTCCAGACCTTCTCCGAGATCGTGCTGCGCTTCCAGGTGGCCCCGGGGGTGCTCGCCTGGTCGCTATGGTTCTCGGGCCTGATGGGCCTGCTCGGCGGGCTGTTCCCCGCCATCCGCGCATCCCGCGTCTCGCCGGTCGAGGCGATGCGCGCGTAGCCGCGGCGACCGCGATCGGTCCATTCGCCGTCCGGCGGCAATGCCGCTCACGCAGCCGCGGTTCTCGACGAAGAACGACCGCACGTGTATGCTGGCCCAGGCCAGGTGACGGCGGACTCCCTCTGGAAGGACCGAAGCTTCAACCTCTTCTGGCTGGGGCAGACCCTATCGACCGTCGGAGACGCGTTCACGGTGGTCGCGCTCCCCCTGCTCGTCTACAAGATCACCGGTTCGGTCGCGAGCATGGCTGCGATCACAGCGTGCACGGCCGCGGGAGCCGCCGCGACGCGATCTCCTGGAAGACGGGCTTCGTTCGTGGCGCAGCGTTCCTCCTCAGGCTGCGTCCACTTCGGACGGTCGCGCTCGTGCTTTTCGTCGAGCTCTTCGCGACGGCCGCGGTCCTCACCCTGTTCACGTTTCACCTCAAGTCGACCCTGGGCCAGAGCGACGAGCAAGTCGGGATCATGTTCGCGATCGCGAGCGTGGGCGCCATCGGGGGTTCGGCCATCGCAGGGGCTGCCAGACGCAGGATTGGAATGCGGGGCGCCTATGTCGTTACCTCATTCATGATGTCCCTCGCGCTCGGGCTCGTGCGCTTCGCCGACTCATTTCAGGTGACGGCGATGATCGCAGTCGTGTTTGTGTTCTCCTCGCAGATGCGCGGCGTCCTGTCGATGACACGGCGGCAGGAGCTGACGCCCAACCACCTGCTTGGCCGCGTCACGGCCGTCTTCTGGCTCACACTCTCTGCCTCGAAGACCGTGGGCGCCTACGCCGTCGGTCTGATCGCCGGGCATTACAGCAACGTCGTCGCGTGCCAGGTAGCGGCCGCGATTCTGTTCGTCCTCTCGTTGACCACGATCACCGCGCGCTCCCTCGACGATCAGCCGGAGTCATAGGCCGGCGGCGCGCCCGAGCGGCCGTAGCAATCCCGGTCACGCGCGCGGGCAGCGGCGCGGGCATGCTCGGGGTACGAAGGCGGTGGTCGTAGAGGGCCTGCAGCCGGATGGCGCCGTAGTGGCAGGAGAGGGCACAGGACATGTCTGGCTCCTCCGGCCCTTGCGGCCAGCATGGCCCGGCGAACGGATCTGCTTTAAGGTTCGGAGCGGCCCTTGCCTTCCCGGTCCTGTTGATAGCGCCGTGCGACGTCGAATGGCGGCAGCCAATCCTCGCGCCGGATGATCGCGCCCATGTGGGCGCCGCAAGCACGCTGCAGCGATTCGCATACTCGAGCGAGTCGTACTCGAGATCGCCAACCGGCCTGTGACCTGCGCTCGGCCCGTGACCTGCGCGAGGCGGATCGCACGGCGGTCGGAGACGCGCAGCTCACCGTCCTCGTTCCCGCCGCTCACAGCCCTGACCCGGGTGCGGGTTCCGCCCCAGCTCGGCCAGCGCCGCCTTATCCTGTGCGTGCAGAATCACGGCATCGAGGCTGCAGATCGCGCCCCGTGGGCGCCGACGTTCAAACGCGCACAGGATCACAGCATCGAGTCGGCGCACCCCGCCCACGTGGGCGCTCGAGTTAGGTCGCTCACGCTTTCGGAACAGGACACCGTCGCAGAGACTCGAAGATCAATCGCTCGAGCGTCATATCCGTATCGGCCGCCGCCAGCGCGGCAGTGATTGCAGAGCAAGCAATTACCGGCTTCCACCCCAGCCCGGTCAGCGCGGCCTTCGCTTGCATGCGCAGGATCGACGTATCGAGCTTACGGCTCGCGCCCACGTGGGCGCTGCCGCTCGTGCTCGAGCGCGAGCTGGATTCCATGCTCTCCTCTGTAATGGCGGCACCCTCCTCGGCAGGCGCGACCATACTCGAGATCGGGTCGGCGCCCGGCTCACGCGACGCGGTGAACGCCAGCACCTCGATGCCAGGATCCTCCGCGTCACCGCGCGGAGTTGCGACATCGGCCGTGCCCACGCCCACGTGGGCGCTGCTCGCGCGCGATCTCGTGCTGGGCAGGTCCATGATGTCCGCTGCAGAAGCTGCTTGTCCCGGGCGATGGACCTCGAGATGATCCGCAGTGCCGGTGATCGTGAGCGCGCCGCGATGGTGAGCGAGGTGGCATGCGCTGCAGACCAGGGCAAGGTTCAAGGCGTCGTGGCTTCCACCGTCGGCGCGATGGATCAGGTGATGCAACTCCAACCCGCGCGACGAGCGGCAGCCATCAACGCGACAGCGGCCGCCGTCGCGGCGCCACACGAAGCGCACGATGCTCGGCGGAATGTCCTGGTACGCCCGTTCGGGCGCGACGCCATCGATCGATCCGACATGCTGGGCGTCGCACATCGCCCGGTCGACCACTTCGGATTCGATCGCTATCTGCGCGCCGGCGCCTTCCTGCCAGCCACGGCGACAGCGCTGACATACCGTGACGGCGATCTGGTACTTTGCGCGGCCGGTGGTCTCGGCGGCGGCGCCGCTGTCGAGCACCGTGCTGCACAGCGCGGCGACGAACTCGTCGTCCGAGAGATTCGTGCCGTGCTCGTCATCGAGCACCATGCGGGCCTGGCGCAGCAGCGCGAAGGTCTCGGCCGCGAGCTCGAACCGCACGACATGCGTGCGCGCCGTCGGATCGGGCGGATCGTCGGGGTGATCGCCGGGGCGATGATCGGCGACCAGCTCCTCGATCTGGCGAAGGTTCTTGCCCGCGGCTGCAGCGATCCATGCCGCCTCCGTTGCAGGCGTTGCGACGCGGGTCAGCTCGCGGACAGCAGAGAACGTCAGCTCATCGATCGAGAGCGCGGCCGTGAGCCGGGGCAACGTGCCGAGTGCCCGTGCGACCCGCAGCCGGTCCTGCGCGGTCCGCGGTGCATACTCAAGCACGCGTTCGAGATAGTCGAGCGCGGACACCATGCCGAGCGGCCGCCAGATCTGTAGCGCCTCGGCCTCGCGGAGCCAGTGCATCTCCTGGGCATCGAGCGCGGAGCGACTACGCCGGATCGTCCGCAATGCGCGGTCCACCGTCCGCCAGTCGAGTGTTTCCCGTGGAACGTTCGGCGTCCACGTAGGTGCCGGTTGGATCTCGACCGCTGCTTTCTCGATTCCTTCACACAGCATGTCAGTCTCCTGCTCGCGATACGGGTTCCTTCTAGCACATGAGTTTTCGACGCCATGGTTTGCGCTCTACACGACGATTCGCAGTCGTCGTCGAAAATTGCCGGTCAGGCGAGATCTCGGGCTCACAACGCAAGCCAGCGCTTCTCAGCAAGGATCAATACGTCACTCAGGACCTCACTCATAAGATGCATGCAAAGCGCGTCAAGCGGAATCGACACGTTGCCAACAATTGCCATATCGGCCAGGGTGCCTTTCTTCTTTGCTTACATCAAATAAAGATCTCCGAAGGCGGCATGGGTGCGAGCGTAGGGCTGTGAGCAGGCCGTCGAAGCAGCTCTCGTCGGCTGCTGCGGGCTGGTCACAGGCCGGCACCGCGTTCTCCTGTGACCTTTCTGGTTCTGGCCGGCGATCATCACGCTTCCCCGACCATCGCCGCGGCCGCGAAACCGGACAGGTTTGGGTCTGCACCCCACAGCCGATAACCCTGTGTTCTCGTCGACGAGGCACCAGTCATGTCAGGAGGTCTGGAGGAGCTCGATTGCGAGGTCGCGCGCAGTGGCTCGTGTTGTCGTCGATTCGGATCCGCTTGGTGCGCTTTCTCGACGAGGGCCTGGACGGGCCAGCGCTGGCGGCGCGGGCGATGCTGAGCCCGTTCCACTTCCATCGCCTGGTGCGCGCCGGCATCGGCGAGGCGCCGGCGGCGTTCCGGCGCCGCCTGTTGCTGGAGCGCGCGGCCTGGCGGCTCGGCCGCGGCGCCAGCGTCACCGAGGCCAGCCTCGACGCGGGCTACGAGGACGTCGAGCCCGAGCCCGTCGCTGGATGACCGCTCGCTAGCGGCGGCGGAAGCTGCGCAGGAAGCTCCAGCCGTCGCGGCGGACGTCGAAGCGGGTCTCGCAGGTGCCGACCCGGCGGTGCTGCGGATCGAGGATCTCGGCGGGCAGGTAGGTGAAGCTGTGGAGCGGCGAGCGCCACCGGATGTCCTTCTGGCCGATCAGCTCGTAGGGCGTGCCGTCGTCGCCGGTGAACCGCAGCTCGTAGCGGATGATCCGCTCGCCGATCGGCCGGATCGTGATGATGCCTTGGGCGTCGGCGGCCCGGGTCAGTGGCGGCGCGTGGATCACGCCGCGCAGCGTGGCCTTGCCGTCGTGCAGGTGGTCGCGGGTCGACGCGGCCTCCGCGGTGATGTCGAACGAGAAGGGGTGCTTGACCCCCGGCTCGGCATCCCACTCGACCGTCCCGGCCATCGTCTCGGCAAACTGAAAGCCCATATCGCCAAGGCTACCCCCGAGCCGTTTGCCGTGTCATGGTCGCGTTGTGAAGTGTGGCGCATGGGTGGGGTTCAGCTTTTTGTTTTCTGGGCTGTTCGCTGGTTGCAGCGGTGTGCTGGGAATCGAGGATTTCCACACGGCCATGATCAGGGGCACGCTGCGCGATATCGGGCCTGACGCACGACGACGACAGCGCACGACGGTGACTTCGAGCTGTCGGTGACTGCGGAGCCGCCGCTCGAGAGTTACCTCGAGATCGTGGATCCGCGCTACGTGCATACCTTCAGCCGCGTGATCCAGCCGGTGCTGGTTCATGCGGACACGTACGTCGATATCCTCACCGCGACGGCGGACGGGCTGCAAGCGCTCGCGGGCCACGCCGGTGAAACCCAGGGCGCACAGCGATGGCTGGTGATCGCGCAGGTGGTCGACGCCGATGGAGGGACGCGGCCCGGCGTGACAGTCGACGCGGAGGTGGCTGATCCACGGGGGCCGGTCGCGCAGATCTGCTACTCGGACGAGACGAACGACCTTCCCTGTCGCGCCGGCGGCACCGGCAGCGATGGACGCGCCTGGTTGTTCGACGTTCCCGCGACCAGTTCCTTGTCCATCACGGCGATCGATCGCGACGGCTCGCATGCGACGTCGTTTCCGATCACCGCCGGACCCGGTGTGGTGTTCACGCCGGTCCCGCCGTCGTCATGACGGACGGCTCGGTCGTCGAGACCGAACCCTTGTGAACGAGAGTACGCGTGCTACGGTGAATTCGGTGCTGGTGGCAGGGGAGCTGATAGCGGCGGGCAAGTACCGCGTGGACCGCGTGATCGGACGAGGCGGGATGGGCCTCGTCGTCGGCGCCACGCACCTGCAGCTCCGGCAGCAGGTCGCGCTCAAGTTCTTGTTGCCGGAGCTGGCAGACAACGACGAGCTCGTCGAGCGGTTCGTTCGCGAAGCACGCGCGTCGGCGCAGCTCCGCGGCGAGCACGTATGCCGGGTTGCGGATGTCGGTACCGCCGACAACGGTGCGCCGTATATCGTCATGGAGCTGCTCGCCGGTCAGGATCTGGCATCGCTCCTCCAGGCCAACGGACCGTTGCCGGTGGCGCAGGTGGCCGACTACATGCTTCAGATGTGCGTCGGCGTCGCCGAAGCCCATGCGCTCGGGATCGTGCACCGCGATCTCAAGCCCGGGAATCTGTTCCTGACCCGGCGACCGGATGGAGCACCGCTGATCAAGGTCCTGGACTTTGGCATCGCCAAGCCGCAACGCGATCAGACGCACGACCTGACCGCGACGAGCACGGTG
Source organism: Deltaproteobacteria bacterium (assembly GCA_005887925.1). GTDB lineage: Bacteria > Myxococcota_A > Polyangia > Haliangiales > Haliangiaceae > JABFXX01. Next base: position 16,602 of record VBLP01000303.1, on the reverse strand, counting down.
CTGGGGACCCCGAGCTACATGTCCCCCGAGCAGCTGCGTTCGTCGCGCGATGTCGACGCGCGCAGCGACGTCTGGTCGATCGGCGTGATCCTCTACGAGCTGGTGTCGGGGCGCCGGCCGTTCACCGGAGCGAGCTTCGCCGATCTCGCGTTGCGCATCGCGACGGATCCAGCGCCGCCGCTCGGCGGCCGGATCCCGCCGGGCTTCGAGGCGATCATCCGGCGCTGTCTGGCGAAGGATCCGGCGCAGCGCTACCGCGATGTCGCGGAGCTCGCGCAGGCGCTGGTGGTGTACGCCGGACCGGCGGGGCGCGAGATGGCCAGCGCGGTATGGCGGCTGCTCCACGTTGCGCGGGGCGCGGCGCTCGACGAGAACAGCTCGGCGCCGCGCAGCCGCAGCAACGGCTCGATCCGGACCACCCTGCGCTCGGCGACCAGCTGGCTCGCAACCGACGCGTCGGGCAGCAAGCGCCGGGGGGTGCTCGCGGCTGTGGCGGCCACCACGCTGCTCGGCGTGGCGGTGACGCTGGTCTTGGCGCACGGCACGAGCGCCCCTGACATCGACCCGAGCCCCCGGGACACCGCCGGCGTCACCGCGCCGGACGCGCCGGTGGACGCCGCGCCTCGTCCGGTGGACGCAGCGATGCCGCCGGAGGTCGCCGTGTCCACCGTGTCGACCGATGCCGGCACGGCTGGCGCCGGCGACGCAGGATCCCGTCCGTCCGAGGCTGGCAAGAAGGCGCAGCGGAAGCGCGAGACCCCACCGAATCCGCGACAACCCGAGACCAAACCCAAGGACTTCAGTGAAACCCCGGACTAGCCGTCTCGGCGTGGCGTGGCTGCTCACCGTCCTCGTGCTCTCCGTTGCGGGTACAGCGGACGCACAACGATCCGCCGATGTCACCGAAGCAAACGCGTATTTCCAGCGTGGTCTCGCGCTGCTCAAGGCGAAGAACTACGTCGAGGCAAGCGAGGCCCTCGAGCACAGCCAGAAGCTCAATCCGGGTTGGGGGACCGTATTCAACCTCGCGCTGTGCTACCGCTTGTCCGGCAAGCTCGCGTCGGCATGGGCGGCCTACCGCGACGTCGCACAACACGACGTCACTCCCAAGAACCGGGAGCGCCGCAACGAGGCGGACAGGCAGGCCAAGGAGCTCGAACCCCGGCTATCGAGGTTGCTGCTCGTAGCGAACCACCCGCCGGACGGGCTCGTGGTCAGGCTCGACGGCGTCGATGTTACCGGGTTGCTCGGCACCGAGAACCCGGTCGACAACGGCGAGCACAAGCTCCATGCGAGCGCCCCGAGCCATGACGACCTTGATTCGACCGCGACGATCAGCGGCGAAGGCAAGACGGTGACGGTCTCGATCGAGCTGATCCGCACCCAGGCGTCGGTTGCTCCGTCCGATCATCCCCCACCCGTGGACGGGGGACACCCGATCGCTCCGCCCGGGGACAGTGGGGGTGGAACGCCGCCCATCAAAGAGGTCGATACGGAGACGCCGCGCTCGCGACGCGCGACCTACGGTGTGATCGTCGCAGCCAGCGGTGGCGCCCTGTTCGCAACCGGGCTGGTATTTGGACAGCTGGCGAGCAGCAAATGGAGCGCGGCGCAGGACGAGTGCCCGGAGCGCATCTGCAGCAACGCGGACGCTCTCAATCACGGATTGGTCCGCGGTGCGCGCGCCCGGGCAGACATCTCGACCGCGCTCTTGATCGGCGGCACCGCTGCGATCGGAATCGGTGTGGTCCTGTTCATCTCGGCGCCCGGTCGCGGGACACGCGCGCGATCGACCGCGCTGCGGATCGCCCCTCGCGCAAGCGCCGACGCTGTCTCGCTCACGCTCGACGGCCGGTTCTGACCCGCCGGGAGGGCGATGTCCCGGCCGCCCTCCGGCGACCGGGTCCTGGTGCACGCTGCAGCCCGCGCGCGGTGGCGCGGCGGCGATCGTCAGTCGGTGATGATGACGCGCGGGGTGGGCGAGGTCTTCACCTCGCACGACGCGAACGTGTACGAGGCGCAGGTGCAGTTGGTATCACCGGCGTGGCACGGGCTGCCGTCTGGCTTCTGGCAGCCATGGCCGTTGTAGATCGCGCGCATTGCACGCCGGGGCGGCCTCGCACGCGGCGATCGCGCGGCACTGGCCGGTGAAGCAGCCGTCCTTGCGCAGGGCGACCTGGCCCTCGGGGCACGCCGGCGCGGCGGTCGTGCAGGAGATCACGCCGAGGCACATGCCGGCGGGATCGGCGCCGGTCATGCAGGTGGCGCGCGCCTCGTCGCACCAGGCGAAGCCCTGCTTCACGGCATCGGCGTCGTTGGTGCAGCTGCAGGTCGCCACGCAGCTACCCTTCGTCGTGTCGCACATCGACCCCTGCTTGCACTGGGTGTCCAACGTGCAGGACGGGTTCGGGATGCAGGACGACCGGGCGGTGTCGCAGTGGAAGCCGGCGCCGCAATCCTTGTCGGTGCCGCAGAAGCCGCCCTCGGTGCAGATGCCCTTCTGGCAGAAACAACCGGCCGCGCATTGGGCATCGCCGTTACACTGGAAGCCCGGTGGGTTTCCCCCGGAGCCGTTGCTGCCGCCGCCGTTGCCGCTCGAGCCGCTCGAGCCGAAGTAGAGCTGGCAGCCTGCGAGCAGGGACATCGTGGCGACTGCGATCGCAACACCGAGTGAAGAAAGCTTGGTCATGGATGGTCGTCCTTTGGCGTGCGGTGGTAGCGCGAAGCATTGGTCGTGCCACTCGGGCAAAGCGATCGACGTCGTTGAGAACGCGGCAGTATTTCGACATCGGCGGCGGATCGGTGCGGCGGGACGAGGCGAGGATCTGACAAAAATGCCCGAAAAATCACCAGGCCCGCGGCACTGCCACCACGTGCCGGACGCCGGCGGGTGCCGTCGAGGAGCGATGGCATCCATGCCACACCTACCTCGGCGTCACCGTCGAGTGTGAACACCGGGCCACACCTGGTGTATCGAGACGCCACGCCGCCCCCACGGTGGTGTCCGATTCCTCCACCGTCGGCGTCCGCTCGATTGGCCGCGGATCCGTCGCCGGGGCGACGATCGCCGGCCGATCCGGGGCAGGTTGACTCGCAGCTGACCGTCTCGCGATATCACGCCGGCTCGTCGACGGCGTGAATGGTCTCACGCAGCCCGAAGCGGGGCCGGAAGCCGAGCTCGGCGCCGGCGCGCCGACCATCGACCATGCAGACGTAGCGAATGAAGTCGAGCTCCGCCACCGGGAAGCTCGAGATGCCGAGCCGGAACGCGAGCGACAAGATCGGTCTTGCCACGGGGTGAGGAATCTGCACTGGCTCGCGGCCGAGCTCGCGCAGCACCGCGGACAGCGGCACCTCGCCGGGCCCGACGATGTTGTAGATGCCGCGCCGGCCGGGCGCGAGCGCGGCGACGATCGCGTCGGCGGTGTCCTGGTAGTGGATCAGCTGCACCATGGGATCGAAGCCGAGCAGGACGGGCGGCCGCGGGATCCGCAGGTAGTTGGACGGCGCGTTGTGGACCGGGCCGACGATGTGCACCGGCCGCAGGATCACGGTCTCGACGCCCTGCGCGCGCCACAGGAACGTCGAGACCAGGTGATCGATCTCGACGAGGTCGCGCATCTGCGGGAAGCGCTGGGCGGCGAGCAGCGGCGCATCCTCGGTGAGGAACTGCGGGTTGTCCGGGCGCGGCCCGTAGACGTTGGCCGACGACAGCAGCACGACCTTGGGCACGCGATAGGCCTGGCAGTACTCGAGCAGCTTGGTCGTGCCGGTGATGTTCCACGAGTAGATCTCGGCGGGGCGCGCCCGCGGATCGTGCATCACGCCGAGGTGGATCAGCGCGTCGACCTCGCCGGCGCGGAACACGTCGCGCGCCTTCTTGCTGCGCAGGTCGACCTGGTGGTGCCGAGATCGTGGTGCAGCCGGCGCGCGACGATCCGGCCGAGCCGCCCGGAGATCCCGGTGATGACGACCTTGCGCGGGCGGGGCGCCGCGGCGGCGCGCGGGTCACCAGAAGACATGCTCGCGCTCGCGCAGGCCGACGTGGATCATCGACTGGATCCGGCTCTTGACGATCCGCGCCTTCTCGTCGAGGACGTCGTCGTCGTCGTCGGGATCGCCGGTCATCGTCATCGGCTCGCCGAAGTACAGCCGGTACTTGACCGGCAGCGGCACGAGCGGCACGAACGGCGGATACGGCACGACCGGGAACGACGGCGCGCCGAGCAGCCGCGCGAGCGGCTTGATGTTGACCGCGGGCGCCTGCTCCTCGGCGCCGATCACCGCGATCGGCACGATCGGCGCGCGCATCTCGAGCGCGAGGCGCATGAAGCCGGTGCCGAACTCGCCGAGCTGGTAGCGCCGGGCGAAGCTCTTCGAGATCCCGCGCGCACCCTCGGGGAACACCAGCACGGCCTCCTCGGCGGCGAGCAGGCGGCGGCAGTTCTCGGGCGTGCCGGTGATCTGGCCCCAGCGCGCGAACAGGTACGACGCGAACGGCACGGTCGGCACGAAGTACTCGACCATCGAGCGCACCAGGCGCGGCGTGGGCGGTTCGAGGAAGCACGCGGCGCAGATCACCAGGGCATCGAACGGCAGCTGGCCGGCGTGGTTGGCGACGAACAGCACCCGGCCGGTCGCTGGGACGTGCTCGATGCCGAACGCGCTGGCCCGGAAGTAGTTGCGGTACAGCCAGCGCGCGACCCGCATCGCGAACTCGTTGCCGCGGACGACCAGCGCCTGGGTGCGGCCGGCGATGTCGTCGTCGGGGACCTGGCCGCGGAGCTTGTGCAGACGGTCGAGCAGGCCCACGCCGGCAGTATGCACGGCCCGCCGTGCGATATGCTGGCGGCGTGATCGAAAGCTACGTCGACCTCACCTATCGCGGACTGGCGCTCGGTCGCCGCGTCCGGCTGAGCCAGGTCCGGCCGAGCTCGGGTTATCTCGAGCTGCCGGCGCCGATGCCGGTGGGCACGCCGCTCGCGCTCACCACCGACGACGGCCTGACGTTCGATGCGACGGTGGTGTGGATCTACGAGCAGGTCGCCGGCTCCGATCACGCGCCGGGGATGATCGTGGCGCCGGCGCTCGGGGGCGCGGCCGCGGCGTGGTGGACGGCGCGGGTCAGCTTGCCCGATGACGAGGAGCCGCCGCGCAGCGCGGTCGCGGGCGGCCGCAGCCGGCCGCTGACCGTGCGGCCGCGCTCGCACACCGATCCCATCCCGCCGGCGGGTGCGCCGACCCGTGCGACCACCGCGGACGCGCCGGCGCCCGACGAGGCGAGCGCGGCGAGCACGATGGTGATGCCGGTGCTCGCGGCCGAGCCCGTGGCCGCCGGGGACGCCGAGCTCGGCGAGCACGACGTGATCGACGACGGCAAGGCCACGATGATCATGGCGTCGATCGATCCGGCGGCGCTCGGCGTCGATGTGGCCGGCGAGGGCGATGGCGGCCAGGGGCCAGAGGACGACGGCGACGACGGCGACGACGACATCGATCCGGCCGGCGAGTTCGCCGACCAGGTGACGATCCCCGACGGTGCCGGGCTGCCGCCGAGCCGGCGCAAGAAGCGGAAGTCGCGGCGGTGAGTCGCGGCGGCGGAACCTCGGCGATCATCCCGCCCCGGATCGCGAAGGGCCAGACGGTCGGCATCGTCGCGGCGTCCGGTCCGGTCCGGCTCGATCGCCTGCAGCGCGGGCTCGCCTGCCTGGGCGACGCGTTCGCGCTGCGGGTGGCCGACAGCGTGACGGCGCCCCGCGCGCCGGGCACCCCGAGCTATCTCGCCGCGTCCGATCGGATCCGTGCCGACGAGCTCACCGCGATGCTCCGCGATCCCGATGTCCGCGCGATCATCCTCGCGCGCGGCGGCTACGGCGCGATGCGGATCCTGCCCGAGCTCGATCCGGCGCTGCTGCAGCGCGATCCCAAGCCGATCGTCGGGTTCTCCGATGCCACGGCGCTGCTGGCGTGGGCGCATCGCGCCGGGGTGCGCAGCATCCACGGGCCGATGATCGCGCAGCTCGCCGACCTGCCGGCCTCCGACGTTGCCCACCTGATCGCGGTGCTCACCGAGCCGCGGCCGCTCGGCGAGCGGCCCTGGACGCTGCGCAGCGACAGCGGCGGTGTGGTGCGCGGGCCGCTGGTGCCGGCGAACCTGACGCTGGCGTCGCTCCTGGTCGGGACGCGGTGGCACCTGCCGCTCGCCGGTGCGGTGGCGTTGCTCGAGGAAGTCAGCGAGCGGCCGTACGAGATCGACCGCTATGTCAGCCAGCTCGCGCTGACCGGCGCGCTGGCCACGACCGCCGCCGCCGTGATCGGCGAGCTCCACCGGTGCGCCGATCCCAGCCCGCCGAGCGGCGAGCCGGATCCGGAGGATGCCGCGCTCACCGCGCTGCTCGATCGGCTGGCCGCCGCGGGCGTACCGGCCGCGCACGGGGCGCCGGTCGGTCACGGCAGCCGCAACGAGGCAGTGCCGTTCGGCGCGCTGTGCGAGCTCGACCTCGATCGCGGCGCGCTCGCGATCCTCGAGCCCGCGGTGCAGTGACCCGATCATGGTCGAGGAGCTGACCGCGACGTGGTCGGCGTTCGCGACCCGCGTCGAGCACCTGGTCGGCGACAGCCGGCGCGATCAGGTCGACATCCTGCGCCGCTGCTCGAGCCCGTCGCGATCCGCCTCGACGGTTTCCGCCTCCAGATGAAGCGCGATCGGCGCGAACCGGTATGCTCCGCGCGTGCGCCTGCTCGTGATCGAGGACTACGCGGTCTTGCGAGACGGGCTGGTGCGCGGGCTGCGCGACGCGGGCTACGCCGTCGACGCGACCGGCGACGGCACCGAGGGGCTGTGGTACGCCGAGAACCACCCCTACGACGCCGTGGTGCTCGACGTCATGCTGCCCGGCCTGGGCGGCTTCGACATCCTGCGCCGGCTGCGGCGCGCCGGCAACGCGATGCCGGTCGTGGTGCTGACCGCGCGCGATGCGGTGACCGACCGCGTCGCCGGGCTCGATCTCGGCGCCGACGATTACCTCGTGAAGCCGTTCGCGTTCGACGAGCTGCTCGCCCGGCTGCGCGCGGTGGTGCGCCGGCGCTACGATCGCGCCGACTGCGTGATCCGGATCGATGACCTCGAGATCGACATCCGGGCGCGCCGCGCCACGCGCGCCGGTCAGGCGATCGGGCTGTCGGCGCGCGAGTACGCGCTGCTCGAGTACCTCGCGCACCGCGCCGGCGACGTCGTATCGCGCACCGAGCTGTGGGACCACGCCTACGACGAGGCCGCCGAGCCCGGCAGCAACGTGCTCGACGTCCACATCAGCCACCTGCGCAAGAAGATCGACGACGGCCACGCGACCAAGCTGCTCCACACCCGGCGCGGCCAGGGCTACATGCTGGGCGAGGACCGATGACGTCGCTGCGCGCCCGGTTGACCGTCGCGCTGGTGGCGATCGTCGCCGGCGTGCTGGTCGCGCTCGGCGCGGTGCTCTACCTCGGGGTGCGCGACGCGGCATGGCAGCAGCACGACGCCGGGCGCCTGGCGCGGGCGCGCGCGCTGGCCGCGATCGGCGAGCGCGAGGACGGCGACTACGAGCTCGATCTGCCGGTGATGCCGGGGGCGTTCGTCGAGGTGTGGCGCCCCGACGGCACGGTGCTCGCGCGGTCGCCCGGGTTGACCGGCGATCTGCCGCGCCGGCTCGGCGAGTTCGACCTGACCTTGCCCGACGGGCGCGCCGGGCGCGCGATCGGCCTTCGATTCGCGCCGCGCGACGAGCTCGGCCGGCCGCCGACCGAGCTCGCCCTGGTGCTCGCCGAGGGCGTCGAGGAGGTCGAGTCCGCCGGCCGGACGGTGCGCACCCGGTTCCTCGCGTTCGGCGCGATCGCGCTGGCCCTGGTCGGCGGGCTGACGGCGTGGTCGCTGGCGCGCGGGCTGCGGCCGCTGCGCGCGCTGTCCGCCGCGCTCGCCCGCATCGACGACCGCCACCTCGCGACGCGGCTGCCGGTCGACGGTCAGCCGGCCGAGCTCGCGGTCCCGGTGCGCACCTTGAACGAGCTGCTCGAGCGGCTCGCCGCATCGTTCGAGCGCGAGCGGCAGTTCACGACCAACGTCAGCCACGAGCTGCGCACGCCGCTCGCCGGCCTGCGCACGCTGCTCGAGGTCACCGCCCGCGCGCCGTCGCCCGACGACCACGCCGCGGCGCTCGCGATCGTCGTCCAGATGTGCGCTCTGGTCGACAGCCTGCTGATGCTCGCGCGGCTCGACGCCGGCCAAGTCGAGGTCGTGCGCGAGCCGGTCGCGCTGCTCCCGCTGGTCGATGCGTGCTGGAAGCCGCTCGCACAGGCCGCGGCGGCGCGCGGTCTGGTGCTGCGCAACCGCGTGCCCGACGGCGCGGTCGAGGTCACCGATCGCCACAAGCTGCGCATCGTGATCACCAACCTCCTGGCCAACGCGGTCGAGTACACCTCGCCGGGCGGCTGGATCGAGATCGCCACCGGCGGCGGCGCGGTGCTCGAGGTGATCGACAGCGGCCCGCCGATCCCGCCCGAGCAGCTCGCGCGGATCTTCGACCGGATGTGGCGCGGCGACGATGTCCGCTCGGCGGCCGGCGTCCACTGCGGGATCGGCCTGTCGCTCGCCTGCGCGCTCGCCGGCTGCCTCGGCCTGTCGCTCACCGCGGCCACCCGCGACGACGGCAGCGTGTGCTTCCGGCTCGCCGGGCCCGCCGCCGCTGCTCCCCCTCGATGACCGCGCCGGGGGCGGCGAAGGCGGCTGGTCTATGGCTCGAGCTCTCGCCGGCGTCCGGACTGCGGAGGGTGCGGCGGTGCCGGCGCTCGGCTCGCCGTCGTCACGGTTCGGCGGTGGTCGATCCGGAGGTGAGGCCCAAGAAGTAGGCCTTTTGCGCCGGGTAATAGGTGTCGAACGTCGGGCGAGGTCCGTCGCCGCGCGAAGCGACGAGGTTGTCGAGGTAGTACTCCCAGCCCGGGCCGATCTCGCCGACCCGTGCGCGATCGATGGCGTGGTGGACGAACTCGAGCTCGCAGTCGTCGCCGATCGCCGTCAGGCGGAGCTCGAGCCGCGACGCCGTCGAGCTGCTGGCGGAGGTGACGACCAGGCGGTGGGGTGGCTCGCACGCCTCGATCGTCTTGGTGAGCCACGGCTGGCCGTCCTCGAATGCCATCTGGATGCGGATCTCGTTTGCCACGCCGTGCTTGCCTTCCAAGCGGCCGAACCAGCGCGCGGTGCTGGACGGCTCGGTGATGCTCGTCCAGACGTCCTCGATCGAGGCGCGAAACCGACGGCTGAGGATGAGATCGTTGCCGCGAAGGCGGCCGGTGGGCTGGGCGGTCATGCGGACTCCTGCTTGGTCGTGGGGGAGGTCACAGTGTCAAGATCCGCCGCGTGGCGAGCTGCGCCGCGGCGTTTGCGGACGCGATACACTTCGGTCTCGAGCGCGGCGAACCGACGCTCCCAGTCGATCGACGGCGCGCGCAGCGCCTGGAGGTAGGCCTCGAGCTCGTCGAGCGCGGCGACCACCAGCTGATACTCGCGATTGCGGCCGCGCATCGTGTCGCGGACGAGCCCGGCTTCGCGGAGGACGCGCAGGTGGCGGCTCACCGCAGGTCGGCTCACCGAGAACGCGCCGGCCAGCGCCCCCGCCGTGTGATTGCGGCGGCCCAGCATGCGCAGCAGGTCGCGCCGGATCGGGTCGGCGAGGGCCTGTGCGACTGCGTCCACGCAACGAAACGTAACCGATTCGTTACTCGTTGTCAAGCAGGAACGGCGAATGGCGGCATCACGTCGCGACCGCACAGGGCCTCGCCACGACGACAGTCCTCAGCTCAGGCTGGTCGCCGATTCGATCGCGGAGTGAGCACGGGCGTATGCGCCGCGAGTCGTGGCCGACAGGCAGCTGATCGCAGTCGTCCATGACGTCGAAGCGCGCGCCGATCGAGCGCGACACGTCGCTTTGCTGCACGCAGCGGCCAGCGCCCGGCTCAGTCGCTTCGCTTGCGGATCAAGAGCACGATGCGTTCATTCTTCACCCACGCCGCAGGCGTTTGGGCTCGATCGATCGGCTGCGTCTCGCCGTAGCCCTGTGCGGTGAGAGCTGGTTGGGCATCCCGCTTGGATGCGCAGGCGTCGCCAGCACGGGTGGCGAATCACTTGAATGCCTCCCGCACAGCGTCGATCATCACCTGATACGGCGCCTGGCGCAGCGCGCCGTGCTGCTCCACGTGCACGAAGCGTCCCGAGCTGGTTCCGTTCTCGGTGCACGCATCGTTCGCGCCATTCGTCTCGCGGGCCTCGACATTGTCGGTTCCACACAGGTCGCAGCCGACCACCGGGAAGCCCATACCGCACTTCCCCACGCTCGCGCCTCGTGCGGCCAGCGCAGCACCAAGCCGCGCCGCCGCGCCGCTGTCGCTCCACGCGCCTGAGCTGTCGCTGACCAGTGCGTCGGGGCACGCCGCGCTGGCGTTGCCGTGCAATTGCAAGAACAACAGCTTCGGATCGCGGTCCGACTGGAGTGCGTGGATCCTGAAGAATGGCAGTTGTTCGGTATGAGCTGCGTCGGAGATCCGGAACGGCGCCGCCGGTGCGGTGTCGTCGTCATTGCAGACCGCCGTGGTTCCCGAGCAAGCACTGGCCTCGCGATCGGCGCAGCGATGCGAGCCAGCGACCGACAGAAACCGCGCACCAGTCTGCACGAACACCGCAGTTGCCTGGAGCTCGGTATCCGTATCGGCGATCGGGTGCGGCGCCTCGACGGCGAGCGCACGGGGCGCAGCAAGTTTGGCCGCGTACGTGCCGTAGAACAGCGACGCGGCTGGCTGCTCGACGACCACCCGAAGCGGACCGGCCTGCGGATCGACCAGCCGGATCAGCTTGTAGGGCGGCGGCAGCACGCAGGCTGCCTGGTCGTTGCCGCCGAGCACATCGACGACCCGCGCAGCAAACGCGTCGCGATCGGCGGCGCTCGGTACCGCGAGCGCGTTGCTCGACCGGCCGGCACCGTCGCGCATCTGCGCGCGCACCTTCAGCATCACATCGCCCAGCGCGCCGGCCATGTCCACGCCGCACTCCATCGCCGGCGGGCTCGATCTACTGCTGCACGCAAGCACCGCGCCGAGCACCGCCATTCGCATCATCTTCGTTCCTCCCTCATTTCCGTCCCATGTGGAATGGCCGCCAGGCGAACCTATCATTCCGCCGCCCGGCCATGGAGCGCCCATCCAGGCAATGATCGGATCCCTAGACGCAGTCGTGGGCCGCGCGGATCAGCGGGAAAAGGTCGCGTTGCCGGATCACCCGACCGAAGAAAGGGATGGCGAAGCTGAGCGCGTAGAGCTTGCCCGGAGACTTGGCTACCAGCGAGACGTCGGCCATGACGGTGACGTTGTCGTACCAGGAAGACCCCGAACCGCCATAGAGATAACCGATCTTGCCGGCGATCTCGTCGAAGGCCCTTGTCGCACCGGTCCCGTCCTTCCCGGTGAGCGCGTCGCGCGTCCAGGTGCCGACGGTGGCAGCACTCGCATTCAGCAGGCTCAGCATCCACATGCTGTGAAGGGGGCTGACCAACTTGTGCTTCGCCGCCAGCGTGATCAGCGCCGCCAACGCCCGGGTACTCGATGTCCATGAGAGCGGCCGCAGCGCGCGCAGCGCGCCCGACTGGGACAGCACCGAAGTGATGTAGGTCTCGCCGACGAGCTCGATGCAGAGGTTTCGCCCGGCGTCGTCGGAGTTGATCACCATTCTCTCCAGCGCGCCGTTGAGCTCGGGGGTGATTGTTGTGGTCGGATTGAGCGTCGCGCAACGTTCCAGCTTCGGCCCGTTGGACTTGATCCAGACGCGCGCACTGGCCACGTTGCCGAAGACACGGGCGTCGACCAGGTCCTGCGCCCACTGCTGGCGCACCGCCTCGTAGAGAGCGGCGTTGGTGGTCGGCTTGACGCGCTCCTCGACGACGGAGATATCGTGGATCAGCTGCACGACCGGATACATGATCCCGGCCTTGGACGAGCTGGCGACGTACACGATGTCATTGTCGCGGATACCGATGTAGCCGCCGCTGGTGACGTCGACGAGAGACACGTAAGAATGGGTGGCGCTTGGTGTCGTGCTGGCGCGCCAGACATCGAGGCACTTCTTGAACGCCGCTGACGGCGCGGTGAAACCGGGATCGAGATCGCCGGCGTCGAGCAGGGTGGTCCTCTTCCACAGCAAAACGCCCGTGTCTCGCCAGTGTCGTAGTACGACCCGGCCCCGAACCGCGGCGGGCGGCCAAGCTGCCGCGCCCGTCGTTTCCCGCTCCAAGGTCATCGTGGACATGCGAGGCGTGAGTGCCAGAAGCGGGCCAGTGAAGATGGCGGCGGCCGGGGGGGCGCGAGCGAAGCGCGCTTCGTCGGCCGAGCCCGACCCTCCCGCGGAGCGAAGCGAGCTTCGTCGCGAGTCCCTCACTCGAAGAGCGGCCGCGCCGATCGCGTGGACCTGCCCACGGGGCGTCGGCGGCTTCCCAGCCGACGCGGCCGCGAGCTGACGCGGGTGCGGAAGTGGATGCACAACGCCCCGGGGCAGCTGGTACAGCACCGCCCGTCAGCCTGGAGCTCGACTGCGGACATTACGCTTCGTCCTCCGCGAGCGCCTCGCCGTCCAGGCAACGGCGGCGTGGCGCCGTGCGCGTGTATCCGACGTTCAGGAGCGAAACCCGGCCGTACGGTTTGTGACGGTTCACGACCCGGCGCGCGGACGATTGGGCGACAATTCTCCTTGTGAGCTGGGAAGCGCCGAACGAGGTCGAGGAATATCGCATCGTCCGGCCGCTCGGCGCCGGCACGATGGGCATCGTCTTCCTCGCCCACGACACGCGGCTGGATCGGCCCGTCGCGATCAAGTTCATCCGGGCGCTCGAGATCAACGCGGGTCAGCGAGAGCGGTTCTTCACCGAGGCCCGCGCGGTCGCTCGGTTATCGCATCCCAACGTCGTCGCCGTGTATCGCGTCGGAGAGGTCGGGCAGCTTCCGTATCTGGTCACGGAATTCGTCCAGGGAATGTCGCTCGCTGCGGTCGTCAAGCCGATCTCGTGGGAGCGCGCGCTGAAGATCGGAATCGGTCTCGCGCGCGGTCTGGGCGCCGCGCACCGCCGCGGTGTTCTGCACCGCGACATCAAACCGGCGAACATCATGCTCGGCGACGATGACGGGCCCAAGCTGCTCGACTTCGGTCTTGCCAAGATCATGAGCGGGACGGCCCCTCTGCTCGTCGCCGGGCCGATGCCGAGCCTGGGCCTGCCCATCGGCACCGCATCGCGCGAGCGCGAAGTCGACGCGACCATCTCGATGACGGCGTCCTCCCGCGATCACGGAGCTGGCGATGGCTACGCCGCGACCGCCGATGCAGCTAACAGTCTTACCCGAGAGGGCGCAATCCTCGGAACGCCGCTGTACCTGGCCCCCGAGCTGTGGCTCGGCGCGCGGGCGTCTTCGGCGACTGATATTTACTCCCTCGGCGTGATTCTCTACGAGTTGCTCGCCGGTCAGGTGCCCCACACCGGGCTGACCAGGCTCGAGCTGGCGGCGCGGGTGCCGGCCGAGGACGCCGCGTCGATCGCCAGCCGCGTCGCCGACCTGCCCGCGGGGCTCGCCGCGCTGATCGACGCGTGCATCGATCGCGATCCGTCGCAGCGTCCAGACTCGGCCGACGAGCTTTGCGACCTGCTCGAAGCAGTGGTCGCGCGGCCCCCGGGACTCGACAGTCCCTACCGCAGACCCTCGACGTCATCGACGCCGGGGCCAGAGCGCCACGCGATGTTCGCGGATACGATCAGCCGCGAGGCCGAGCTTGTCTCTGCGCAAGGGGCGGTGGCCGGCGAGCGCAAGGTGGTGGCAGTGCTGTTCTCGGATCTTCACAGCTTCGCATTGCTCAGCGAGAACCGCGAGGTTTCCGAGGTGTTCGCACGACTCAACGAGTACTTCGATCGCATGGTGGAAGCGATCACCTCTCACGGCGGCACGGTCGACAAGTTCATCGGCGACGCGGTGATGGCCGTGTTCGGAGGCGCTTTCCCCCTCGCCAGCCCAGCGGACGCCGCGCTCGGTGCCGCGCTCGCGATGCGAGTGGCGCTGCACGGGCTCAACCAGCAGCGGGTGGCAGCTGGCCTGGCGTCGCTCGACAACGGGACCGGCCTCTCCTTCGGAGAGGTCCTGTACGGTGCGGTCGGCAGCGCCGATCGCAAGGAGCCTACCGTCCTGGGCGACGTGGTCGTTACCGCGTTGCAGCTGGAGGCTGTGACCAGCAAGCTCCAGGCGCCGATCGCCGTGTCCGAGCACCTGGCCGAGGCCCTGTCGCCCGAGGGCCGCGCGGCGTTGATACCGCTGGGCGAGGTGACGCTCGCTAGACGGAAGCCACCGATGAGGGTGTTCGGCGTGCGCGGCGCCGGCGACATCTCGTGAGGGACCTCGGTGCTGGCGTCGCCGCTAGAAGTCGAACATGGCGCGCGACCCGCGTTTGCCCATGACCGGCTGGCGTGGACCGCCGATGGCCACATCTCCTGGCAGCGGCACGCGGCAGGCCGCAGGTGCGGTCGTGCACTTCAGAGGTCACGGCCGCGGCGGCGAGCCGCGATCGAGTGCAGGCCCGAGCCGAGACATCGTCGCCGAACCCGGCGCTTTCGAAGGCGATCACCGACACGGCTTGTTCTTCCAGGGACCAGACGGCCGGCCTCAGCTCGTGTCGACGGCGGCGCTCGAAGAGACCTTCGGCCCCGACAAGAAAGCAGGTGACGAGCGCGGGCGCTTCGCGGCGATCTGGACTACGGTTGCACGATGGCTGGTAGCACTCCGAGCGCTGTGTTCTGGCCATGATGGTCGCGGTCGTAGCCTGGATTGTCGCCGGGACGCTGGCGTCCATCGGCGGCCTCCACGTCTACTGGGCGCTGAGTGGAACCGCCGGGATAGTCAGGGCGGGAGCCAGTGCCGTCCTCCCCGAGGTCGATGGCCGGCCTGCCTTCACGCCGGCGCCGGCCTTGACCCTGACCGTCGCCACGCTGCTCGAGATCGCGGCTGCGCTCGTGGCGCTGCAGGGCAAGCTGTTCGCGATCGGCGGTCTGCCGCCGGCGCTCATCCGGGTCGGCGCACTGGGCGTGGCAGTGGTGCTCGCTGCGCGAGGGGTCGGCGATTTCCGGCTCGTGGGGCTGTTCAAGCGGGTGCGAGGCACACGGTTCGCGCGTCTCGATACCTGCATCTACGCGCCGCTGTGCCTCGCGCTCGCAGCCGGCATCGTCATCGTCGCTGCCGCGTGATCCCTCGATATATCGTGGGCGTTGGGGAGCGTTCAGATGATCTGCCCGTGAGTGGGTGCGGCCTCGGCGATGTGGTCTTCTCGCGCGTCTGGTGGATCGCCGACGTCGTCGAGCGGTCGTTGGAGCTGGCGACGCTCGCGCCGCGTCGGGGCGGCTCCCGTAACCGCGGGCCTACAGTGACGGCTGCTTCGCCGCGCAGGCCTCGGCGAGCCGGGCAAACCCGGCCGATAGTGC
This sequence comes from Deltaproteobacteria bacterium, assembly GCA_005887925.1. GTDB lineage: Bacteria > Myxococcota_A > Polyangia > Haliangiales > Haliangiaceae > JABFXX01. Next base: position 1,072 of record VBLP01000303.1, on the reverse strand, counting down.
CGCGAGGAGATCGAGCGTGGTGACCGCGCCGCTGGCGTCGAGCTTCGCGCGCGAGAACACGTGCGCGCCGCCGTCGATCACCCGCAGGTTCATCGTGCGCAGGACCTCGAGCAGCTGTGCATGGGCGTGCGCCGCACCGCCGGGGGAGGCGCTGACCAGGAGCACCGGCTTGGCGATCGGTTCGAGGGCCGAGACCAGCCATTCGAGCGCGTTCTTGAGCGAGCCCGGCATGCCGTGGGCGTACTCCGGGCTCGAGATGGCGAGCGCGTCGGCGGCGCCGATCTGGGCACGCAGCGCGGCCACCGCCGGTGGAATCGGATCGACGTCGAGGTCCGGGCTGAAGTGCGGCAGCTCACCGAGTCCATCGTAGAGCGTGATCGCGGTGCCCGGTGGGGCCACGCGTGCCGCGGCGCGCAGCAGCGCGGCGTTGGACGACGTGGCACGAAGGCTACCGGGGATCGCGAGTACGTTCATGGCGGGCATGCTGCGGTGGCAGGCTAGCTCAGCCGGTGACGTCGAGCACTCCGAGCGTCGCCGCGCGTCCGGGTCGGCCGATGCTCGACGACGCCGAGGCCCAGCTCGCGGCGCGCTTCGTGCGGCTCTTCGAGCCGCTGACCTGACGGCCAGCGTGGTGCAGCGTGGGCTGTCGCTCTTCGACGCGAGCTTCGGCATGATCGCCCACGGTTGGCGCCGCGCGCCGCAGATCGAGACACGCGGTTCGAGAAGGCCGTCGGGCTGCCATGCCAACGCCTCCCGGCGGAGCTCGGCGCGGCACTGGCGTCGCATCTCGCGGCTGGCGATCGACGAGGGACTTCACCCCACGAGCGTACGCCCACCGCATCCAGCGGTCGACCGGGTCGACGCTGCCACCAGGTCGCTCAGGTCAATCTCATGCGTGCCGCGCTGGCCGCTGTGGCGCTGCCGCTGGACCTGCGGCGTCGAGCCAGCGACTGCTCCACCGTCGGGTCCCTGGAAGAACAAGCCGTGCTGGTGCTCGCTGTCGCCGATACTGGGCTCATCGCTGTCTTCTATGCGCGCGGATCAGTCGACGCAACGCGCCGCGCGGGTAACA
>VBLP01000302.1 GCA_005887925.1 Deltaproteobacteria bacterium | reverse complement strand
CTGCGCGAGGGCAAGGGCGACAAGGTGGCGCTGCGCTTCGGCGAGCGCACGTGGACGTACGCCGAGGTCGCGGCGCGATCGCGCGCGCTGGCGCGGGCGCTGGTCGCGCACGGGCTCGCGCCGGAGCAGCGGGTGTACATCGTGCTGCCGGATGTGCCGCCGTTCGCGTGGAGCATCTTCGCGACGCTGACGGCGGGCGGCGTGGTGACGATGGGCAACCCGGCGGCGCCGCCGGACGACCTGGCGTACGTGCTGGGCTACGTCCGGGCGGCGGTGCTGATCACGACGCCGGCGGTGGCCGAGGCGCTGGCGCCGCGGCTGTCCGATCTGCCGCACCTGACCGGGGTGGTGCTCGCGCCCGATGCAGCCACCGGCGAGGATCCGGAGGCCCCGATCGGCCCGGGGATGGAGCTGATGCGCCAGTTCGGACAGGCGAGGCGAGCCGGCGTCGCCTCGCTGGAGGCGGCGATCGCGGCGGCGGATCCGGCGGTGGCGCTGCCGGCGACCCGGCGCGACGACCCGGCGATCTGGCTGTTCACGTCGGGGTCGACCGGGCGGCCGAAGGCGGCGATGCACAGCCATCGCGACTTCGCGTTCAACACCGAGGTCTACGCCAGGCGCACCCTGGGCTACACCGAGTCCGATGTGGCGATCAGCGTGCCGCGGCTGTTCTTCGGCTACGCGACCGGGACCAACCTGTGGTTTCCGTTCGCGGTCGGCGCGACGGTCGGGCTGTTCAGCGAGCGGCCGACGGCCGAGACGGTGGCCGATGCGATCGCGCGCTACCGGCCGACCATCGTCACCAACGTGCCGACCATGCTCGGCAAGCTGCTCGACCTCGACGACGAGCGCCGCGCGGCGGGAGGGCCGGGGCTGGATCTGTCGTCGGTGCGGTTCCACCTGTCGGCGGGCGAGGCGCTGCCCGAGCCGCTGCTGCGCCGGTTCGTCGAGCGGTTCGGCGGCGCGGTGTACGACGGCATCGGCAGCGCCGAGATGTTCCACATCTACTGCTCGAACCGCCCGGGCGACGTGATGCCGGGCTCGCTCGGCCGCGCGGTCGAGGGCTACACGCTGAAGATCCTGCCCGAGGACGCCGACGGCGCGGGCGCACCGGCGCTGCCGCCGGGCGAGATCGGCGTCCTGTGGGTCAAGGGCGACAGCGTGGCGCACGGCTACTTCCAGGATCGCGACAAGAGCTGGAAGACGTTCCACGGCCACTGGTGCCGGACGGGCGATCTGTTCCACATCGACGGGCGCGGCTACCTGTGGTTCAGCGGCCGCGCCGATGACCTGTTCAAGGTCGGCGGCATCTTCGTCGCGCCGCGCGAGGTCGAGGACTGCCTGCTCGGCCACCCCGCGGTATCGGTCGCCGCGGTCATCCCGGCAGACGACGCGGGGCTCGTCAAGCCCAAAGCGGTGATCGTGCTGCGCCCGGAAGCGCGCGGCCGCGACCACCGGGCGCTCGCGCACGAGCTCAAGGCCCACGTCCAGGCCCGGCTGTCCAAGCACAAGTATCCACGCTGGGTCGTGTTCGTCGATGACCTGCCGAAGAATGATCGCGGCAAGATCGACAAGAAGCTCTTGATCGAACGCGACCGGCGCGGTGATCTGGTCGAGTCCCCGTGACAACCGAGAAGTTCCTGGCCCGACACACCACCGCGAGCCTGCGCGCGCTGCTCGACGCCAAGAAGCCGGTCGTCGCGCTGGTGCCGATCGGCTCGACCGAGCCGCACGGGCCGCACCTGGCCCTGGGCACCGACGTCGTGATCTCGGCGGCGGCGTGCGTGCGCGCGACCGAGCTGTTCGCGAAGAAGGGCCCGCTCACGGCGGTGATCGCGCCCGCCGTGAGCTACGGGGTCACCGACTGCGCCCAGGGCTTCGCCGGCGCCGTCTCGGTGCCCGCCGCGGCGCTCACCGCCTACCTGGCGGCGATCTGCGATGGCCTTCTCGCGCAGGGCATCCGCCACGTCTGCCTGGTCAACAACCACCTCGAGCCGGCGCACGACGCGGCCGTCCGCGCGGCGGTGGCCGGCCGCGGCAACCAGGTCAGCGTCGCGTGCCCGCTGACCAAGAAGTGGGCGCGCACGCTCGACGCCGAGTTCAAGAGCGGCGCCTGCCACGCCGGCCTGTACGAGACGTCGATCATGCTCGCGGCGGCGCCCGAGATGGTCGACGACGCGGTGCGCGGCGTGCTGCCGCCCGTCCCGATCAGCCTGTCCAAGCAGCTCGACGCCGGCGTGACGACGTTCGCGGCGATGGGGATGGAGCTGGCCTACGCGGGCGACCCGGCGGCCGCGACGATCGAAGAAGGCGAGCGGATGATCTTGCGGCTGGCCGAGATGGTGGTCGGCGAGGTCCGCGAGGCGCTCGGCCTGCCGACGTAGAGCGACGAATGGTCGAGCACAGGGCCGGCACGTGCAGGGCCGCGCGACGCGACGCAAGTCCCCTATGGATCGCCGCGGATGATCTTGCGGCTGGCCGAGATGGTGGTCGGCGAGGTCCGCGAGGCGCTCGGCCTGCCGACGTAGTCTGCGAGGTGAGGTCCGGCGCGTTGCCAGGCGTGTTGCCGGATCGGATCACCAGCGCTCATCGTTCCAGCTCGAACCGGCCGCGTCGAGCTCGGCAGCGGACCGGCGTTGTTCCTCGGCGATCGTGGGGTCCGCGAACAGTTCGTCGAGGCGTCGCGTGATCGCAGCACGGCGACGGGCACGCACGTTCGTGATATGGCGGACGGAACGGGTGCTCACGAGCGAATCCTACATCACCGGCGGCCCCGGTCGTGGTGCGCTCAGCGCTGGCGGGGGGGCGAGGGCAAAAGGCGCGCGGGCGGCAGGCCGCCGGTGTGCTCGCGCAGGAACATCGCGCGCGCGCTGCCGTCGACGAGGCGGCACACGCCGGCGCCCGCGGCGAGCGCGGTGAGGCAGGCGAGGGTGCACATGACGACGGCGCCGATCGCGCCGCCGAGCGAGACCGGCAGGAGCAGGCCGAACAGCAGGCCGCCGGCGAAGATCGCGAGCGGCGGGGCGAAGATGAGCTTGGCGGCGCGCCGGGTTACGAGATCGTCTTGCCAGTCGTTCTCGCAGCGATCGCAGCGCTCACCGGCCTCGAGCGCGTGCACCTCGCAGCGGGTGCAGTTGCAGCGGCCGCAGCGCGTGACCGGCCGGGTGGCGCAGGACGTACAGCCAAAGGCGCCCATATCTTCACTCTGCCTGCATCGCGGACGGGAGCAAGAAAGAACGACGGAACGGCGGCGAATCGATGGCGGCGCGCCGTCGCGCACGCAGTTTTTCGATGCATGCGCCGGGGAGCGCGGTGGTTCTTCGTCGGCGCATCGCGTCGGGCGCCGCGGGGGCGGCGCGAGGCGCCGGCTCTGTCAAGCCGATCGATGGGGTCCCATACGATCCGCGCCGCCGGTGAACACCGGGGAGCAATCACTCCTTGACGCCGTGCTTGTGCTTGATCTGCTCGAGAACCTTGGCGTACTCGACGTCCCACGCCGAGGTGCCCTCCTCGAGGTTCTTGATCCGGTCGCGGACCTCCTGATCGATCGCCTCGTCGAGCTGCATGTGCTTCTTGCAGATCTCCTTGATCTTCCGGCGCATGATCACGTCGTCGGCGAACACTTCATCGATGTGGCGCGACGACATGAACGCCTCGAGCATCTGGTTGGCAATCCAGGACAGGCCGTCTTCGCCGAGACCGAACTCCTTCTGGTCCGCGAGCTGGCGCTTGGTGCGCCCGAGATGAGAGTAGGGAAGGCCACGAATTTCCAGGATGTCCTTGGCCCGCTCGGTGAGCTCCTTGTCGACCCGGATGTACTCCTTCAGGACGGCAGCAGCGTCGAGCTGCGCCTCGTTGGAATCGCTGACCTCGATATCACCCGCCTGTGTCAGCGTGGTGATGATCTCGGCCGCGATCGTATCGACCTTCCCTGGATACAGTCTCATTCTCGCGGCACTGTAGGGTCCGGAAGCCTCACATGCAAGGCGCGCAGCAGACTCTTGCTGTGGATTTGTCGTCGATGTGCACGATCGCCATTCTGCTCGAAGTCGTCGTCGGCGCGCCGCTCGTCGTTGCGGCAAATCGCGACGAGGTCTACGCGCGGCCGACGCGTCCGCCGGAGTCGCTCGGCGACCGGATCGCGGGCGGCGTCGACGAGCTGTCGGGGGGGACCTGGCTGGCGATCCACGCGGCCGGCCGGTTCGCCGCGGTGACCAACCAGCGGGCGCTGGCGCCCGTGGCGCCCGGGCTCAGGTCGCGCGGCCTCGCGGTCCGCGAGTTGATCGCGGCGGGCGATCCGGACGGCCACGTCGCGGCGCTCGATCCGACGCGCTACGCGAGCATGAACCTGGTGTGGGGCGACGCACGCGGGGTGTCGATCGCGTACGCCCGGCGCGAGGGCACGCTCGAGATCGAGCGGCTGCCGCGCGGCATCCACGTGCTGTGCAACGATCGGCTCGGTGCTCCGGGGTTTCCGCGCGCGGACCGGCTGCGCGGTGCGATCGCGGAAGCGCGATCGCGGGGGGTGGGGGCCCCGGCGGCTCCGCCGGCGAGGCGGGGGGCCTCCCCCGTGGGATCAATCGAGCGCGCGGATCTGGCGTGGCCGGCGGTGGTGCCGGCGCTCGAGGCCGCGCTCGCCGATCACACACGCGTCGACCCGCCGCCGTCGCACCTGCCGGCCGACGTGGCCCGCGAGCTGACGGCGACGTGCATCCACACGGCGGCGTACGGCACGCGCTCGTCGACGATCTTCGCGGCCGAGCGCGGCCGGACGATCGCGTATCGCCACGCCGACGGCCCGCCGTGCACGACGCGGTTCGTCGACCGGATCGCGCTGCTATGATCGAGGGCAAGAGATCGATCGCGGGGGAGGGGCCCGACGACACCTCGGCCCGAGAGGCTCCTGCGGGATGACCCCCCGCGCGCGCAAGCTGGTGGTCGCGGGGCTGATCGTCGGCGGCGATCGCCGCGTCCTGATCACGCAGCGCCGCGCCGATCAGGCGCTCGGCGGCCAGTGGGAGTTCCCCGGCGGCAAGGTCGAGCCGGGTGAGGCGCCGGTCGATGCGCTGGTCCGCGAGCTGCGCGAAGAGATCGGGGTCACGGTCGCGGTCGGCCGGATCTGGGACGTGCTGTTTCACGCCTACCCGGAGTTCGATCTGGTGATGCTGGTCTATGTGTGCCGGATCGTCGCCGAATCGGCGCACGGCGCGGACGGCGTGCCGCGCGCGGTCGAGGTCGCCGACCTCGCATGGGTCGATGCCGGCGACCTGGCGGCCTGGGACATCCTGCCGGCGGACCGGCCGCTCGTCGAGCGGCTGCGCGTGGAGGGCGTTCCGCCGAATTGACCCTCACTGCGCCGGATGCCTACAATTCGCCGGATGGAAGGCCGCGCGAAGGTCACGAAGGAAGTCCTCTGCGAGGAGGCCCGCTTCATTCTCGCCAATGTCATGGCCGAGGCGCGCTACGGCCGCCAGAACCGCTACGATGACATCCGGCGCGTCTGCGAGGGCGCGGTGTCGATCCCGTTCGGCGAGTACATCGGCTTCCTCGAGAAGGCAGGGTACCTGCGCCACGACCGCACGACCGAGAGCCTCGAGGTCAGCCCCGAGGGCGAGACCGTGGTCAACGGCGGCAACCTCGTCGAGTTCACCGAGCGCGCGGTCAGCCACTTCAAGAAGCTGCGCCAGAGCCGCGCGATGGCGGTGCAGACCGGCGCGGTGCCGATGGGCACGCAGTCGGGCGTGCTGAGCTCGGCGATCCCGGCGCGCGACGTCCGCGAGCCGTCGTCGGCGCAGCCGCTGCCGCGCAAGGAACCGCCGAACAAGATCACGACGTCGGGCGGCCGGCCGTCGGCGGCGGTCGGCGGCGAGATCCAGCTCGGCGCCGACGTCGAGAACCGCTACGAGAAGCTCGCCTCGATCGGCTCGGGCGGCATGGGCACGGTGTATCGTGCGCGCCAGGTCGCGCTCAACCGCGAGGTCGCGCTCAAGGAGATCCGCGACCTGTTCGGGTTCTTCAGCGACGACCAGCGCAACGAGATCGTGCGGCGGTTCACCGACGTGGTCCGCGCCTGGGGCAACCTGGCGCACCCCAACATCCTGCCGATCCACGACGTCAACCTGTGGACCGAGTTTCCCAATGTGGTGACCGAGCTGGCGCCCAACGGCTCGGCGCGCCGGCTGATCAACGACGCCGAGGAGATCCCGGTCGAGCTGGTGTTCAAGTACCTGCTGCAGACGCTGCACGCGCTGCGCGCGGCCCATGCCCAGCGGGTCTACCACCGCGGGCTCAAGCCCGAGCAGCTCCTGATCGACGGCTACGGCAACATGAAGGTCTCGGACTTCGGCTTCACCCGCATCGTCGAGCGCGACCACGCGGTGATCCGGCAGATCTACGTCGGCATGGGCAACGTCGCGTACATGGCGCCGGAGCTGTACTCCGATCCGATGACGAGCGGCCCGCAGGGCGACATCTACGCGCTCGGCATCATCTTCTACGAGCTCCTGACCCGGAAGCTGCCGGGCCGCCGCTCGCCGATGCCGTCGCAGATCAACCCCAACCTGCCGCGCGGCATCGACGACATCTTCGACCGGATGACGCGCGACTCGCGCAGCGAGCGCTACGCGACGGTCGACGACATCCTCGACGACATCGACAAGCTCGAGGGCATGGACACCCTGCTCGGCTCGGGCGACCGCGTCCTGGTCGGCGACAGCCCGATGGCGTCGATCAAGTTCCGGCCGGGCGCCGAGGAGCCGCTGGTCGGCACCCCCGTCGACGCGGAGGGCGAGGATGGCGACAAGAAATCCTCGCACCGGCCGTACTCGTTCCAGCAGCGGCGGAACAAGAAGATCTGAGCGCTCGGACCTACAGGTACTGGGCCGCGCGACGCGACGCGCGGAGGGGTGAATCGACCGGCTTTGCCGGGCGAGCCCCCAGAGGGGGGGTGTGGGAAAGCCCCCCTATGGATCGACAAGAAATCCTCGCACCGGCCGTACTCGCTCCAGCAGCGCCGGAACAAGAAGATCTGAGCGCCGGGCACGATTCGGCGCGCCAGGATCGGGGGCTGAAGACGGAGCCGCGGATGGCCTGGAAGGCTCGGGATAGCGACCAGGAGTCTGCCGGGACCCTGCGCAGCAAGACGTTGGCGAGCATCGGCATCGTGCTCTTGCGATCGGCTCGCGCTCGGCAGCGTCTGAGCATCATCCCGGACGAGACAGGCGGTCGGGGCGCTGTGCGCGGTCATCGCGGTGGATATAGTCGCCGCCGTGAGCCTCGAAGACGACGCGATCACCGAGCTCGGCGCGCTCGGGCTCGGGGCCCGGCCGACGCGTGGCGTTGCTGGTCGATGCCGAGCAGCTGGCAGAGCTGCCCGGTCGAGATCCGCACGGCGCGCCGCGCCCAGGCCAGCTCCGCCGGAGGGCGGCGGCGGGACGGCGGAGGCCCAACCGACCTCGGGAGACCGCAGGGCGGCCTGTGACCGGCGCGTGGAAGCTGACCAGGCTGATGCGGACGCCCCGCTCACAGCCCTGTGCCCTGTAGCAATGCCCCGGGTCCTGAATTTCTCGTTCTGGATCCGGAACAGAACCGTGGTCGCCGAGTGAACCCCGACGTCCCCGGCGAAAGGCCGCAGGTGCGGAGGTTACCGCGGTCGTTTTGCGCCGTCGGGACGTGTCACCGCGAGGACTTCCTGCCCTCGGTCCGAAAATCCCCGAAAACAAATCAGGA